>NZ_KV792014.1:0-66092 GCF_001808085.1 Staphylococcus sp. HMSC14C01
TGATATTGAGACCGTGAGGTCTCTTTTTTTATTTTAAAATATATATCTATATATAACTAATTAAAAGATGACTAAATGAATATACACTAAGGATTGCTAGCATAGTGACTTCTTAAAAAAGTTCACGTTCAATGACTACCAATCCAAAATGAGTCAGAACTTATTTCTTCTATTTAAACAGTAAGTGCTTTAATAAGCGCATTAACATGCTTCTCTAATTTTTCTTCTGGGATACCTCCAAAGCCAATTAAGAAGGTAGGAGGTTGTGCTTTTTTGTTGCTATAAGGATAAGGCGTTAATTTAAGATTGCATTTTTTCGTTCTTTTTATGCATTCATTTAATGTTAAATTATTTTTAACTACAAGTGTGAAGTGCATTCCTGTTAGTGCGCCTTCAATTTTCAATTGTCCTTTATATGGTGTTAGTTTTTCTAAAATAAAAGTTAATTTATTTTTATATATTCTTCTCATTTTATTAAGATGACGTTCAAAGCTACCAGTTGCCATAAATTGTGCTACCATATGTTGTAGATGTACAGGCACAGTATTGCTTTCAACATATTTCATCTCTCGGAATAATTTTAGCAGTTTATTTGGTAAGACAATGTATGCCATACGACAACTTGGATAAAGCGATTTCGAAAATGTACTAATATATATTACTTTTTGTTTTTTATCTAAATTCTGTAATGCTGGAATAGGTTTTCCGAAATATCTAAATTCTGAATCATAATCATCTTCAATAATATATCGTTCTTTCTTTTGTTGTGCCCATTTTATAAGTTGTGTGCGCTTCTTTAAACTCATCACATATCCTGTTGGAAATTGATGAGATGGTGTGATATATAAAATATCATTATTTTTTTGAAAGACTTCATCGATATTAATTCCATCTTTTTCTACTCTAGCTTGTGTATAACTTATTCTATGCTTATCCAGTACATGTTTAATTGGTGGATAACTAGGTTGTTCTATAATAAATGATGAATCTTTTAATAAATCAGTGACCATATTTAATAATTGTTCAGTTGAAGAGCCAATTATGATTTGATCTGGATGACAAGATACTCCTCTACTATTAAATAAATAATGAGAAATTTGCTGTCTTAAGTTAAATTCTCCCTGAACGCTTCCTTTACTCAAAAGGGCAAGTTGATCTTCTTCAAATACTTCTTTAGCATACCTTTTAAATAAATGGCTAGGAAAATGTTCAGCATCAATTTCAGCTAAATTGAATTGATACTGATACGTATTTTTCTGTGTAGTCTTATCAGTTTCTAATATATCACTTATTTCAGGATAACTATTTGTTACTGGTAATGATTGAATTTCTGAAACATAATAACCTGAACGTGGTTTTGAGTATATAAATCCTTCATCTAAAAGTAACTGATAGGCATGCTCAATTGTAGTATGACTAAGTGATAAATGTTGACTCAACTGTCTTTTAGATGGAAATTTATCGTTTGATTCATATACACCTTCAATAATTTGTTTTTTTAGCTTTTCATATAAAGAAATATATAATGATTTTTTCTTCGTCATAAATCTGACCCCTAATTT
This sequence comes from Staphylococcus sp. HMSC14C01, assembly GCF_001808085.1. Lineage (NCBI taxonomy): Bacteria > Bacillati > Bacillota > Bacilli > Caryophanales > Staphylococcaceae > Staphylococcus > Staphylococcus sp. HMSC14C01. Next base: position 1,563 of record NZ_KV792014.1, read on the forward strand.
TTTATTAAAATTGTACCTTTTTAAACATCAGTTTATATTTTAAAATGGATTTAATCAATTGAAAAGGGGTTTTATAAATGTCTAAAATTGTAGGATCTGAAAGAGTTAAACGCGGTATGGCTGAAATGCAAAAAGGCGGCGTCATTATGGATGTTGTGAATGCTGAACAAGCTAGAATCGCAGAGGAAGCTGGAGCAGTAGCAGTTATGGCCTTAGAACGCGTACCATCTGATATTAGAGCAGCTGGTGGTGTAGCACGTAGTGCCAATCCTAAAATTGTTGAAGAAGTAATGAATGCTGTTTCAATTCCAGTAATGGCTAAAGCACGTATTGGTCATATTACAGAAGCACGTGTATTAGAAGCTATGGGTGTAGACTATATTGATGAATCTGAAGTTCTTACTCCTGCAGATGAAGAATTTCATTTAAGAAAAGATCAATTTACTGTACCATTTGTTTGTGGTTGCCGTAATTTAGGTGAAGCAGCACGACGTATTGGCGAAGGTGCAGCGATGTTACGTACTAAAGGAGAACCTGGAACAGGTAATATTGTAGAAGCTGTACGTCACATGAGAAAAGTTAATTCTGAGGTTAGTTGTCTAACTGTAATGAATGACGATGAAATTATGACTTATGCCAAAGAATTAGGTGCACCATATAATGTATTAAAACAAATTAAAGAAGAAGGTCGTTTACCAGTAGTAAACTTTGCAGCGGGTGGTGTAGCAACACCTCAAGATGCTGCCTTAATGATGGAATTAGGTGCTGATGGGGTATTTGTGGGTTCAGGTATTTTTAAATCTGAAGCTCCAGAAAAATTTGCAAAAGCTATTGTTCAAGCTACAACTCATTATCAAGATTATGAATTAATTGGAAAATTAGCAGCTGAATTAGGAACTGCAATGAAAGGTTTAGATATAAATAAAATCTCATTAGAAGAACGTATGCAAGAGCGTGGTTGGTAATTTATGAAGATTGGTGTATTAGCGTTACAAGGTGCAGTACGTGAACATATTCGTCACATTGAATTAAGTGGTCACGAAGGTATAGCAGTTAAGAAAGTTGAACAATTAGATGAAATTGATGGTCTTATTCTCCCTGGTGGTGAATCTACAACTTTAAGAAGACTTATGGATTTATATGGCTTTAAAGAAAAATTACAACAATCTGATTTACCAATGTTTGGAACTTGCGCAGGTCTTATTGTGCTTGCAAAAGATGTAGAAGGTGAGACAGGATATCTAAAAAAATTAGATATTACTGTTGCGCGTAATTCCTTTGGTAGACAAGTAGATAGTTTTGAAGCTGAGTTAGATGTTAAAGGTATTGCAAAAGATATAGAAGGTGTCTTTATAAGAGCACCACATATTGTTAGTGTAGAAAATAATGTAGAAATATTAAGTTCTATTAGTGATAAAATAGTAGCTGTTAAGCAAGGGAAATACCTAGGTGTGTCTTTCCATCCAGAATTAACAGATGATTATCGTATAACTCAGTATTTTATTGAACATATAGTTAAATAAAAAAAAGCTTGAGATTAAAGTCTCAAGCTTTTTCTTATTAAATGAAGAATCCAGCGATAGCAGCTGAAATAAATGATACAAGTGTTGCACCGAATAATAACTTAATACCAAAACGTGCTACGACATCACCTTTTTCAGAGTTAAGTGATTTAATCGCACCAGAAATGATACCAATAGAACTAAAGTTAGCAAATGAAACTAGAAATACAGACGTAATACCTTTTGCATGTTCAGAAATATCCTTCAAGCTTCCAAGTGATTGCATAGCAACAAATTCATTAGATAATAATTTTGTTGCCATCACAGAACCTGATTTAACTGCATCCTGCCAAGGAACACCTGCTAAGAAAGCAAATGGCGCAAACACAAAACCAATTAACGTTTGGAAATCCCATTTGATTGCTCCGCCAGAAATTAAACTAAAAATACCACTTACAAGGCCATTTAATAAAGCAATGATTGCAATGTAGCCAATTAACATTGCACCAACGATAACTGCTACTTTGAAACCATCTAAAATATATTCACCTAACATTTCAAAAAATGATTGTTTTTTAGTTTCTGATTCATCCACTAGCAATTTATCATCTTCTTCATTAACTGTATAAGGGTTAATAATAGAAGCAATAATGAAGCCACCAAATAAGTTTAATACAACCGCTGTAACAACGTATTTAGGTTCAATCAATGTAAAATATGCACCGATAATAGATGCAGATACAGTAGACATTGCAGAAGCAGTTAAAGTATATAAACGTTGTTTAGGTATATATGGTAATTGTTGTTTTAATGAAATAAATACTTCAGATTGGCCAAGAATCGCAGCTGCTACTGCATTATATGATTCTAAACGCCCCATACCATTAATTTTAGAGATTAAGAACCCTAACACATTAATAATCCATGGAAGAATTCTAGTATATTGTAAAATACCAATTAATGCCGAAATAAATACGATTGGTAATAAGACACTAAAGAAGAATGGTGGATTTTTTGGATCTACAAATTTAAATCCTCCAAAAACAAAATTAACCCCTTCAGCAGCTTTTTGTAACAAATAGTTAAATCCATTTGAAATACCACCAATAATTGTAATACCAGCAGTCGTTTTCAAAAGAATAAATGCGAATATAAGTTGAATAATTAATAATAATCCAACATAATGCCAACGAACATTCTTTTTATCTGAACTAAATAAAAATGCCAGCGCTAAAAAGACAATAATCCCAATGATCCCAATAAGAATATGCATAATTCTACTCCTTTAAAATTCTCTTTATCTTATATAATACAATAAAATAATAGAAGTAACATTAATATTTTTAAATAAAAAAACAAATTGGTTGAAAAAGGTCAAAGTTGGTCATATAATATAGTCAAAGAAGGTCAAAAGGGGTGGTAAATCATGCACAACATGTCTGACATCATTGAACAATACATTAAACAATTATTTGAAGAAAGTAATGAAGATATGGTAGAAATTCAAAGAGCTAATATTGCTCAACGTTTCGATTGTGTGCCTTCTCAACTCAACTATGTTATTAAAACGAGATTTACAAATGAACATGGTTATGAAATAGAAAGTAAACGTGGTGGAGGAGGATATATCCGAATCACAAAAATTGAAAATAAAGATGCAACGGGTTATATTAATCATCTATTGCAATTAATTGGTCCTTCTATATCTCAACAGCAAGCATATTATATAATTGATGGTTTGTTAGATAAAGGATTAATTAGTGATAGAGAAGCAAGAATGATTCAAGTGATTATTGATCGTGAAACACTATCAATGGATGTTGTTTCTAGAGATATTATTAGAGCAAATATTCTCAAACGATTATTACCTATCATTAATTACTATTAATAAATAATAAAGAAATGCGAGGTGTCTATGTGTGCTTTGCGAAAATTGTCATTTAAATGAAGCAGAGGTTAAACTCACAGTAAAAAGTAAAGATGGTACCTCTGAAAAGTGGGTGTGTTCAGAATGTGCGCAAGGAGAGCAACCTTGGAATCAACAAGAACATGCTGCGTCACATTCAGAGTTTCAAGATGATATTGAAGAAGCCTTTGTAGTCAAACAAATCTTACAACATTTAGCAACTAAACACGGATTAAATTTTCATGAAGTAGCATTTCAAGAAGAAAAACGATGTCCTACATGTAATATGACATTGAAAGATATAGCTCATGTAGGTAAATTTGGATGTGCAAATTGCTATGCAGTATTTAAAGAGGATATTGTTGATATTGTAAGACGAGTACAAGGTGGACAATTTGAACATGTAGGCAAGATGCCTCGTTCTTCACATCATAAACTGGCAATAAAAAAACAAATTGAAGAAAAAACGAATTACTTAAATATATTAATTGAAAAGCAAAAATTTGAAGAAGCAGCTGTCATTAGAGATGAAATTAAAGCCTTGAAACATGAAAGCGAGATGGAGCATGATGAATGATATGGGTGCACATATTAGTGAATGGATGAAAGAAACAGATGAATCTCCCATTGTAATGTCTTCGCGTATTCGTTTAGCACGTAATTTAGAAAATCATGTTCATCCTTTAATGTTTCCATCTGAACAAGCAGGTTTTAGAGTAATCAATGAAGTGCAAGATGCACTACCTAATTTATCTTTAATGCGTTTAGATACCATGGACCAACAAAGTAAGATGAAGTTAGTGGCTAAACATCTTATTAGTAAAGAATTGATTAAACAACCTGCTTCAGCGGTGTTATTAAATGACGATGAATCTTTGAGTATTATGATTAATGAAGAAGATCATGTACGAATTCAAGCAATGGGTAATGATTTATCTCTGACAGATTTATATCAAAAAGCTTCAGAAATTGATGATATTCTTGATGAACAATTAGAAATTAGTTTCGATGAAGATTTAGGTTATTTAACTACTTGTCCTACAAATATTGGGACTGGAATGCGAGCAAGTGTGATGCTTCATTTACCTGGATTATCTATAATGAAACGTATGAATCGTATTGCACAAACAATTAATCGTTTTGGATTTACGATTCGAGGTATATATGGAGAGGGTTCACAAGTTTATGGTCATATTTATCAAATTTCAAATCAACTTACATTAGGTAAGACAGAAGAAGATATTATTGACCAGCTGACAGAAGTAGTTCAACAAATTATTAATGAAGAAATGCAAATTCGTGAACGTTTGACACAATATAGTGAATTAGAAACGCTTGACCGTATTTATCGTTCGTTAGGAATATTACAAAATAGCCGTATGATATCAATGGAAGAAGCGTCATATAGATTAAGTGAAATTAAGTTAGGCATAGATTTAGGATATTTAAATTTAAGTAACTTTAAGTTTAATGAATTAATGGTAAGTATCCAATCTGCGTTTTTATATAATGATGAAGATGAAAACGTATCTGTAAATGAAAAACGGGCAAATATATTAAGAAAACATACAAATTAGGAGGTTGTAAACGATATGTTATTTGGTAGATTAACTGAACGCGCACAACGTGTATTAGCACATGCACAAGAAGAAGCAATTCGTTTAAATCATTCGAACATTGGTACTGAGCACTTACTACTTGGATTAATGAAAGAACCAGAAGGTATTGCTGCTAAAGTACTTGAAAGTTTTAATATTACTGAAGATAAAGTTATTGAAGAAGTTGAAAAATTAATCGGTCATGGTCAAGAACATTCTGGTACGTTGCACTATACACCAAGAGCTAAAAAAGTCATTGAACTATCAATGGATGAGGCAAGAAAATTGCATCATAATTTTGTAGGTACAGAACATATTTTATTAGGTTTAATTCGTGAAAATGAAGGAGTAGCAGCACGTGTATTTGCTAACTTAGATTTGAATATTACAAAAGCACGTGCACAAGTAGTGAAAGCATTAGGTAGTCCTGAAATGAATACTAAAAATGCAACTGCAAATAAATCAAACAACACTCCTACATTGGATGGACTAGCACGAGACTTAACAGTTATTGCTAAAGACGGTACGTTAGATCCAGTTGTGGGTAGAGATAAAGAAATTACACGTGTTATTGAAGTATTAAGTCGTAGAACTAAAAATAACCCTGTACTTATTGGTGAACCAGGTGTAGGTAAAACAGCCATTGCTGAAGGTCTTGCACAAGCTATTGTAAATAATGAAGTGCCAGAAACGCTAAAAAATAAACGTGTAATGTCACTAGATATGGGAACAGTCGTGGCAGGTACTAAATATCGTGGTGAATTCGAAGAACGTTTGAAAAAAGTCATGGATGAAATCCATCATGCAGGTAATGTCATTTTATTCATTGATGAATTGCATACACTAGTTGGTGCTGGTGGCGCAGAAGGTGCAATTGATGCATCTAATATTTTAAAACCAGCGTTAGCGCGTGGTGAATTACAATGCATTGGTGCAACAACATTAGATGAATATCGTAAAAACATCGAAAAAGATGCTGCATTAGAACGTCGTTTCCAACCTATTCAAGTTGATGAACCTTCTGTAGAAGATACTGTTGCTATTCTAAAAGGTTTACGTGATCGCTACGAAGCTCATCATCGTATTAATATTTCTGATGAAGCACTGGAAGCGGCTGCTAAATTAAGTAACCGTTATGTATCTGATCGTTTCCTACCAGATAAAGCAATTGATTTGATTGATGAAGCAAGTTCAAAAGTGAGACTAAAAAGTCACACAACTCCAAATAATTTAAAAGAGATTGAACAAGAAATTGAAAAAGTTAAAAATGAAAAAGATGCTGCCGTCCATGCACAAGAATTTGAAAATGCAGCTAACTTAAGAGATAAACAATCAAAACTTGAAAAACAATATGAAGATGCTAAAAATGAATGGAAGACATCTCAAGGCGGACAATCAACATCATTATCTAAAGAAGATATTGCTGAAGTTATTGCAGGATGGACAGGGATTCCATTAACTAGAATTAATGAAACAGAGTCAGATCGTTTGCTTAATTTAGAAGAAACATTACATGATCGAGTAATTGGACAAAACGATGCTGTAACTTCTATTAGTAAAGCAGTTCGTCGTGCACGTGCAGGCCTAAAAGATCCTAAACGTCCAATCGGTAGTTTCATTTTCTTAGGACCAACTGGTGTAGGTAAAACAGAACTTGCACGTGCATTAGCTGAATCAATGTTTGGTGAAGAAGACGCAATGATACGTGTTGATATGAGTGAATTTATGGAGAAACATGCTGTGAGTCGTTTAGTTGGAGCGCCTCCAGGTTATGTAGGCCATGATGATGGTGGTCAATTAACTGAAAAAGTTAGACGTAAGCCATATTCTGTTATCCTATTTGATGAAATTGAAAAAGCGCATCCAGATGTGTTTAATATCTTATTACAAGTACTTGATGATGGACATCTAACTGATACAAAAGGGCGTCAAGTTGATTTCCGTAATACTGTTATTATTATGACATCAAATGTAGGAGCACAAGAACTACAAGATCAACGTTTCGCTGGATTCGGTGGTGCATCTGAAGGACAAGATTATGAAACAATTCGTAGAACTATGATGAAAGAACTTAAAAATTCATTCCGTCCTGAGTTCTTAAACCGTGTAGATGATATTATTGTTTTCCATAAATTAACAAAAGATGAACTTAAAGAAATTGTGACTATGATGGTAAATAAATTAACAAAACGTTTATCAGAACAAGATATTAATATTGTAGTTACTGATAAAGCTAAAGAAAAAATTGCCGAAGAAGGATATGATCCAGAATACGGTGCTCGTCCATTAATTAGAGCAATTCAAAAAACAGTTGAAGATAATTTAAGTGAATTGATACTTGATGGTAATCAAATTGAAGGAAAAGAAGTCACAATTGATCATGATGGTAATGAATTCAAATATGATATCCATGATAAACAAGAAAATAATATAGAAGATACAAAAGAACCAGCAACAGAAGAATAAAAAGAGCTTAAATTCAGAGTCTAGGAGTCATTAAATCCTAGACTCTTCTTTTCATTTATATATATATTTAAATTTGTCATTATAACTGGATACATATAAAATAGATATGTTCAAAAAAATCGGAGGTGCAGTTTTGGCCAAGAAAAAAGTAATTTTCGAATGTATGGCTTGTGGATATCAGTCTCCTAAATGGATGGGAAAATGTCCGAATTGTGGTGCTTGGAATCAAATGGAGGAAATTATTGAAAAGACTTCCAATCCAAAGCATGGCGTAAAAGCAAAAGAGACACAAGCAAAAGTACAGAAATTAAATAGTATTAAGCATGAGACAACACCGAGAGTTCAAACGGACTCTAAAGAATTTAATCGTGTACTTGGTGGTGGAATTGTTAGTGGATCACTCGTACTGATTGGCGGCGACCCGGGTATTGGGAAATCTACATTATTATTACAGATTTGTGCATCGTTATCACAGAAACTTAATGTACTTTATATCACGGGTGAAGAATCACTAAATCAAACGAAATTGCGTGCAGATCGTCTAGAGGAAGACTCTAGTAATTTAAATGTACTAGCTGAAACAGATTTAGAAGTTATTCATCAAACCGTGGAACAAGAGCGCCCAGACATACTTGTTGTCGATTCAATTCAAACGATTTATCATCCTGAGATTAGTTCAGCACCTGGCTCAGTATCACAAGTTCGAGAAAGTACACAAAGTTTAATGAATATTGCAAAACAAATGAATATCGCAACTTTTATAGTAGGTCACGTAACAAAAGAAGGGCAAATTGCTGGTCCAAGACTATTAGAACATATGGTAGATACAGTTTTATACTTCGAAGGTGATGAACACCATGCTTATCGAATTCTAAGAGCAGTTAAAAATCGTTTTGGTTCAACAAATGAAATGGGTATTTTTGAAATGAAACAAAGTGGTTTGAAAGGGGTACAAAACCCTTCAGAAATGTTTTTAGAAGAACGCTCTACAAATGTTCCAGGATCAACAATTGTGGCTACTATGGAAGGCACACGACCACTATTGATTGAGGTGCAATCTCTAGTAACACCTACTACATTTAATAATCCAAGACGAATGGCCACAGGCATCGACCACAATCGACTTAGCTTACTTATGGCTGTTTTAGAGAAAAAAGAAAATTATCTTTTACAACAACAAGATGCTTACATTAAAGTAGCGGGTGGAGTGAGACTTACTGAACCGGCTGTAGATTTAAGTATTATTGTAGCGACTGCTTCAAGTTTTAAAGATAAAGCCGTAGATGGTTTGGATTGTTATATTGGTGAAGTGGGATTAACTGGTGAGGTAAGACGAGTATCGCGTATCGAGCAACGTGTACAAGAAGCGGCAAAACTAGGATTTAAGAGAGTGATTATTCCCCAAACGAATATAGGTGGATGGACATTCCCAGAAGGTGTTCAGGTCGTTGGTGTGACAACGGTACATGATGCCTTAACATATGCGTTTAGTAATCGCTCATCATAGGCATTTAAAGGGGTGATAACGTATGAAGGTATTAAAAGGAATTATTATTATAATCTACATCATTCTTGGTGCATCATTTGGAATCATGTTAATTCCAGAAATTTTAAATGATTTAGGTATTAACAACCATCCCATTTATACTAATCATTATGTTGATGGTTTAATAGGGATGATTGTATTCTTTCTAATATTTGGGTTATTTATTAATAAAGTAACACGATTACTTAAAGAAGCTGAAATGTGGATTATGCAACGTAGTGCAGTTGAAATTTTGTTTGCTACACTAGGATTAGTCGTTGGTTTATTTATTTCAGTAATGGTTTCATTTATTTTAGAAATGATAGGAAATTCTATATTAAATCACCTTGTGCCTATTATTATTACATTATTATTATGTTATTTAGGATTCCAGTTTGGTTTGAAAAAGCGTGATGAAATGCTTATGTTTTTGCCAGAAAATATAGCACGTTCAATGTCTAAAAATAATATCAGCGCCATACCTAAACTGTTAGATACAAGTGCAATTATTGATGGAAGAATTTTAGATATTATTAAATGCGGATTTATAGATGGAGAAATTCTTATTCCTCAAGGAGTTATAAATGAATTACAAGTAGTTGCAGATGCTAATGATAGTATCAAACGTGAAAAAGGACAACGTGGATTAGATATTTTAAATCAACTTTATGATTTAGACTATCCAACTCGTGTGATTCATCCTCAAAAATCTCATAGTGATATTGACAAACTGTTAGTTGAATTAGCTCAAGTTTATCATGCTCATGTCATTACAACCGATTTCAACTTGAATAAGGTATGTCATGTTCAAGGGATTACTGCATTAAATGTTAATGATTTGTCAGAAGCAATTAAACCCAATGTTCATCAAGGTGACCGACTTAATATTTTATTAACTAAAATGGGTAAAGAACCTGGCCAAGGGGTAGGATATCTAGATGATGGAACAATGGTAGTTGTAGATCATGCCAAATCTCTTATAGGTAAACAGGTTGAATTAGAAGTCATTAGTTTATTACAAACATCATCTGGTCGTATTATATTTGCTAAGACTATAGAGGAGTCCTTAAGTGAATAGAGAAAAGGGTTTCATGTGAAACGTATTCATTTATAAATTATTGTATAACATTTTTCGCTATGAGATATTGATGAGTAACGTAACAACAACAGCAATAGACTTATCAAACCAGCCAATTAATGCTACAATAATAAGGAAATGCGAAGTTGATCTAAGTATAGATTAGAAGTTAAAGTTATTCAAAAACGATTCTTTAAAGATTGTTTGGGATAACTTTTTTCTAATGAAAGAAATCATTCGCTATAAAGAATGAATAACAAAATTAGGAGTGAAACGAATGAGTGAACGCGTAAGAGTAAGATATGCGCCAAGTCCAACTGGATATTTACACATCGGAAATGCAAGAACTGCATTATTTAATTATTTATTTGCTAAACATTATGATGGAGATTTTGTAGTACGTATTGAAGATACAGATAGTAAAAGAAATCTTGAAGATGGAGAATCTTCACAATTTGATAACTTAAAATGGTTAGGCTTAGATTGGGATGAATCTATCGATAAAGACAAAGGTCATGGTCCTTATCGTCAGTCTGAACGTGCAGACATCTATAATCCACTTATTCAACAATTATTAGATGAAGATAAAGCATACAAATGTTACATGACTGAAGAAGAATTAGAAGAAGAACGTGAAGCTCAAATTGCTCGTGGAGAAATGCCACGATATGGCGGTAAACATGCACATCTAACTGAAGAACAACGTCAACAATTTGAAGTTGAAGGACGCAAACCCGCTATTCGTTTCCGTGTTCCAAAAGATAAAACATATACATTTGATGATATGGTTAAAGGAGAAATTTCTTTTGACTCTAATAATATTGGAGATTGGGTTATCGTGAAAAAAGATGGCGTCCCTACGTATAATTTCGCGGTAGCAGTAGATGATCACTATATGGAAATTTCTGATGTTATTCGTGGAGATGATCATGTATCAAATACACCTAAGCAATTAATGATTTATGAAGCATTTGGTTGGGAATCACCACGTTTTGCGCATATGTCATTAATTGTAAATGAACAACGTAAAAAATTAAGTAAACGAGATGGCCAAATTTTACAATTTATCGAGCAATATCGTGATTTAGGTTATTTACCTGAAGCGTTATTCAATTTTATTGCTTTACTCGGTTGGTCTCCTGAAGGTGAAGATGAGATCTTTTCTAAAGAAGAATTTATTAAGATTTTTGATGAACAACGTCTTTCTAAATCTCCAGCAATGTTTGATAGACAAAAATTAGCTTGGGTTAACAACCAATATATGAAAACAAAAGATACAGAAACAGTATTTGAGCTTGCTTTACCACACTTGATCAAAGCAAATTTAATTCCTGAAAATCCAAGTGAAGAAGATAAAGAATGGGGACGCAAATTAATTGGTCTTTATCAAAAAGAAATGAGTTATGCAGGAGAAATTGTTCCGTTATCAGAAATGTTCTTCCATGATATGCCTGAATTAGGTGAAGAAGAACAAGAGGTATTAAATGGCGAACAAGTTCCTGAATTAATGTCTCATTTATATGGTAAATTAGAAGCGCTTGAACCATTTGAAGCTGCTGAAATTAAAAAAACGATTAAAGAAGTACAAAAAGAAACGGGTATTAAAGGTAAACAATTATTTATGCCTATTCGTGTAGCAGTGACTGGTCAAATGCATGGTCCTGAATTACCGAATACAATTGAAGTATTAGGAAAAGAAAAAGTACTATCGCGTTTAAAAAAATATGTTTAAAACAATGTTAATATAATAAGTCAGACACACATGTTTAAACTTGAAATTTTATAAAAAACTTCTTATGATAAAATTAAACATATGTTAGTTAAAGGATTAGTAAATATACGATAATGTTGTTAGAGAGTATGCGGTTGCTGTGAGCATATCATTATCTATATCGAATGCACCTTTGAATGTTCAATTAAATATAGAAATGAGTATGATAAGGTAGACTAGTATGTTCATCAACTTACTTTATCTAAAATGAAGAGTGGAACCGTGCAATAGCGCCTCTAGCAGTTAATGTTAGGGGCGCTTTTTTTAAATATTTGAATTATTATACATGGACTGTAAGATATTCATAATATATAGAAAATGGGGAGGCGAGCGTCTTGATAAAAAGAATGAAAGATGATGTAAAAATGGTATTTGAACAAGACCCTGCAGCACGTACAACATTTGAAGTAATCACAACTTATGCAGGCTTGCATGCGGTATGGAGTCACTTAATTGCACATAAATTATATAATAAAAAACACTACGTTTTGGCGAGAATGATTTCACAAGTATCTCGCTTTTTTACAGGAATTGAAATTCATCCTGGAGCAAAAATCGGAAAACGTCTATTTATTGATCATGGTATGGGTGTAGTCATTGGTGAAACATGTACGATTGGAGATAACGTAACTATTTATCAAGGCGTGACACTTGGTGGTACAGGTAAACAAAAAGGAAAGCGTCATCCAGATATTGGAGATAATGTTTTAATTGCAGCAGGATCAAAAGTTTTAGGAAATATCCAAATTAATTCTAATGTTAATATTGGTGCGAATTCAGTAGTCTTACAATCTGTGCCAAGTTATACAACAGTTGTAGGCATTCCAGGTCATATTGTTAAACAAGAAGGAAAACGAATTGGGAAAACATTTGATCATCGTAATTTGCCTGACCCTTTATTTGAACAAATTAAGCAACTAGAACGACAATTGGAAAAAGCTAAGAATGGAGAGATTAAAGATGATTACATTATATAATACTTTAACACGTCAAAAAGAGGTGTTTAAGCCTATTGAGCCTGGTAAGGTAAAAATGTATGTATGTGGACCTACAGTGTATAATTACATTCATATTGGTAATGCCCGTCCAGCAATTAATTATGACGTGGTACGTCGATATTTTGAATATAAAGGCTATACGGTTGATTACGTATCTAATTTTACTGATGTAGATGATAAACTCATTAATCGGTCTAAAGAATTAAATGAAAGTGTGCCAGAAATTGCTGATCGATATATCAAGGCATTCTATGAAGATGTAGGGGCACTTAATGTTAAAAGAGCGACATCTAATCCGCGAGTAATGAATCATATGGATAAAATCATTGACTTCATTAAACAACTTGTAGATGAAGGTTATGCATATGAAAGTAATGGAGATGTGTATTTTAGAACCCGTAAATTTGATGGATATGGTAAATTAAGTCATCAGTCTATTGATGATTTAAAAGTTGGCGCTCGTATAGAAGCAGGTGAACAAAAAGAGGATGCATTGGACTTTACGCTATGGAAAAAGGCAAAACCTGGAGAAATTAGTTGGGAGAGCCCATTTGGACAAGGACGTCCAGGATGGCATATTGAATGCTCTGTAATGGCTTATCATGAATTGGGAAAAACAATTGATATCCATGCAGGAGGATCAGATTTACAATTTCCACATCATGAAAATGAAATAGCGCAATCTGAAGCACACAATCACGCGCCTTTTGCTAATTATTGGATGCATAATGGTTTTATTAATATAGATAATGAAAAAATGAGTAAATCATTAGGTAACTTTATTTTAGTACACGATATTATTAAAGAAATTGATCCAGATGTATTACGTTTCTTCATGATCAGTGTTCATTATAGAAGTCCAATCAACTATAACGTTGAATTAGTAAATGCTGCTAAAAGTGGATTAGAGCGTATACGTAATAGTTATCAATTAATTAAAGAAAGAGAAGCAATCGCAACTGATTTAGAAACACAAACAGACTATATTGATCAAATTAATGATATTTTAAAACAATTTGAAGCTGTAATGGATGATGATTTTAATACAGCAAATGCTGTAACTGCATGGTATGATTTATCGAAATTAGCTAATAAATATGTGTTAGAAAATACAACATCTACTAAAGTAATTCAGCGCTTTAAAGAAGTATATCACATTTTTAGTGACGTATTAGGTGTGCCATTAGAAGGAAAAGAAAATGATGTATTACTTGATGAAGACATAGAAAAACTTATCGAAGAACGTAATGAAGCACGTAAAAATAAAAATTTTGCTCGAGCTGACGAAATTAGAGATATGCTAAAAGAACAAAATATTATTCTTGAAGATACGCCTCAAGGTGTAAGATTTAGAAGGGGTTAATATGGATGTAAAGCTATTAAACCCATTAACGTTAGCTTATATGGGAGATGCTGTATTAGACCAGCATGTACGTGAATATATTGTGCTTAAATTACAAAGTAAACCGAATCGCTTACACCAAGTATCGAAACAATATGTGTCTGCAAAAAGCCAAGCACAAACGCTCGAGGTATTAATAACAAAAGAATGGTTTACTGAAGAAGAACTAGATATTGTTAGAAGAGGCCGTAACGCTAAAAGTTATACGAAAGCTAAAAATACAGATGTACAAACGTATCGTAAAAGTTCAGGTTTAGAAGCTGTTATAGGATTTCTTTATTTAGACCATCGAAATGAACGATTAGATGCGTTACTTGATACGATTGTACAAATTGTTGATGAAAGGTAGTGAACATAGTGGAAGATATCGTTATTGTCGGTAGACACGCTGTTAAAGAAGCAATTGTGTCTGGTCATACAATAAATAAAATTTGGATACAAGAAGGAATAAGAAAGCAGCAAATTAATGATATTTTAAAAAATGCTAAAGCACAGAAATTGATTATACAAACTGTTCCAAAATCCAAATTAGATAATTTAGCAAATGCACCTCATCAAGGTGTAGCTGCACTGATTGCACCATACGAATATGCAGATTTTGATCAGTTTATTCAATCTCAAAAAGAAAAAGAAGGCCTTTCTACAATAATTATTTTAGATGGTTTAGAAGACCCACATAATCTTGGTTCGATCATTAGAACGGCAGATGCAAGTGGAGTAGATGGAGTTATTATCCCTAAGAGACGTTCTGTTGCGCTCACACAAACTGTCGCAAAAGCGTCAACAGGTGCGATTCAACATGTCCCAGTGATGCGTGTTACAAATTTATCAAAAACAATTGATGAGCTGAAAGATAATGGATATTGGGTAGCAGGAGCTGAAGCGGATAATGCTACAGATTATCGCAATATGGCTGCTGATATGCCATTGGCTATCGTAATTGGTAGTGAAGGGCAAGGTATGAGTAGATTGGTTAAAGATAAATGTGATTTCTATATTAAAATTCCTATGGTAGGCCATGTTAATAGCTTAAATGCTTCTGTAGCTGCTAGTTTAATGATGTATGAAGTCTATCGAAAACGACATCAAATTGGAGACACCCAATGAAAGATAGATATCTAATTATTGATGGTTACAATATGATTGGTCAATCAAAGGAATTGAGTAAAGTAGCAAGAGAAAGTTTAGAGGAAGCACGTGAACAACTCTTAGATGTGATTGCCAATTACAATGCAGTTGTCGCTGATGAGATTGTATGTGTATTTGATGCATATGAACAATCTGGTATAGAAAGAGAATACATGTATCATGGTGTTAAAACAGTTTTTACGAAAGAAAAAGAAACTGCAGATAGCTATATTGAGCGTTATGTATATAATTTATACAATAAACATACGACACATATTACAGTAGTGACTAGCGATATGAGCGAGCAACATGCTATTTTTGGAGCAGGTGCATATCGTGTTTCATCTAGAGAAATGTGGCGAGATTTAAAAGAGAATGCAATGACGGTTAGTAAATCAGTAGATGATTTTAATGAACGTAAGCCAAGAACTCGAATTTCGTTATCAAAAGATGTACTTGCAGAATTTGAAAAAATACGACGAGGATATGGTAAAAAACATAAATAATACAGTCTTGATATTTAAAAGATGCGTCTTATACAATGTGCCTAACTTATAAAGAAAGGTTTTGTATATGACTTATCATTTTCGACAACTAGAAGATATATTTAAAGCTTTTCAATATAGCCAAAATACATTGGAGAAAGAACAGTTATTCGCAAATATAATGAATGTGATACGTCCTAAACTTATGATGAAGTTTAGAATGCTAGGTATAGATCATCAAGAACTGGAAGATTTAATTCAAGATACCTCGTTAAAGATATATTTAGCTTTACACACATTTAATTTTAATACGAATGTTCCATTCGAACATTATTTAAATCGTTTAGTTTATTCTGTAAAAAAAGATTTTTGGAGAAAACGTTATGCGTTTAATCAACGTCAACAATTGTTAATCAATGAATGTGTAGTAGAATATCGTTTGAATCAAATGATAAAAAGGACGGAAGAACTATATTTAACTAGATTAAGTAAAGAAGACTTGATAGATAGTTTTAAGAAGTTAAGTATGTTTGAAAGAGAAGTTGCAAATTTACTTCTACTTGATTATTCCCCATCAGAAATAGCGAAAAGACTAAATGTAAAAGATAAAGTAGTTTACAATAGTATTCAACGTTGTAAAATAAAAATGAAACAATATTTATTAAAATACAAATGTTAAGTATTTTAGTACGAGTTTGACAGTTTATTATAAGTTTATGTATAGTATACTGGTATTAATATGAGCAAAGGTGAATTGATGTGAGAAAAGTACCTTTAGTTTGTGAAATGTGTGGTAGCAGAAATTATAATGTACCTAAAAAAGAAACATCAGCTAAGAGATTACAACTGAAGAAATATTGTTCCAGATGTAATGAACACACGATGCATAAAGAATCAAAGTAATGAGTTTATAAGTATATACTTTGAAGAGCATGGAGGTAAGGTTATGGCTAAAGATAAAGACGCAAGTAAGAATAAAGAAAGTTTCTTCCAAGGCGTTAAAAGCGAAATGGAAAAAACAAGTTGGCCTACGAAAGAAGAACTTTTTAAATATACTGTCATTGTAGTAGCTACAGTAATTTTCTTTATGGTCTTTTTCTGGGTATTAGACGTAGGTATTGGTAATTTAATTGAATTATTTAGATAAGAGTAAGGAGTGACAACATGTCTGAAGAAGTTGGGACTAAGCGTTGGTACGCAGTGCATACGTATTCTGGATATGAAAATAAAGTTAAAAAGAATTTAGAAAAAAGAGTAGAATCAATGAATATGACAGAGCAAATTTTTAGAGTTGTCATACCTGAAGAGGAAGAAACACAAGTTAAAGATGGGAAAGCAAAAAAACAAGTTAAAAAGACATTTCCTGGGTATGTTTTAGTAGAACTTATTATGACAGATGAATCATGGTATGTTGTACGTAATACACCAGGTGTCACAGGATTTGTTGGTTCAGCAGGTGCAGGTTCAAAACCTAATCCATTACTTCCTGAAGAAATGAGATTTATCTTAAAACAAATGGGACTTAAAGAAAAAACAATTGATGTAGAATTAGATGTAGGTGAACAAGTCCGCATCAAATCAGGACCATTTGCAAATCAAGTTGGTGAAGTTCAAGAAATCGAAGCAGATAAATTTAAATTAACTGTATTAGTCGATATGTTTGGTAGAGAAACACCAGTTGAAGTAGAATTCGATCAAATAGAAAAATTATAATCATTTTAAATTATAAAGTATGATTTGCTTAAAAAGATGAAATTTTACTATTGATTTTTAATTAAGTTTAATGTTAAAATAATGTGGTCGCGTTTTTAGAACGCTCATTTCGTCACGAAATGTTTATGAGTGGGAGGGCAAAACTGAGCCCTGTGACCACATCACGATATCAAGGAGGTGCACATCGTGGCTAAAAAAGTAGAAAAAGTAGTTAAATTACAAATTCCTGCAGGTAAAGCGAACCCAGCACCACCAGTTGGTCCAGCATTAGGTCAAGCAGGTGTGAACATCATGGGATTCTGTAAAGAATTCAATGCACGTACACAAGAACAAGCAGGTTTAATCATTCCGGTAGAAATCAGTGTATATGAAGATCGTTCATTTACATTCATTACTAAAACTCCACCGGCTCCAGTACTACTTAAAAAAGCAGCTGGCGTTGAAAAAGGTTCTGGTGAACCAAACAAAACTAAAGTTGCTACAGTAACTAAAGATCAAGTACGTGAAATTGCTCAAACAAAAATGCAAGACTTAAACGCTGCAGACGAAGAAGCAGCTATGCGTATTATCGAAGGTACTGCACGTAGTATGGGTATCACTGTACAATAATTATTAAATGAAAATTAGTTTGAATTTGAAATAAACTGATAGACGATAGCAGGTAACAGAAACGACAACATATATTGTCTATGATTAGTCTTTAGTAAATTAATATTTATTATTGACATCATCTGTTATCTGCTCTTAACTTGTGTAAATCACACAAGTAAGCGTGGGAGGAAATTCCGCTAAAACCACTAAAGGAGGAACAATAAATGGCTAAAAAAGGTAAAAAGTATCAAGAAGCAGCTAATAAAGTTGACCGTACTAAATACTATAGTGTTGAAGAAGCAATTAAATTAGCTAAAGAAACTAGTATCGCTAACTTTGATGCATCAGTTGAAGTAGCATTCCGTTTAGGTATTGATACACGTAAAAATGACCAACAAATCCGTGGTGCAGTAGTGCTACCAAACGGTACTGGTAAATCACAACGTGTATTAGTTTTCGCTAAAGGTGATAAAATTACAGAAGCAGAAGAAGCAGGCGCAGATTACGTAGGTGAATCTGAATATGCTCAAAAAATCCAACAAGGTTGGTTCGACTTTGACGTAGTAGTAGCTACACCTGACATGATGGGTGAAGTTGGTAAATTAGGTCGTGTATTAGGACCTAAAGGTTTAATGCCAAACCCTAAAACTGGTACAGTAACTATGGACGTTAAAAAAGCTGTAGAAGAAATTAAAGCTGGTAAAGTTGAATATCGTGCTGAAAAAGCAGGTATCGTACATGCTACGATTGGTAAAGTATCTTTCGACGAAGAAAAATTAGTTGAAAACTTTAATGCTTTACAAGATGTTTTAGCTAAAGCTAAACCAGCATCTGCTAAAGGTACTTACTTCAAATCTGTTGCTGTAACTACAACAATGGGTCCTGGAGTTAAAGTAGATACTTCAGCATTTAAACTTTAATTTTAAATATATTAATAGATTATAGACTGGTAGATAATAATTGCTTATTTTGAAAAAGATAAGATACATTTTCTTCCAGTCTTTTTTCAAAAAAACAATTGACATATTACAATAAACAAGTTATATTATTTATTGTGATTATTTTACCTAAGACAGTAGGAGTTAATTTTTAACTTAAAACAATATCCTACCGAGGCTAAAATTGACTTGAACGTGATGATTATTATAATGATCTTTCAAGCACTTTTTGCCGTGGGTAGAAAGTGCTTTTTTTATTAAAAAAGCACCAAAAATAAAAATGGAGGTGTCTGAATGTCTGCTATTATTGAAGCTAAAAAACAACAAGTTGACGTTATCGCTGAACAACTTAAAAATTCAGTTTCAACTGTTATTGTGGACTACCGTGGTTTAACTGTTGCGGAAGTAACTGATTTACGTGCTCAATTACGTGAAGCTGGTGTTGAGTATAAAGTATACAAAAACACATTAGTTCGTCGTGCAGCTGAAAAAGCAGGTATCGAAGGCTTAGATGAATTCTTAACTGGTCCTACAGCTATCGCTACAACTACTGATGATGTAGTTGCTCCAGCGAAAGTGATCTCAGGATTTGCTAAAGAACATGAAGCTTTAGAAATTAAAACAGGCGTTATGGAAGGTAACGTTATCTCAGCAGAAGAAGTTAAAACTGTTGGTTCATTACCTTCACACGATGGTCTTGTATCTATGCTTTTATCAGTATTACAAGCTCCAGTACGCAACTTCGCTTATGCGGTTAAAGCTGTTGGAGAACAAAAAGAAGAAAGCGCTGAATAATTGCGCATAAAATTTTAAAATAAATGGAGGAATAATAAAATGGCTAATCAAGAACAAATCATTGAAGCAATTAAAGAAATGTCAGTATTAGAATTAAACGATTTAGTAAAAGCAATTGAAGAAGAATTTGGTGTAACAGCAGCAGCTCCTGTAGCAGCAGCTGGTGCAGCTGCTGGCGGAGACGCTGGCGCAGAAAAAACTGAATTTGACGTTGAATTAACTTCAGCTGGATCTTCAAAAATCAAAGTTGTTAAAGCAGTTAAAGAAGCAACTGGCTTAGGCTTAAAAGACGCTAAAGAATTAGTAGACAACGCTCCTAAAGTAATCAAAGAAGCTGTTGCTAAAGAAGATGCTGAAAAACTTAAAGAACAATTAGAAGAAGTTGGAGCTACTGTAGAATTAAAATAATTCTAGTATCTTAACTTAATATATAAGTAAATCATTTTAACTTAGTCACTTTAGAATGAAAGCGTTAATGATTACTTGCATTCTTTGAGAAATTAAAACCCCGTTATTGTTGATAACGGGGTTTTAATTCATTTTCTAATCAAATAGATGAACAAATAAAGAGGTGAAATCATGAGTCACTACTATGATGAAAATCCTGAAGTACAAAGTGATGAAAAAACAATTCAATACTTTTATCATAAATCTCAGTTAAAACTAACGACAGATGCGGGCGTTTTTTCAAAAGGAAAAGTAGATTTTGGGTCTGATTTATTAGTACGAACGTTTTTAAATGAACATCCACCAGGTCCAAGTAAACGTATCATTGATGTTGGCTGTGGTTATGGTCCTATTGGTTTAATGATTGCTAAAGTGTCACCACACCATCAAATGACTATGGTGGATGTGAATCATCGAGCTTTACATTTAGCTGAAAAGAACAAAAAGCAAAATCAAATTGATAATGTCATCATTACAGAAAGTGATGGTCTGTCACAAGTTGAGAATGAATACTTTGACTTTGTATTAACAAATCCACCAATTAGAGCTGGGAAAAATGTTGTTCATCGAATCTTTGAAGAAGCATATCAAAAGCTAAAAAATCAAGGTGAACTCTATGTTGTCATTCAGAAAAAGCAAGGTATGCCTTCTGCTAAAAAGAAAATGGAAGAAATATTTAATAATGTAGAAACTGTGAACAAAAGTAAAGGGTACTATATATTGAAGAGCCAAAAAGGTTGATTTCAAAATGGTATTCTGATATAGTTATAAAATGTAAAAATTTATGTTCAACAAGTGTGTACTTTTACGCAAATTGAGCACGATAAACAAGAATAAGAGAAGAATCGAAAATGGTGTCATCAATTGTGTTGCCGTTTTCTTTTTGTCTTGTTATGTGAAATTTTGTGTATAAGTTCAACACAATATTTGAGGGGTGAATCTGTTTGGCAGGTCAAGTTGTCCAATATGGAAGACATCGTAAACGTAGAAATTATGCGAGAATTTCAGAAGTATTAGAATTACCTAACTTAATAGAAATTCAAACTAAATCTTATGACTGGTTCTTAAAAGAAGGTTTATTAGAAATGTTCCGTGATATTTCACCAATTGAAGATTTCACTGGAAACCTATCTTTAGAATTTGTGGATTATAGATTAGGTGAACCAAAATATGATTTAGAAGAATCAAAAAACCGTGACGCTACTTATCCTGCACCTCTTCGTGTTAAAGTACGTCTCATTATCAAAGAAACTGGTGAAGTTAAAGAACAAGAAGTTTTCATGGGTGACTTCCCATTGATGACGGATACTGGTACGTTCGTAATTAATGGTGCAGAACGTGTTATCGTTTCACAATTAGTACGTTCACCATCAGTATATTTTAATGAAAAAATAGATAAAAATGGACGTGAAAATTACGACGCAACGATTATTCCAAACCGTGGCGCGTGGTTAGAATATGAAACAGATGCTAAAGACATCGTTTACGTTCGAATTGATAGAACACGTAAATTACCTTTAACAGTATTATTACGTGCTTTAGGATTCTCTAGTGATCAAGAAATTATCGATTTATTAGGAGATAGTGAATACTTACGTAATACGCTTGAAAAAGATAGTACTGAAAATACTGAACAAGCTTTATTAGAAATCTATGAACGTTTACGTCCTGGTGAACCACCAACAGTTGAAAACGCAAAAAGCTTATTATATTCACGTTTCTTCGACCCTAAACGCTATGATTTAGCAAGTGTTGGTCGCTATAAAACAAATAAAAAGTTACACCTAAAACATCGTTTATTTAACCAAAAATTAGCTGAACCAATCGTTGACAGCGAAACAGGTGAAATTGTTGCTGAAGAAGGAACAGTTTTAGATCGTCGTAAATTAGACGAAATTATGAATGTTTTAGAGTCAAATGCAAACAGTGAAGTGTTCGAGTTAGAAGGTAGCGTTATTGATGAACCTGTAGAAATTCAATCAATTAAAGTGTATGTTCCAAATGATGAAGAAGAACGCACTACAACAGTGATTGGTAATGCATTACCTGATTCAGAAGTGAAATGTATTACACCAGCAGATATTATTGCCTCAATGAGTTATTTCTTTAACTTATTGAATGGTATTGGTTATACAGATGATATTGACCATTTAGGTAATCGTCGTTTACGTTCAGTAGGTGAACTGTTACAAAACCAATTCCGAATTGGTTTATCTAGAATGGAACGTGTCGTTCGCGAAAGAATGTCTATTCAAGATACTGATTCAATTACACCACAACAATTAATTAATATTAGACCTGTAATTGCTTCAATTAAAGAATTCTTTGGTAGTTCTCAATTGTCTCAATTCATGGACCAAGCTAACCCATTAGCAGAGTTAACACATAAACGTCGTCTTTCTGCTTTAGGACCTGGTGGTTTAACACGTGAACGTGCACAAATGGAAGTTCGTGACGTACACTATTCTCACTATGGTCGTATGTGTCCAATTGAGACACCAGAGGGACCAAACATTGGTTTAATTAACTCATTATCTAGTTATGCACGTGTAAATGAATTTGGTTTTATCGAAACACCATATCGTAAAGTAGATATTGATACAAATTCAATTACTGATCAAATTGATTATTTAACTGCTGATGAAGAAGATAGCTATGTAGTTGCACAAGCCAATTCTCGTTTAGATGAAAATGGTCGTTTCCTAGATGATGAAGTGGTATGTCGTTTCCGTGGTAACAATACTGTTATGGCAAAAGAAAAAATGGACTACATGGATGTATCACCTAAACAAGTAGTATCAGCAGCGACAGCTTGTATCCCATTCCTTGAAAACGATGACTCTAACCGTGCGTTAATGGGTGCGAACATGCAACGTCAAGCAGTACCATTGATGAATCCTGAAGCTCCATTTGTGGGTACAGGTATGGAACATGTGGCAGCTCGTGACTCTGGTGCAGCAATTACTGCAAAACATAGAGGTCGTGTTGAACATGTTGAGTCTAATGAAATCCTAGTTCGTCGTTTAGTTGAGGAAAATGGAACTGAACATGAAGGCGAATTAGACCGTTACCCATTAGCTAAATTTAAACGTTCAAACTCTGGTACTTGTTATAACCAACGTCCAATCGTTTCTGTAGGTGACGTTGTAGAATACAATGAAATTTTAGCTGATGGTCCTTCAATGGAATTAGGAGAAATGGCATTAGGTCGTAACGTCGTTGTAGGTTTCATGACTTGGGACGGATATAACTATGAGGATGCCGTTATCATGAGTGAACGATTAGTTAAAGACGATGTATATACTTCAATTCATATTGAAGAATACGAATCTGAAGCACGTGATACTAAATTAGGACCTGAAGAAATTACACGTGATATTCCTAACGTTTCTGAAAATGCACTTAAAAACTTAGACGATCGTGGGATTATATACGTCGGTGCAGAAGTTAAAGATGGAGATATCTTAGTTGGTAAAGTAACGCCAAAAGGTGTCACAGAATTAACTGCAGAAGAACGATTATTACACGCCATCTTTGGTGAAAAAGCAAGAGAAGTTCGCGATACTTCATTACGTGTGCCACATGGTGCAGGTGGTATCGTTCTAGACGTTAAAGTATTTAATCGTGAAGAAGGCGATGATACTTTATCACCAGGTGTGAACCAACTTGTTCGTGTATATATCGTTCAAAAACGTAAAATCCATGTTGGGGACAAAATGTGTGGTCGTCATGGTAACAAAGGGGTTATCTCTAAGATTGTTCCTGAAGAAGATATGCCTTACTTACCAGATGGACGTCCAATCGATATCATGTTAAACCCACTAGGGGTACCATCACGTATGAACATTGGACAAGTTTTAGAGTTACATTTAGGTATGGCTGCTAAAAACTTAGGTATTCATGTTGCTTCTCCAGTATTCGATGGTGCAAACGACGATGATGTATGGTCTACAATCGAAGAGGCTGGTATGGCACGTGATGGTAAAACAGTATTATATGATGGACGTACTGGTGAACCATTCGATAATCGTATTTCTGTTGGAGTAATGTATATGCTTAAACTTGCTCACATGGTTGACGATAAATTGCATGCGCGTTCAACTGGACCTTACTCACTTGTTACACAACAACCACTTGGTGGTAAAGCACAATTCGGTGGACAACGTTTCGGTGAGATGGAGGTATGGGCACTTGAAGCTTATGGTGCAGCATACACATTACAAGAAATCTTAACTTATAAATCTGACGATACTGTAGGTCGTGTTAAAACATACGAATCTATCGTTAAAGGTGAAAACATTTCAAGACCAAGTGTTCCTGAATCATTCCGAGTATTGATGAAAGAATTACAAAGTTTAGGTTTAGATGTAAAAGTTATGGATGAACATGATAATGAAATCGAAATGGCCGATGTTGATGATGAAGATGCAACTGAGCGCAAAGTAGATTTACAACAAAAAGATGTTCCAGAAACTCAAAAAGAAACTAACGAATAATAAAATTATAAATTTAAGATGAATAAACATGAGTTGCGTAATTTTAATCTCATCAAGATTTAGATTGCGCACTGATGTGCATCTTATGTATGTGATGTCAGTTTCAGTAAATGTAAATCAATCAAATAGCACAGCTAATCTAAATTGAAGGAGGTAGGCTCCTTGATTGATGTAAATAATTTCCATTATATGAAAATCGGTTTAGCCTCACCTGAAAAAATCCGTTCTTGGTCATATGGTGAAGTGAAAAAACCAGAAACAATTAACTATCGTACTTTGAAACCTGAGAAAGATGGTCTTTTCTGTGAAAGAATTTTTGGACCTACAAAAGACTGGGAGTGTAGTTGTGGTAAGTACAAACGTGTACGCTACAAAGGCATGGTTTGTGACCGTTGTGGTGTAGAAGTCACAAAATCTAAAGTTCGTCGTGAAAGAATGGGTCATATTGAATTAGCAGCACCTGTTTCTCACATTTGGTACTTTAAAGGTATCCCAAGTCGTATGGGTCTTTTATTAGATATGTCTCCAAGATCATTAGAAGAAGTTATTTATTTTGCTTCTTATGTGGTTGTAGATCCAGGTCCAACTGGATTAGAGAAAAAATCATTATTATCTGAAGCTGAATTCAGAGAATATTATGATAAATACCCAGGTCAATTTGTAGCAAAAATGGGTGCAGAAGGTATTAAAGACCTATTAGAAGAAATTGACTTAGATGAAGAATTAAAAGCATTACGTGATGAATTAGAATCAGCAACTGGACAAAGATTAACACGTGCAATTAAACGTTTAGAAGTTGTGGAATCATTTAGAAATTCTGGAAATAATCCTTCATGGATGATTTTAGATGTACTACCAATTATTCCACCAGAAATTCGTCCTATGGTTCAATTAGATGGTGGACGTTTTGCAACAAGTGATTTAAATGATTTATATCGTCGTGTTATTAACCGTAATAATCGTTTGAAACGTTTATTAGATCTTGGTGCTCCTGGTATCATCGTTCAAAACGAAAAACGTATGTTACAAGAAGCAGTAGATGCACTAATCGATAATGGTCGTCGTGGTCGTCCAGTAACTGGTCCAGGTAATAGACCATTGAAATCTTTATCACATATGTTAAAAGGTAAACAAGGTCGTTTCCGTCAAAACTTACTTGGTAAACGTGTTGACTACTCAGGTCGTTCAGTTATCGCGGTAGGACCAAACTTAAAAATGTATCAATGTGGTCTTCCAAAAGAAATGGCACTTGAATTATTTAAACCTTTCGTCATGAAAGAATTAGTTCAACGTGAAATCGCAACAAACATTAAAAATGCGAAAAGTAAAATTGAACGCATGGATGATGAAGTATGGGATGTATTAGAAGATGTCATTAAAGAACACCCAGTATTACTTAACCGTGCGCCAACGCTTCACAGATTAGGTATTCAAGCTTTCGAACCTACTTTAGTAGAAGGGCGTGCAATCCGTTTACATCCACTTGTAACAACAGCTTATAACGCTGACTTTGATGGTGACCAAATGGCGGTACACGTACCATTATCTAAAGAAGCACAAGCTGAAGCACGTATGTTAATGTTAGCGGCACAAAATATCTTGAACCCTAAAGATGGTAAACCAGTTGTTACACCATCACAAGATATGGTATTAGGTAACTATTACTTAACTTTAGAACGTAAAGATGCTGTAAATACTGGTATAATCTTTAATGATACAAATGAAGTACTTAAAGCATATGCAAATGGTTATGTTCATCTACACACTCGTATAGGTTTACATGCGCGTTCACTTAATAACCCTACATTTACAGAAGAACAAAATAATAAAATTTTAGCTACTTCTGTAGGTAAAGTGATCTTTAATGAAATCATTCCAGATTCATTTGCATATATTAATGAGCCTACTCAAGAAAACTTAGAAGATAAAACACCTGATAAATATTTTGTTGATCCAACACAATTAGGTGAAGGTGGTCTTAAAGCTTACTTCGAAGAGCAAGAACTTACTGCACCTTTCAACAAAAAATTCTTAGGTAATATTATTGCTGAAGTATTTAATAGATTTAGCATCACAGATACATCAATGATGCTTGACCGCATGAAAGACTTAGGATTCAAGTTCTCATCTAAAGCTGGTATTACAGTTGGTGTATCTGATATCGTAGTACTTCCAGATAAACAACAAATTTTAGATGAACACGAAAAATTAGTAGAACGTGTATCTAAACAATTTAATCGTGGTTTAATCACTGAAGATGAACGTTACAATGCAGTTGTTGAAATTTGGACAGATGCTAAAGATCAAATTCAAGGCGAATTAATGCAATCACTTGAAAAAACAAACCCAATCTTTATGATGAGTGACTCAGGTGCCCGTGGTAACGCATCTAACTTCACACAATTAGCTGGTATGCGTGGATTAATGGCTGCGCCATCAGGTAAAATTATTGAGTTACCAATTACTTCATCATTCCGTGAAGGTTTAACAGTATTAGAATACTTCATCTCAACTCATGGTGCGCGTAAAGGTCTTGCCGATACAGCACTTAAAACAGCCGATTCAGGTTATCTTACTCGTCGTCTTGTTGATGTTGCACAAGATGTTATCGTTCGTGAAGAAGATTGTGGTACGGACCGTGGTTTATTAGTTTCTGATATTAAAGAAGGTACAGAAATGATTGAACCATTTATCGAACGTATTGAAGGCCGTTATTCTAAAGAAACAATTCGTCATCCTGAAACGGATGAAATCATTATTCGTCCTGATGAATTAATCACACCTGAAATTGCTAAGAAAATTACAGATGCAGGTATTGAAAAAATGTATATCCGTTCAGCATTTACATGTAATACTCGTCATGGTGTATGTGAAAAATGTTACGGTAAAAACCTTGCTACAGGTGAAAAAGTTGAAGTAGGTGAAGCAGTTGGTACTATTGCCGCTCAATCAATTGGTGAGCCTGGTACCCAACTTACAATGCGTACCTTCCATACAGGTGGGGTAGCAGGAAGCGATATCACTCAAGGTCTTCCTCGTATCCAAGAGATCTTTGAAGCACGTAACCCTAAAGGTCAAGCGGTAATTACTGAAATCGAAGGTGTCGTTGAAGATATTAAATTAGCAAAAGATCGCCAACAAGAAATTGTAATTAAAGGCGCTAATGAAACACGATCTTATCTTGCTTCAGGTACTTCAAGAATTAAAGTAGAAATTGGCCAATCAGTAGAACGTGGAGAAGTATTAACTGAAGGTTCTATTGAACCTAAGAACTTCTTAGCTGTTGCTGGTTTAAACGCGACTGAAAGCTACTTACTTAAAGAAGTACAAAAAGTTTATCGTATGCAAGGTGTAGAAATTGATGATAAACACGTTGAAGTAATGGTTAGACAAATGTTACGTAAAGTAAGAATTATTGAAGCTGGTGACACTAAACTTCTACCAGGTTCATTAGTAGATATTCATAACTTTACTGATGCAAATAGAGAAGCGTTTAAAGAACGTAAACGCCCAGCTACTGCAAAACCAGTATTACTTGGTATTACTAAAGCATCTCTTGAAACAGAAAGCTTCTTATCTGCGGCTTCATTCCAAGAAACTACTCGTGTACTTACTGATGCTGCTATTAAAGGTAAACGCGATGACTTACTTGGACTTAAAGAGAATGTTATTATCGGTAAACTTATCCCAGCTGGTACAGGTATGAGACGTTATAGTGACGTTAAATACGATAAAGTGGGTACTCCAGTTGCTGAAGCTGACGAAGCAGAAGTGACTGAGTAATTAATGTGAAAGTAACTTGGAACTTTAATTTGTTCCAAGTTCTTTTCTTTTAATATTTACAGAAAATGATAAAAAATGTTGACTAATTATTATATAAAGTGTTATTATTGTAAAGGTTGATGCAAGCAGAACTTTGGAGGATATTTAATGTCTAATGAAAAAGTTGCACGCTTTAACAAACAACATTTTGTAGTTGGTCTTAAACAAACGTTAAAAGCGTTGAAAAAAGATCAAGTTGCATCATTGATTATTGCTAAAGATGTTGAGATATACTTATTAGCTCAAGTATTTAGCCAAATCAATCATAAAAGCATACCGATTACTTATTTCGAAAGCAAATCGGCTTTAGGAAAAGCAGTAGGTATTAATGTTAATGCGACAATTGTTGCGTTATTGAATGAGAATTAGTAAGTTTTTACACTTACTAAATTTTATTTAACCTAAAAATGAACCACCTGGATGTGTGGAATTAAAAAATGAAGAGAGGAGGACATTCAATGCCAACTATTAATCAATTAGTACGTAAACCTAGACAAAGTAAATCTAAAAAATCAGATTCACCAGCGTTAAACAGAGGTTTCAATAGTAAAAAGAAACAATTTACTAACTTAAACTCACCTCAAAAACGTGGTGTTTGTACTCGTGTAGGTACAATGACACCTAAAAAACCTAACTCAGCGTTACGTAAATACGCTCGTGTGCGTTTATCAAACAACATTGAAATCAACGCATACATTCCTGGTATCGGCCATAACTTACAAGAACACAGTGTTGTACTTGTACGTGGTGGACGTGTAAAAGACTTACCTGGTGTGCGTTACCATATTGTACGTGGTGCACTTGATACTTCAGGTGTAGATGGACGTAGACAAGGACGTTCATTATACGGAACTAAAAAACCTAAAAATTAAGTTTAAGATTGTGTAAATTTTACTATCAATTTTTAAGAATATATTATAATAGGAAGGGAGGACTTTATAATGCCTCGTAAAGGATCAGTACCTAAAAGAGACGTATTACCAGATCCAATTCATAACTCTAAGTTAGTTACAAAATTAATTAACAAAATTATGTTAGATGGTAAACGCGGAACAGCACAAAGAATTCTTTATTCTGCATTTGACCTTGTAGAACAACGCAGTGGTCGTGATGCTTTAGAAGTATTCGAAGAAGCTATTAACAACATTATGCCAGTATTAGAAGTAAAAGCGCGTCGTGTAGGTGGTTCAAACTACCAAGTACCTGTTGAGGTGCGCCCAGAACGTCGTACAACTTTAGGATTACGTTGGTTAGTAAACTACGCTCGTCTTCGTGGTGAAAAAACTATGGAAGATCGTTTAGCTAACGAAATCTTAGATGCTGCTAATAATACAGGTGGTGCAGTCAAAAAACGTGAGGACACTCACAAAATGGCTGAAGCGAACAAAGCATTCGCTCACTATCGTTGGTAAGATTGAAGCTTTAACCCTGAGTGTGTTCCGTCATATTGGTTTACCAAGTAAAATGGTTCATGCTTAGGGCATCGCCATATTCTATAGTACTTATTCAGTAATAACTGGAAGGAGAAAAACAATGGCTAGAGACTTTTCTTTGAAAAACACTCGTAATATCGGTATCATGGCTCACATCGATGCTGGTAAAACTACAACGACTGAACGTATTCTTTATTATACAGGTCGTATCCACAAAATTGGTGAAACACATGAAGGTGCTTCACAAATGGACTGGATGGAACAAGAACAAGATCGTGGTATTACAATCACATCAGCTGCAACAACAGCTTCTTGGAAAGACCACCGTGTTAACATTATCGATACACCAGGACACGTAGACTTCACTGTAGAAGTTGAACGTTCATTACGTGTACTTGATGGTGCGGTTACTGTACTTGATGCTCAATCAGGTGTAGAACCTCAAACTGAAACTGTTTGGCGTCAAGCTACTACTTATGGTGTTCCTCGTATTGTATTCGTTAACAAAATGGATAAACTTGGTGCAAACTTTGAGTATTCAGTAAGTACATTACATGATCGCTTACAAGCAAATGCAGCACCTATCCAATTACCAATTGGTGCCGAAGATGAATTTGAAGCAATCATTGACTTAGTTGAAATGAAATGTTTCAAATATACAAATGACTTAGGTACAGAAATTGAAGAAATTGAAATTCCTGAAGATCACAAAGAAAGAGCTGAAGAAGCTCGTTCTAACTTAATCGAAGCAGTTGCAGAAACTAGCGACGAATTAATGGAAAAATATCTTGGTGACGAAGAAATTTCAGTAGCTGAATTAAAAAATGCTATCCGTCAAGCAACTACTGACGTAGAATTCTACCCAGTACTTTGTGGTACAGCATTCAAAAACAAAGGTGTTCAATTAATGCTTAATGCAGTAATTGATTACTTACCATCACCATTAGATGTTAAACCTATCGTAGGTCATCGTGCTGAAAATCCTGATGAAGAAGTCATTGCAAAAGCTGACGATAATGCTGAATTCGCAGCGTTAGCTTTCAAAGTTATGACTGACCCTTATGTTGGTAAATTAACTTTCTTCCGTGTATATTCAGGTACGTTAACATCTGGTTCATACGTTAAAAACTCAACAAAAGATAAACGTGAACGTGTAGGTCGTTTATTACAAATGCATGCGAACTCTCGTCAAGAAATTGACACTGTTTACTCAGGAGATATCGCTGCAGCTGTAGGTCTTAAAGAAACAGGTACTGGTGACACTTTATGTGGTGAGAAAAATGACATTATCTTGGAATCAATGGAATTCCCAGAACCAGTTATTCACTTATCAGTAGAACCTAAGTCTAAAGCTGACCAAGATAAAATGACTCAAGCTTTAGTTAAATTACAAGAAGAAGACCCTACTTTCCATGCACATACTGATGAAGAAACTGGACAAGTTATCATCGGTGGTATGGGTGAGTTACACTTAGATATCTTAGTAGACCGTATGAAAAAAGAATTCAACGTTGAATGTAACGTAGGTGCACCAATGGTTTCATATCGTGAAACATTTAAACAATCTGCTCAAGTTCAAGGTAAATTCTCTCGTCAATCAGGTGGTCGTGGACAATATGGTGATGTTCATATTGAATTCACTCCAAATGAAACTGGCGCAGGTTTCGAATTCGAAAACGCTATCGTTGGTGGTGTAGTTCCTCGTGAATACATTCCATCAGTTGAAGCTGGTCTTAAAGATGCTATGGAAAACGGTGTATTAGCTGGTTATCCATTAATTGATGTTAAAGCTAAATTATTTGATGGTTCATACCATGATGTCGATTCATCAGAAATGGCCTTCAAAATTGCTGCATCATTAGCACTTAAAGAAGCTGCTAAAAAATGTGATCCAGTTATCTTAGAACCAATGATGAAAGTTACAATCGAAATGCCTGAAGAATACATGGGCGATATCATGGGTGACGTAACAGCTCGTCGTGGACGTGTTGATGGTATGGAACCACGTGGTAATGCACAAGTTGTTAACGCTTATGTACCACTTTCAGAAATGTTTGGTTATGCAACTTCATTACGTTCTAACACTCAAGGTCGCGGTACTTACACTATGTACTTTGACCATTATGCAGAAGTTCCAAAATCAATTGCTGAAGAAATCATCAAAAAAAATAAAGGTGAATAATATAACTTGTTTTAACTAGTAAATCTAGGTAAAATACAGCTTGAGCTTATTAATTAAGCATTCATCTTTATGAATTGATTTTTTATCCAAAATGCATTATAAAAGAACTATGAATTCTTTTTAGAACAATCATTATGTCTCATGATAGTGAGTAACTATCATGAGAGATAATATTGAAATAACTTTAACTAGAATAGGAGAGATTTAATAATGGCAAAAGAAAAATTTGATCGCTCAAAAGAACATGCCAATATTGGTACTATCGGTCACGTTGACCATGGTAAAACTACTTTAACAGCTGCTATCGCAACTGTATTAGCTAAAAATGGTGACACTGTAGCACAATCATATGATATGATTGACAACGCTCCAGAAGAAAAAGAACGTGGTATTACAATCAATACTGCACACATCGAATATCAAACTGACAAACGTCACTATGCTCATGTTGACTGCCCAGGACACGCTGACTATGTTAAAAACATGATCACTGGTGCTGCTCAAATGGACGGTGGTATCTTAGTAGTATCTGCTGCTGACGGTCCAATGCCACAAACTCGTGAACACATTCTTTTATCACGTAACGTTGGTGTACCAGCATTAGTAGTATTCTTAAACAAAGTTGACATGGTTGACGATGAAGAATTATTAGAATTAGTTGAAATGGAAGTACGTGACTTATTATCTGAATACGACTTCCCAGGTGACGACGTACCTGTAATCGCTGGTTCAGCTTTAAAAGCTTTAGAAGGCGATGCTCAATACGAAGAAAAAATCTTAGAATTAATGCAAGCAGTTGATGATTACATTCCAACTCCAGAACGTGACTCTGATAAACCATTCATGATGCCAGTTGAGGACGTATTCTCAATCACTGGTCGTGGTACTGTTGCTACAGGCCGTGTTGAACGTGGTCAAATCAAAGTTGGTGAAGAAGTTGAAATTATTGGTATCAAAGAAACTTCTAAAACAACTGTTACTGGTGTAGAAATGTTCCGTAAATTATTAGACTACGCTGAAGCTGGTGACAACATCGGTGCTTTATTACGTGGTGTTGCTCGTGAAGATGTACAACGTGGTCAAGTATTAGCTGCTCCAGGTTCAATTACACCTCACACAAAATTCAAAGCAGACGTATACGTTTTATCAAAAGATGAAGGTGGACGTCATACTCCATTCTTCACTAACTATCGTCCACAATTCTATTTCCGTACTACTGACGTAACTGGTGTTGTTAACTTACCAGAAGGTACTGAAATGGTAATGCCTGGCGATAACGTTGAAATGACAGTAGAATTAATCGCTCCTATCGCAATTGAAGACGGTACTCGTTTCTCAATCCGTGAAGGTGGACGTACTGTAGGATCAGGCGTTGTAACTGAAATCTTCGAATAATTTATTATTTGATATAGAAGACTCCCTTATTGGGAGTCTTTTTTTATTTGAAAATAAGACTTAAGTTCACTGTGCTTTTATTTAGTAAAAAATATTAATAAAACAGCCCATAGATAAATACTATCTATGAGCTGTTTCAATCGTTTATATTCTAAGATTTACGATACATATTTAACAAAGAATTAAAAAACTCTTTCAAGTTCTAAGATTTTAAGAAATTCACTTGCAGCATATTTAAATGCTGCTTCATCAATATCAAAATGCGGATTGTGATGTGGGGCTGTAATACCCTTATCAGCATTGCCACATCCAGTTAAGAAAAATGCGCCAGGTCGGACTTTTAGATAGTGTGAAAAGTCTTCACCAATCATCATCAATTCTGATTTATTAAAACGTAAATGTAAATCATTTGCCGCTTGTTTAACTGTTTCATAAGCTGCTTCATGATTATGAACTGGTAAATACCCTCTAATATACTCCATGTCATAAGTGACATCATTCGCTAATGCAAGACCTTGTAATAACTTATCCATTTTCTCTTGAATATGAGCTTGTAGTTCTGTATCAAAGGTACGTACCGTCCCTTTGCAAAATGCCGAATCTGGAATAACACTATCAGAAGAACCTGCTTGTACCATACCAAAGGTTAATACTGCTTCTTTTACAGGATCAATGGTACGAGAAATGATTTTTTGAGCACTTAGTATAAACTCAGCCATAATTACAATCGGATCAATTGTTTCATGAGGTTTAGCGCCATGTCCTCCTTTACCTTTAATGGTAATCGAGAATTCATCTGGAGAAGCCATGATTGCACCTGGTCTTGAATAAATTGTACCAGCGGGATAACCACTCCAAAGATGAGTACCATAAATTTTATCAACATCGTTTAAACAGCCATCGTCAATCATTTCTTGAGAGCCACCTGGCATAATCTCTTCACCATATTGAAAAATAAATACAACATTTCCTTTTAATAAGTGGCGATGTTCATGAACAATTTCAGCAACACCTAATAAAATAGCAGTATGACCATCGTGACCACATGCATGCATAAAACCATCGTTTTTAGATTTATATGGAACGTCGTTTAATTCTTGGACTGGTAATGCATCGAAGTCTGCACGAAATGCAATAGTTGGACCATTTTCTTTCCCTTTAAAAGTTGCCTTGATACCATTTCGTCCTACAGGTGACACAATCTCACAGTCTAAATGACTTAACTGATTGAGAATGTAGTTATGTGTCCACGTTTCTTCAAAAGAAGGCTCTGGATATTGATGCATATAACGACGCATTTGAATCATTCTATTTTCTTTTTCACTGGCTAATTGAAACCAATCAAACACATTGACCACTTCTTCCTAATTATTATGAACTTTAGTATAACAAATTCTACTAAAACTCAGTAGTCACTCATTGTAATTTTAATAAAAGACACACTATCAAATATTATATGATGAATCAATAACAAAAGAGAAATGATGAGGCACATGGTTCAGTTGTGATAGATAAAGGCGCAGAAATAGTAAAACATTTAGGCTTACAAGACAAAATTGATTTCCAAAGCGGTACATTATTTAAAGCTATCGATGTCGTAGGTGATGATGTCGCACGCACTAAAAAATGTTAGATCAAGCATTTAAAGTATTAAAAGTTAGAAAAGGGTTAAATATTATTAAATAAACATTTAATTAATTTGAGTAATCTATTAGTTTTAATGTATAAATGGATTGTTTTTCATTTTTAGTGGTACACTAATTGTAAAAAAGAGGTGTATACATGCTTGAATTAAGAAAACTAGAGTATAAAGATAAAGAAAATTTAATTCGATATTTACAATATTGGTATGATAACAATGAGAAAATTATTCCATCTAATATTGATGTCGCACATTATCAATCTTTTGAACAAATGGTCGAACAATTGCATAATCCACCCGTAAATATGAATAACGTTCCTTCTACAACATTATTTTATTTTAAAAATGATGATATTGTTGGTGCAGTAAATATTCGTCATGAACTTAATGATAAATTAAAAAATATCGGAGGACATGTAGGCTATGGCGTCGCCAAACCATACAGAGGAAATGGTTATGCTTCAAGCATGTTAGAAGAAGCACTAAATAGACTAAATAAAATGGGGATACATAAAGTATTAATGACATGTAATCCTTATAATGATGCTTCACAAAAAGTAATAAAAAAACATGGAGGATATGAAATTAATTCGTATATTAAAAAAAACGGTCAGCCAGTAAGTCGATTTGAAATTCTAAATGATGGAAGGTGAAACTGTGAAAGATTTAAAAGTCGTATATGCACTCATACAAAATCAAGAAAGAAAAGTATTACTTGTTAATAATACAGATGGCGGGGGGTGGTCATTACCAGGAGGAAAGGTAGAAAAGGGAGAAACACTAGTTGAAGCTTTGAAACGTGAAGTAATGGAAGAAACAGGTCTTAATGCTAAGATTGGAGATATTGTAAGTATTAATGAAGGTAAATCCACTCAAATGAATGTACATACATTATTTATTATGTTTAAAGCTACAATTCAAAATGAAGTCATAGATATACAAATGAAAGATGAAATTTCAGAAACAAAATGGATGACCATCGAAGAAGCAGACCAAAAACTTACATATTATAATCACAGTTTAAAAGTATTTTTAGATAATAAAGCTACCTATTATAATGAAGGTGTTATAGATTGAAAAACAGGTATTACAACAATCATTTATAGTAAGATATAAAAAAATCACTTTTCTCATAAGAAAAGTGATGGGTGTCAAAAGTTTATAAATAGTTTCATAGTGTTATGAAATCGCAAGGCACTTTACTATGTAAACTGTACCTTTCATTTATAATATAAAGATATCATCAATTGTATATCATCACAATAATAAGTTAATAAAAACTATAAAAAATATTAATATTCAATTGATTAGAATATATAATGATTAAATTGGATGATTGCTACTTCTAATCTATTGTTTAACAATATCCAAACAGTGGAGGTCTATGAAATGCTCGTTTTAAATGAACAGGATCAACAAAACTTATTAGATATGAAAGAAGTGATTGAAGAAGTCGGTCACGCGTTACAGGTGTTTTCAGAAGGAAAAACTGAAACGCCATTACGTTATGTATTACCTTTTAATAAAGAAAATAGATATTTAGTGATGCCAGCTTTATCAGACGAATTAAATATTATCGGTATTAAAACAGTCACTTTCGCCCCTAATAATCCTAAACTAGATAAAAAAACAATTACAGGATCCGTATTGCTGAGTGATTATGATACAGGAGAAACCCTTGCTGTACTTGATGGTAGTTATTTAACTAAGATTCGTACTGGCGCCATTTCAGGTGTAGCTACAAAATATTTAGCACGTGAAGATGCAAAAATATTGTGTGTGATTGGTGCTGGAGATCAAGCTGAGGGGCTCATTGCAGCGATATTAGCAGTGAGAGATATTGAAATGCTTCATATCTCGAGTCGTACAAGATCCAAAGCTGAAAAATTGGCTGAATTTGTGAAACAAACGTATCACGTGTCAACAAAAGTCTTCGATGAAGCAGATCAAGCCATGGAAAACGCAGATATTGTTGTGACAGCTACAAATTCAAATAAACCGGTGTATTCTCATTCATTACATCCCGGCGTTCATTTAAATGCAGTAGGTTCATTTAAACCTGAAATGCAAGAACTACCTTCAGAAACGATGTTGATTGCTAATAAAATAGTTGTTGAATCTACAGAAGCAGCAATGGAAGAAACAGGTGATTTAAAAGTACCATTAGAAGAAGGTATCATTACTGAGCAATCACTACATGGTGAATTAGGAGATATTGTAAGTGGAAAAATATCTGGACGTGATGATGAAGAAGAAGTGACAGTATTTAAATCAGTAGGTTTAGCTATTGTAGATATAGTGGTGGCACAATACTTTTATAAAAAAGCTCAACAAACTAATTAACCATATACTGTATAAAAAAATAGATACCGTATCAGTGATAACATAAACATGGCTGATACGGTATTTTTATTGTATAAAGAAAATCAATAAGAGTGATACAAAGTATTTCTTCATATTCGCCTTCTTTTAAAAATAATTTACAAGTTTATAGTAGCCTATAGGCATTGAGATATAAGAAGGAAAAAAATAATTTACGATAATTTTAAAAATGATTAACAAACAAAACGTAAATTAAATCAAATAAGTAATTTATTAGAAGAATAAAATTATTACTTTAACGTACAATCTAATGATATATGTAAATAGTTTTATAATATAGTGGATCTAAGAATATGGGGAGTTCTAAAAAGTCGCTACTAGGATAGATAAGATAAAGGGAGAAATAATAATGAAGAGAATTGTAATTACAGGAGCACTAGGACAAATAGGAACTGAATTGGTACTAAAATGTAGAAAATTATATGGGAAAAATAATGTATTAGCCACTGATATTAAAGAGCTAGAACCACATTCATTGATTAATGATGGTCCATTTGAATTACTTGATGTAACAGATCGTGACGCAATGATGGCTGTAGTAGAAGACTTTAGAGCAGATACACTTATGCATATGGCTGCGTTACTTTCTGCAACAGCTGAAAAAAATCCTTTGCAGGCTTGGGATTTAAATATGGGTGGGTTAATGAATGCTTTAGAAACTGCAAGAATGTATGGCTTACGTTTCTTTATGCCAAGTTCAATTGGGGCATTTGGTGCGTCTACACCTAAGAAAAACACACCTCAAAATACGATTCAACAACCGACAACAATGTACGGAATAAATAAAGTTACAGGTGAATTATTATGCCAATATTACTTTAAAAAATTTGGTGTCGACACACGTAGTGTAAGATTTCCAGGACTCATTTCACATGCCAAAGAGCCAGGTGGAGGTACTACAGATTACGCAGTAGAAATATATTTCGAAGCGGTTAGACATGGTCACTACACGAGCTATATTGCTAAAAATACGTATATGGATATAATGTATATGGACGATGCCATTGATGCGATTATTCAACTTATGGAAGCGGATAGTAAGACACTTGTAACACGCAATGGTTATAATTTAAGCGCAATGAGTTTTGAACCTGAGATGATTAAGAAAGAAATTCAGAAACATATTCCAGAATTTACATTAGATTATAATGTCGATCCAGTAAGACAAGCGATTGCAGATACGTGGCCAGATAATATTGATACCAGTTATTCTCGAAAAGAATGGGGCTTTAATCCAAAGTATCATTTGGCTAAAATGACAGAAACAATGATACGAACGATTAAAGAAAATGAAGAAAAGACATAAGTTCATAATTAAAAAGGTGGTTTGGAATTTGACTCTCTTTTAAAGAGTATAAAAAAGAAAAGGGTTTCATTTTTTATTTTATTTGAATTTTTAGAAAATTTATTGAATAGACTATATGAGATTGCTATAATTTATATTAAATCTTATTCATGAAATATATTAGGAGGCTTCAACATGTCAGAAAAAGTTAAATTTGAGCAACGTGGCACACTTAAAGAAAAACCAGAAGGAAATCTTGGGTTTGGGCAATATTTCACTGACTATATGTTAAGTGTAGATTATGATGAAGAAAAAGGCGGTTGGCAAGAATTAAAAATTGTTCCTTATGCACCGTTTGAAATTTCTCCAGCAGCACAAAGTTTACACTATGGTCAAGCTGTATTTGAAGGTTTAAAAGCATATAAACATAATGGTGAGGTCGTATTATTCCGTCCAGATCAAAACTTCAAACGTATCAATGATTCATTAGCGCGTTTAGAAATGCCTAAAGTAGATGAAGAATTATTATTAGATGGTTTGAAACAACTTGTCGATATCGAACGTGATTGGGTACCAGAAGGCGAAGGTCAATCTTTATATATTCGTCCATTCGTATTCGCTACAGAAGGTATTTTAGGTGTTCGTGCTTCTAAAAAATATAAATTATTAATTATCTTATCTCCATCAGGTGCTTACTACGGCGGTGATACATTAAAATCAACAAAAATTTATGTTGAAGATGAATATGTACGTGCAGTTCGTGGGGGGGTAGGTTTTGCTAAAGTAGCAGGTAACTATGCAGCAAGTTTATTAGCACAAACGAATGCGAATAACTTAGGATATGATCAGGTATTATGGTTGGACGGCGTTGAACAAAAATATGTTGAAGAAGTAGGTAGTATGAACATTTTCTTCGTTGAAAATGGCAAATTAGTAACACCTGCGTTAAATGGTAGTATTTTACCTGGTATTACACGTAAATCAATTATCGAATTAGCAAAAGAATTAGGCTATGAAGTCGAAGAACGTAAAGTATCTATTGATGAATTATTCGAAGCTTACGATAAAGGTGAATTAACAGAAGTATTTGGTTCTGGTACGGCAGCAGTCATCTCTCCAGTAGGTACATTAAAATATGAAGATAGAGAAATTGTGATTAATAATAACGAACCTGGAGAAATCACTAAAAAATTATATGACACATACACTGGCATCCAAAGTGGTAAATTAGAAGATAAACATGGCTGGAGAGTCATTGTGCCGGAATATAAATAACTTATAAAAACAAGCTGGAAACGTTATAACTACGCGGTTTCTAGCTTGTTGTTTTTTTAGTAATTATAAATTGAATACGTTTTGAATACGTTATTGTTAAAAACTAATATAATTAGCAAACTTCTCAGCAACTTTTTCACGTTGTTTTTCGGTAATATGAGCATAAACATCCATTGTTGTATTAATATCACCATGTCCGAGTCTATCTTGCACTTCTTGAATAGATAAGCCCGCTTCAAATAGTAATGAACAATGAGTATGTCTAAAACCATGAATTTTAATTTTTTTAAAGTTATATTTTTTACATATTTTATCCATTGCTTTATTGGGGTGCTGCACTTGTAGACGTTTATTTGTTCGTAAATTTGTAAATAAGCATTGTGATTTATTACTTGTGTTATGTCCATGCATTAAACAAAGTTTACGTTGTTCTACACGCCAATTTTTTAATATTGAAAGCGTACGATCATCAATGCTTATAACTCTTATAGATGAATGAGTTTTAGGAGGTTGTATAATCTCTTTACTGTTAAGTCCAATAGTAACAGTTTTATCTATACTGATTGTTTTATTTTTAAAGTTTATATCTTCCCAAGTTAAAGCCATTAATTCCCCTCTACGCATACCAGTAAATCCTAAAAGTCGAAACATAGCATAATACATTAAATCGTCTTTAATAAGTTCTAGAAATTGTTTTAATTCATCACTAGAATAATAGGTTAAATGCTCATTGCTTTTATTTCTTGTTCTTTTCGGTAATTTAGTATATTTAAATGGATTCTCATGTATTATTTTTAACATAACAGCATATTCAAATACATTCGCAGCGTATACCTTAATATTTCTAAAATCCTTATAATTTTCTATCCAGTAGTTTATAACTTTTTGACAATAAGGTGTAGTGATACTTTGAATAGGCATATTATCAAATTCTTTAAGTATTTTTATTTTAAACATATTACTAACTCTAACAAATGTACTTTCTCTAACGGTGCATTTATATTGCTCTATCCATAACTCATATACTTGCTTAAAAGTCGTGATATCAGTATTTAGAAATCCCTTACTTTGTATTTCTGTTTGCAGCTTAGCTTCTGCAATTTTGGCCTCTCTTTCAGTTTTAAAGCCACGTCTTGTTGTTCGCTTCTGCTTACGAGTAATTGGATCAACACCGAGATATGCAACAAACATATACGCCGTTGAGCCGTCTTTCTTTTTATATTTCTTAATCATTGTAAATCAATCCTTTCTACTTGCCCGCATGCGTTTGATTGGATTGAACACACCTTTGAGAGTGGTTACTCATTGGTGCGGTAATAGTATTAATATTACTATAAGTGAATTTGTAGTAGGGTAGGCGAGCTACCCTGAAATTAAAGATTGCTAAATTTTCTTTTTATTTTTCTTTTATCGTCAAACGGTAATACTTCAACATTATACCGTGATAGCATAGTTGCTACTGAATCACTTATTTCATCTTCATTTTCCGTAATAATGTTTAATCTTGCATTAGAATCGTACATTTTACTTCTATATTCTTCAACATCTTCCCAATCGAAAAGGAGATTTTTTGCACTATTTTTATTAATCTGTTTAATGGTTTTTACATATTCTGTGGTTTTACCTGGAAAAACTGCCTCAAAGTTATGAGTGAGCTTTGATTTACCTTCAACTTTAAACTCAATGAAGACGTTTGGATAAGTCTCACGATTTTTTAAAAAATATTGTATCACTTCATCTCTGAATAGAGATTTTATATTATCTTTCTTTAAAATAGCTAAATTGCTTATCTCCGAAATAGCTAAAACATAATCATGTATGGCTTGAGGTAGTTTTTTTCTGTCAATATATTGTTGTATTTTTTTATTTTCCAGAACTAAATTGTTACTTTCGATTATATTTTTAAGGAACTGATACTTTTTTTGTTTTTTATGACTAGTTAAATCTATGCCTAATTGCTCCAAATTCCATAATGTCTCACCATAATCTGTCAATAGATAATTATCAATGTTATTAGAGATGTTAACTGAAATCGAATCACCAAAATAATCTACAATTGGTGAATAGAATTCAATACTTTCATTTTCTAAAGGTACGAATTTAGATTCTTTTTTTAAATAGTTAAAGTAATCTTCGCTAATAGATTTAATTTCATTGTCATTCATAGTATCACCACCCTAATTGAAATTTAGTTTCGATATAAATTTTATCATTATGATTAGTATTAGTATATCGTAAAACGGAGAATAATTGTTTTACGAAATCTGAACTATCTTCAAAAATTTTATAAGGTAATGGGTAGGCTACCATATGTGTTGATAAGTCATTTTTATTTTTATATTCTTTTTCAGAAAAAATATTAATTCTATTTCCTCTGACTATATCGTTGTTTGAATTTTTGTGAAAACCATCATTTAAATTGATCCTTAACAAACATGTATTATATTGAGTTTCTCTAAAATTCAAAGTAGCTTTCCCTGGTCTTATAAAATAATTTAAAATAAATTTTGTAGGTACTTTTGGAGAAGTAATATTTATTTCGCCTTTGCAGTTTTCTTCTAATTTTATATTGTATCGTTCCAATATTTCTTTACTTAAAAATAATAAATCATTTGCCTCTTTATCTGTTAATTTTAACTCCATCTCTCAACCTCCTTTAATTAATTACTCATCATCTTCTAATAAATTTGTTACATTAACCGTTATTTCTTTTGTAGTAGGGTTAATGCTTACATCCTCTCCATATCCTAATGATTTTACTTGAATAGTATCGTTTACTAATTTTAATGCTATTTCAACATGTTGATAATCTTGCAAAATTAACAAAGTATCTTCATTTGTCACAACATCATGTGATCCTTTTCCGTTAATAGTAACTTTCCAATCATTGAAGTACATTCTATCTTTCTCCTTTAATTAAATTTAAATATAAACGACTATGTAATGCTATATTAATGTGTAAATAGTATGTATGAACTCGTAAGCAGGAGTGGAAAGATTATCTTAATTTGTCGATATTATCGATAGCATTGTACAATTCATTTTCTATTTTAGCTACTAAATCATGGTTAGCATTTTTAGAAATTAACAATTTAATATTTTTAGAAGTAAAATTCCTTAATTCAGTATCTATGAAACTAAAGACTTCGTTATCATTTTCAAAATTGTAACCAATGGTGATATTTTCATCTATAATCAAGTCATTTAATGTATTCAAAATATCTTGTTTAGTTGAAAAATTAAGTAAACCATTATAATTTTCTTGTTGTTTATCAGTAATTAAAGTGGCTTTTTCAATAATTTCATTTTTAACTTTAGGAGAGTATAAAATTTTGTAATTATCGTTTTCGTTCACTCTTTTTTCAAGAGAATTTACAATCTCTGTCACTCTTTCTTTAGTTGAATATTTAAAAATGTCTAATGGAACATTAAAAATATTACTTATATTAATTAGATAATCATCTTTAGGATAATTTCTACCATTTTCCCAATTACTTAAAGCTGATACAGTGGTTTCTATTTTTTTACTAAAGTCTTTTTGACTAAGTTTTTTACCAATTCTAATAAGTTTAATAGTTTGGCCTACTTCTTTTGCACTTTTCATTTCAATAAATTCTCCTTTCATAAAAATATTATAAACTAATTACAGAAATTACACAAAAAAACTTGCATTTTATAAAAGTATTTTGTATTATTGAATTACAGCAATTACAGAAAGGAGTGTTTAAATGGAAAACAAAGTAAAAGGATATCGTTGCAGCTTAGGACTAACTCAAAAGAAAATGGCTGACATTCTTGGTATGTCAACTAATTCCTATGCTTCTAAGGAAAATGGCAAATCGGACTTTAAAGTGAAAGAGATAAATAAGTTTATTAATTTTATGAAAAAAAATAATATTATTGTTGATAAGGAAATTTTTTTACAGTAAAAGTACAGAAATTACAGTTTAGGAGGCTTAAACATGGCAGAATAGCAACCGATACTAAGTGAATCCGCTTCTTTAGAATTAGCAAATGGTATCTTAAAACTTGCTGAACAGATAGCGCAGCGAAAGATAGAGCAACAACAGAAGAGATGGGCTACACAAACAGAATTAAGAAAGTTATACAGATGTACACATAGTGATATTACTGAGTGGGAACGTTTAGGACTTACTAAACGAAAGCAAGGGCGCAGTTATTATTATGATCTCAAAGAAGTTGAAGAATTTTTACTATCACAGAAAAAATAAATTATCTAAGTCCCGCATGTTAGTAATTTGTGATTGAACGATAGTATTAATTCAATTTTAAGGTGGTGTTTAAATTGATTAGATTTCTGAATGAACTCGCTTATATCTGTGTAATTACTATATTCCTAAATATGTATTCTGAATTACATTATGCGTTAGTGTTTTTCTTATTTGGAAGTATGATTGCAGCACTTAAATTTGATATGAGAGATGAAGAACATTCATATCTCTATAAAGCGTATAGACAACATTTAAGAAACAGAAAAGAGATTTAAGTAGAAAGTATTCAAAATAATAAATCGCTTCAATATGGAGCAATAGGAGGAACAAAACAATGAAATTATTTAAAAAGAAATACGATCATAAAAAAGTAAACAAAGTGAAAGATATGATTTTATATACTTCATATTCATTTGAAGCTAAAGCATATGAGGAAGCTAT
Source organism: Staphylococcus sp. HMSC14C01 (assembly GCF_001808085.1). Taxonomy (NCBI): domain Bacteria; kingdom Bacillati; phylum Bacillota; class Bacilli; order Caryophanales; family Staphylococcaceae; genus Staphylococcus; species Staphylococcus sp. HMSC14C01. The sequence goes on from NZ_KV792014.1 coordinate 46,491, forward strand.
TGAATTATTGAAAGATAACAATAAACAAAAAGCTATTGAACTTATGTATGAAAGGTTGATAGAAGCACAAAGAAAAGAATATGAAATGAAGTTAGAAATAGAAAAAGCGTCATCTGTTCACGCCAGCCAAAGCAGAAACAGATAACGCCAACAAAAAGTATTTAATAAACAAATAAACTACTGAAAGGATAGCATTTTATGACTAATAAAATCAAGTGTTCTAAAGGTTATGGCGTCATTACGCAAAGTGTTATGTCTAGCAAAGATATAAGTATCGAAGCTAAAGCATTGTATTGCTATTACATGGCTCATGTAGGCGACAATATTATTCCTAGCGCTACACAAACATGTAATGATTTGATGATAAGTTACAAGCGTTTTAAAACACTACGGACACAATTATTTGAAAGAGGCTTTTTATAGATTAATAAAAATTAGCAGCAAAGGAGGGCAGATGATTGGCAACGTATAGAGTCAAAAAAGAGAGTGGTAATTTTGTAACCATTCATAAAGGTTTTATTCATGACAATAATCTAAGTTGGAAAGCTAAAGGATTACTACTTTATCTATTAAGTCGTCCAGATGATTGGAAGATTTATGAAACAGAATTAGTAAAACATACAAGCGATAAGCTGAGTAGTTTAAAAAGTGGAATTAAAGAGCTTGAAAAAGCTGGATATATTGAGCGAAAAAGAAAGCGTGACGATAAAGGAAGATTACAGGGCTATGATTATGAAGTCTATGAACAGCCTAACCACATTAGAAAATCAAATGTAGATGAAGATTATTCTATCCACATGCGAAAAACCAACGTTGGAAAAACCAACAATGGAAAATCCAACAACGGAAAAACCAACGACGGAAAATCGCACACTACTAATATTAATAATACCTATAAGGATTTAACTAATAATTATGATACAGAAATTAACAGTAGTAGTAGTGCAAGCACTACTAAACAACAACCACCGTCACATTCTTATAGTAATGTATTCAACTTTTACCAAGAAAATGGATTTGGAATATTACAACCATTCGTTATTGATCAAATTAATGCATGGATAGATGACTTCAACGGTAATGAGAATATCGTTATAGAAGCATTAAAAGAAGCAGCAACAAATAACGTATGTAAGTGGAGCTATGCTAACAGTATTCTTAAAAGTTGGTATCAAGACGGTATTAAGTCTATTGACGACATAGAAGCACGTAGAAAACAACGTGAAGTAAGTAAGAATAAGGTACAGCAATCTACAAAAGATACTGATGATGATTGGTTAAACTCACCAGAACGACAACAATATTTATAAGTTAAGTAAGGAGGAACGATTTTGAAAAGTCTTGAAACATTGATGAATAACAATAAAAAGCGTGGCAAGATTTTAAAGGTTGAAGAAAATCTATTTTGTGAAGGTTGTAAAAATCGTTATGACTATTACGAAATTGAAAAGTCAGACGGAACAATACAAGAAATTAAAAGTGGTTGTGATTGTGAAGCAAAGCAAATGGCTGAACAAAAAGTAAAAGAATATAAAGCTAAGATAAAACGAAGTGAAATTGATCGTATGTTTAATAAATCGAAAGTGAATGACGATTTACAGAGCTCAACCTTCGATAATTATATCCCTAGAAATGAAAGCCAACAAAAAGCAAAAGACACCATGCAGCGTTACGCACAGAACTTTAATTTAGATAATAAGCAATCAATTATGTTAAGAGGCTCATTCGGTTTAGGTAAATCAGCACTTGCAATGGCTACAATCAAAGAAATTAAAGAAAAGGGCTACACAGTATTATTTTATGATATTACCGAACTTATCGATTTATTTAGAGATACTATGAGTAAAACAGCTAAATATACTGAAACAGAGCTGATTAATCGTATTAAGGCGTGTGATGTGCTTGTCATTGATGATATAACGCCGAATTTAACAGATTTTGAAAAAGGTAAGTTATTCAGTGTAATTAATGCAAGAGTAAATAAGCACAATATCATCACAACCAACAACACTAACAAAGAGCTAACATCTGACAAAATGCTAACAAAGATTTATTCAAGAATGATGATGAATACAACGGTGATCGAAGTTGAAGGAACAGACTACCGATTAACTAAAAAATAATCATAAGTGGTAACGGGTTAAATACCCGTTCCGCTTCCAAGAAAGGAGTAACACACAGTATGGCAAGTCTAAAACAAGCGTATCAACAAGACACAGACGCCGAAGAAATCGAAATGATTAGTGATGATACGTTATTCACAGTTTATAATCCTAAATTTATTGAAGATAAAAAACAGATGATAGAGGACTATATCGAAACATTATATGAACGCAATACACCAAACATGGTATGTGATCCAGTAACTCAAATGGTTTACTATCAATCGCAAAATTTAGAAAGCTTAGTCATGTACATCATTGAAGAGAAAAAGAAGTTGAATGCGTTCATCAGAAAAAGCAATAGAAACCTATATCATTTATACGCTGTTTTAGAGAGCTATACAAAGCAAGAACAAATATTTATAAAGAATTACATCAGAAATACAAAGGTGCGTGATAATGAGCTTGTGAGACGCTTTAAAATTGATTTATATAACTATGTCCAAGCTGAAAGAGAGAAAAGACAAGAAGAACATAACAAAACATCACAAAATATGTACTTAGTGGACAAAGACGAAGTAAGAAAAAGACACCAAAAGAAAAAGATTAATAATGGTTATGGCTTAACACTCAATCAAGAGAAAGAGCTGCGACTGATTAAAGAACATGAAGCAGAACGCAATACAGATATGGGAGTATTCATTGACTTAATTCAACAGATGAACAATGATGAACTCTTATCTTATGTGTTAGATCGTCATGAGTTTAATATTGATAGTTACAATCTCAAAATATTAACTGACGCAGCACTTTATCGCTTGCCATTGAAACAAAGAAAACAAGCCTATAATCATTTAAAAGCAATAGCGAGAACATTAATAAATAATCCAATCGAAAAGAGGTTGAAACGATATGAAAACTGCTAAATATTTTGATGAATACAACGAATATGTCATAGGTCAAAGAGAGAGTATCGATAAACTTGAAAAGGAACGTCAGGAACTTATACAACGAATTAAAGAAGATAAAGCTAAATATAAAGAACTAATCGCTAACTTACAAGATAATGAAGCTGATGAACTCTATACTACATTTGATAGTAATGAGAAGAAATTAAAAGCATTAGAGAAACGCTTATCAACAAAAAAAGAAGTATTTGATGAAGCTAGACGTAAAAAGGCGATTGAACTCATTAAGCACCAAAAAGAAGTACCAAAATTATATAAAAAAGATAAAGAGAAATTATTAGCTAAATTCTATCCAATCATGGAAGAATATAATAAAGTTTTAAAAGAAATTGACGAATTAAACGTTAAGTATGAAAAGGAATATTTACGTTACGCTAATCCATATTATAATGAAAACTTCAACGAAGATGATGAAGTAAAAAGAGAATTGCGAAATCACTTTAGAGATATTTTATACAGTCCATTTATTTCAAAAATGGATCTACCAATCATAGATATATTCAATAATAAACTTAAATTTAGAGGTGCTAAATAATGGCTAGAAAACACAATTTAGATAAGGTATCAAATCATATTATGTTAGAAACAAATTTATCAGAGAAAGATCGTGATAAATTATTAGATGTCGTAGAGGCTCAAATAAATCAAAACAATGATGAGCAACGCAGAAATGAAGCAAAACAACAATCCAAAAGTTCAAAATCGCTTCTACAAATGGCTAGAGAAAATCGCATTATTAAAGGTTAATATCATACACGCCTATCCTTAGTGATAGGCTTATTTTATAGCTTAGTGAGGTATTACATGAAAAAATTAACAACTAAACAAAGACGCTTTGCAGATGAGTATATAGAAACGGGTAATCCTTATTATTCAGCTATAAAAGTGGGATATAGTGAAGTATACGCAAGAGATAATGCTTTAAAATTATTGGAAAATATTAGTGTGAAATCCTATATACATGAGCGTTTAGAAGAAATAAAGAACGATAATATGACTGAAAAATACGGAGTTATGTGTTATTTAACAAGATTAATAGAGTAGGTAATAATTTGTTAGGAGGGATAAAATGAAGTCATTAACGTTAAAACAAAAACAATTCGCAGATGAGTACATTCGAACTGGAAACGCCTATCAATCAGCTATTAATGTAGGTTATAGCGAAAAGTATGCAAAGGCTAGAAGCCATAAGATGTTGGAAAATGTCGGAATAAATCAATATATAGATGATAACTTAGAAATTATTCAAAAAGAAAGCATAGCAGAAACTGATGAGATCATGCGTTATTTAACACGAGTGCTTAGAGCTGAAGAAAAAGAAGAAATATTGGTATATGTGGGCGACGGTATACAAGAAATCCAAACAATACGACCTAGTGCAAAAGACAGAATAAAAGCAGCAGAATTATTAGGCAAACGTTATAGAATGTGGACGGATAAGCATGAGGTAGAAATCACTACACCAATATTCATTGATGATGTGCCAGAAGAGGATTAAGGAGAAAGTGATGAGCAAACAAAGATTAGGTTTATAAAAAGTTTAATTTAAAAGTAATATCTGGTATATTTAATATAACAATTCGCGGTGAAATCCCGCTTTCTACTTTAATAAGTAGCTCGTTCCCGGTGAGATCCCGGTGACCAGATGTTAATTCATCTGGTCTTTTTTTGTGTAATATTACGAGTAGTCCGCCTACTCTTTTGAGTAGCAGTTTATTTGATTAAACTTTTTTGTGTGACCAAAACTATTACTTAAAAAAGCATAAGAATATTTTCATTAATAATTAAGGTATCGGTATTTTACAGTACCCTTTATTCTGTATTTAATATTAAATAAGAGTTTAATTTGGTAGTATATAAAGTAAAGGTTTGTTTTTCTAATTTTTTAAATTCAGCTTTTATTTGCGTTCTCAGAGCCATTAAATAAAAATATATATGAAATTCTCTAAATGCTCTAAAAAGTATCTTAAAATTGCAAATAAGGGTATTTAAAAGGAGAGATTTAAATTATGAAAATAAGTCAGTGGATAATAAGTTTAGTAGTTGGAATTTTGATATTTTTAGTTGTTTTTTTTATAGGTGATAACTCATTCTCTGTGGCTTTATTCTGTGGAATTATTGGTTTTATTGGTAATGCGTTAATTGGTTGGAATGCTAGACGAAAAATGTAATTCATGCATTTATGCCGAGAAAATTTATTGATGTTGAGAAGAACCCTTAATTAAACTTGCAGACGAATGTCGGCATAGCGTGAGCTATTAAACCGACCATTCGACAAGTTTTGGGATTGTTAAGGATTCAGAGGCTCAACATCAATAAAGCAATTGGAATAAAGCATTTTTAGTAATTATATTCTAAATCTGGAGTAAGCTTTTTAGTAAAATGATTTCGAGGTGGTTATTATTAATTCAAAATTTAAGAATTTTTTATATGATTTAGCTAGTTCATTTTTAGTTACGGCAATTACTAATTTTTTAGTATATATTTTGAATTTTAAAACAATAAGTTTTGATTTTTTGATTAAATATAAATTTTATTTTTATTGGTTTTTGCTACTTTTGTTTATTCTGTTAATTCGTTTTGTCATAAGAAAGCGCATAGATAAATTACAAGATAATCCAATTGGTTTTTTTGTAATGCAAAATTATAAAGGGATTGCAGAAGTGGATTATTTTGGTTTCAAATGGAAAGTTCTTTTTAATTATCTTTCAGAACCCTGGATGAGTAATGATTTGAAAAATGTTAAATTTGAAGATTTAAAAGAAGTTGAAATAGGTGAAGTTAAGGGTCCTTATTGTCCTAATGATATGAGAGAGATGAAACTTACTCGAACTTATTGGGGATTTTATAAATATAAATGTCCTAGTCCTAAGTGTAAATACAAAAAAACTTTACTTAAAAATCTTACTACTTTAGAAAATGAAACTCTTGATGAAATGCGTTCTAAATTTAGATAATTTTTTGTTGTTTTAGGAACGAGTGAAACGAGTTTCTTCTTGTCTTGATACTATATAGAAATAATACAGAGTTGAAAAAGAAATGTAAATATGATGTATTAAATTTTATAATATAAAAGTAAGCGTTTTCTATTTACGTTTAGAGGCTTTTATAAGATAATAAATGCAGCTACTAAACTTACTACTCAAAATTGAGTATCCTTTAATAAACTGACTGTATCCTTTGGGTGCAGCCTTTTTATTTATAACCTGTCCAAACCTTACATTTCATACAATAACAAACGGACTTAAAAGTCCGCTTGTAAGCAGTACCTTAAAATAGGGAAGTGGTTTAACCAGCTCAAAAGTGAGTCGGTTAAATATGTCCATAATTGAACTTATTACTATTTTTTAATATCCCCAAATTTGAGGATATTAATTTATTGTTCAATCTAAATGTACTGAGTAAATATATTTTCTCAGCTCAAAAGTGAGCTCAGTAATATAAGTACATTTACTGAAACCAAATTTGGGCTAAGTGAATATATTGAAAGTTGTATTCCGCTTCTAAAAGCTGATACGTTAAGTTACCGTATCAGAAATTTAAATATAAGCTTATTAATCAATTCAATAGCTGTAGTGCATTAGAAAACCGAAATGTCGGTTCTCTAAATTAAGACGAATACAGCCGAAATGTCGGCGCTTTAGAATATAAATAGAAAACAAACATGTTGGTTATCTAATCTGAAGTACCAGTTTAGTACCTCAGAAAAGTCGTTTACAGCTTCTCTGCGTAGTCAAAATGGCAACGCAGCTATTTACTATCTAAACGACGACCTATGTATCCTAAAATAGCACCAACAACAAACAAAAATACAACGTAAACTAAGTTAATTAATTGGTTATCTGTATTAAGCATAGGTTGAATATAAAAAGTAGCAATGAGAACGATTATAGCGAATATTACGACTGCAATTAATCTATACTTCATTTTATACACCTCAATGTTTAATAGTATCTATCACTTTATAATAATACATTATCTAATATGATCTCATGGCGCAAATGTGCGCAGTGAATCTCATAGTCCAAATCTGGACAGTGAAACTATTAAAATACAAATAATACAATGATATGCTAATGTAAAGTTAAAAAGGAGTATTAGCAATGGCAAAAGCTTTAATGTTAATCATAACTATTGTTTGTATAGCTTATAGTGTGTATAACTTCATTAAAGATAAACCAATCATTAATATTTTCTTTGCTTTAATAATACAATCAACTTTATTATTTCTAATCCGCTTCTTTTGGATAAAGCAATCTTTTAGTAAATCACTTTTATCGTCTTTTGACTTATTTACGATTATAGTTGTAGTTATTTATTTGATATATAAATTAAGTAAGAAAAGAAAAAGAGGATAAATAATTACTGATAGCTGCGTATTCAACTTGAGTACGCAGCAACATAATGATCTAGTAGCGAATTTCATTCCTAAAATATTGGGAATGAGATTGTAAATATTTTACAGATACTGTAAACGTTGTAGACAAATATATAAATAATGAGACAATAGCGAAAGAGGTTTGATGACCTCTAAAGTCTTTATGTTACATATAGAGTTTTTACTCTACCTCTACTACATAGGAGCTAGCCTTAATTGGTTAGCTTCTTTTTTATTTATAAGGTGCCGTAACCATTCGTGACGGTAGCTGCATGAACAATTCGTTCAGTCACGTATAAAAGGGAGTAGGGAAATACGACGCCCTTTGTTAGTTGATCTAAGTAAGGACTGAACGAAACGTTATCCCCTTATTCATGAGGTCGTGAAACGCTACCCCATAGATGAGTGAACAAAACGTTACCCCATGTGTCGCAACTTGCGACGTTAGGTAAGTGAATACAACAACCGCTTCGATACGTAGACATATTCCCAATTTAGACAAATGTTAATATATGGGTGTAGTCCTAATTTAGGATTACACATATTAAAGCAAAATAGGTTTAAGTTATAAATGAGAAAATATTTGTTGCATACTATCTTATATAATGCATATAATTAATTTAGTGATATTAATAAAATAAATTATATGGAGATAGAAATGAATAATGACAAAGGTAAAAGTAAAGCAAAAACATTATTAACAACTAAAATTATATGTGTCTTATTAGTGATTTTAGTATTAGCAATACTTATGTTTTTCTTAGAAAATAATGAAGTAGTTCAAATCTTTTTTACAGGTAGTTGTACTATTGGAGCAGCATTAATTGCTGTTTGGGGAGTTAGTAATACTATTAATAGTAATAAAGAATTAAAAAATGAAGAATTATTAAAAAATCAAGAATTAAAAAACCGAGAATTATTAAATGAATTAGATCAAAAATCAGAATGGCGTAAAGAATTGATGAATATAGCTTCTAAGCCAATTTTACGTTTTGAAGATGTATATAGAATACTAGCTTCATTAAGATTTGTTCCAAAAACTAAAGAAGAAATTGAAGAATCGAATCATCAACAATTTGATGAAATATCTAATTACATATACTGTAGATTATTAAATATAATTGTTAAACGTTTTAAAGGTTTAGAAATAAATAGCATTTTAATAGAGAAAGATTTAAACCAAACACTCAAATTGAAAGAAATAGAAGAAGTTAGACAATACACTAAATTTTTACTTAAACACCATTGGGAATACAATAAAAGTGATTATGCTCAAGAAAAATTTAAAAAAATTGAAGTCAAAGAGTTTATTAAAGTGACTAAAATGATTGAGAATTTTAATGATCAAAATTTTATAAATGAAGATAGTTTTGACAAGAAATATTCTAAAAAAATTTCTGAATTGAAAGAGCAATATGATAATACAACAAAATAATGAATAAAATATAAGGTTTAAGAAGGGAAAAAGATTATGTTAAAAATAGCTTATAATAATTCAGTTGTAAATGATTATAACATTAATGACCTATACATAGTTGAAGAAAATAAAAAAATTATACTACAATTTGAAAACGCAACGTTATTAGAATTAGTAAAGTTACTTGAAAATGAAAAAATTAATATTACGCTTTTAGAAATAGACGAAGAAAATATATTAGATAGATATTTTGATAATAAACCAATAATATTTAGATCGCTAAAATCAGTGTATGATGAAAGTATCTCAAAAAAATATTATTCAGTGGAAATGCAAAAAAGTAACAATAAGTTTATTAAAAAGTTTAAAAGAAGTTAATTTAAGAATACATACTTCTTAGGAGATTTTCAAAATCTGATTTTCCTATTAAATTAAGTATTATCTAATAGAAATGAAAAAATTTAAAGCAAGAATTAAAAATATTACATAAAGATGAGCAATAATAATGAAAGATTATTATTTAAAAGCAATTTTATGTTATCAAATTTATTGCAGAATAATTCTTCAAAGAAGATAGCTTAAAATTAGCAGGAGATATTATTGATGAGTACAAAAAGTGTGTGCATATGAAATACAGTTAATAATTAAATAATTTACATACGGACAAGTTAAATAAACTATTCTTTGAACGTCACTTACGAAGTGGCGTTTTTTGTATTTTAAGACGCTGAGAGAAGCTCTCTGTTGCGTTGAGATAAGCAATCATCAATGATACAGTGGAATAAACTCGTAAAAAAGTATTGAGGTGAAATGTATTGAATATATATGTTGCTATTCTATTAGGCATATTATTTGTACTCATATACTCTGTGATTAATACACTTTTATATAATATGAATTATAGAAGAATGAACCACAATGAAAACATGAATATAAAAATGATACTGATTAATTTAATATTACACGGAGTTATTGCATTGATAATGGTTAGTGTAGCCATATATTTATCTTATTTTAAATAAGTTTGAAAAAAGTATATGTATGGAATAAAGGTAAAAGTATTAAAGAGTTAGCACACGGACAAGTTAAATATCTCATTTCAAACGTCACTTGTAAGTGACGTTTTTATTTTGAATACGTTTTGAATACGTTATTTAAAAATATATAGTAAATATGAGTAAAAGTAATGATATAAAAAGCTAAAATAACAATGTTTATAAATAGTCATAAATACATATAAAATATATTTATTGTTGGAGAGTCATTGTGCCGGAATATAAATAACTTGTAACAACAAGCTAGAAACGTTATAACTACGTGATTTCTAGCTTGTTGTTTTTTATTTTAGAACAACTTTTTGGGGGGACATCAAAAAGTGGGTTGGCTTCTTTTTTGCATAAAAAAATCACTCTTAACATAGCTTATGTCGAACTAAGTAAGAGTGGTGATGTAAAATAAATAAGGAGCAAAATATTATAACGAAATATTCTGCTAATTAAATTATACCCTTTACAAATAAAGATAAACAATTTTTTATCATTTTAATAATTAATTAGATTTAAATATAAAAAATATTATTTTTTTATTTCAATAGTATAGATAATTAAATTTTATTATGTAATAATAAGTAATGAGATTACCTAAATGACAACCCTTGACTTAGTGTTTTTCTTCTATTACAAATACCATATACCTAATACCATTATTACTTAGGTAATCTCAGCATATGAAATTCATTTAAATGATATAGATCTTTAGGGGCATAAAGCCCCTTTTTGTATGTGAAAAAAGCCTCGCTAGTACACGACTAGTAAGACTAAGTTTCAATGAAAGTAATGCTAATTATGATTTTGATCTGTTTGATTATCTGGCTCCAATTAATACACACATAGGTTATCATATATAACTACAAATATTCATAATGGTAGCTGCATGAATAATTCGTTCAGTCATGTATAAAAGAGAGCAGGAAAACACAACGTTCTTTGTTAGTTGTTCTAAATAAGGAGTTAACGAAACATTTTCTCAAGTGTCGCAACTTGCGACGTTAAGTAAGTAAATACAGCAACTGCTTAGATACATAGCTACATTCCCAATGTAGCTATGTGGGTGTCCTCCTAATTTAGTATTACAAGTATTAAGCAGATTGTCGATTTAGCAATGTGGGTGTAATGGATATGTGCTTTGAGGATACCTTAAAACATAAGCAGATTGTCATTTTAGTAAATACGGGGGAGCAAATATTTAAATAGTAACAAAAAACTTTAATAGAAAGAGGCATTTTAATTTAAATACAATATTAAAATTAAAAAATAATTATTAAAAATTTTGTATAGATATAAATATTAAGGGAATTGTAACCATTTAAAAATCGGATTTAAAAAAAGTTCGGTAAAATCTTTCAATTTTTCAAAGTTTAATAAATAGTATAAAATTATTAATTCAAGGATTAGAAATAACCACATTATTAAAAAAGACTTTATTGTTTTATATAAATTTTCTAAAGTTTTGAAAAAATTTTTTTTAGAAAAATCAGTAATTATTGATAACCATATTGTAATAATAGCAATAATATAAAAAACAAGAGTGAAGAAGTCAAAACTAGGTATGTTAAGTTCAATAATATATTTTACAGTAGACTTGATCATTAAAATAATAGAATTTATAAATTCTGATAAATTAGAGGAATCAAATTTTACTAATTTGTGACCTAAATCGACTATTACTGGGGGATTGTCAAAAACTCTAAGACACAAAATAGTAGATATAGAGAAATATTTTATAGCAAAATATAAATAACTTTTTAAACTTAAATTATTTCTAACTATTCTAATTGTGTTTACAAGTGTAGCTATGAAAACAAGAATAGAAGTTAATCCTAAAATAATATAATTGAATTTTACGAATAATATGATAGAAAAGACAAAACCAATAAAAGCTAAAATTAAAAACATAATATCATTATCTGTCGTATTAACACTATTATATTTTATATTTTCAACTTTTTTATAGTTATTAATTAATTGTATATTATTATTTATCGCTAATTTACTACTATTTTTTTGTTGAACATGAAATAATGGTATGACTATACTTAATATAGTAAGTATGCTTGAAATTATTGATAGAATAGAGTCTAACAACTCATATCGCTCCTTTATATTAGTCCAAAAGACTGTTATTTAAAAAATAATATAGATTTAAAAAGTTTCTATAATCAACTAATAATAATTATTACTTTCACAACAATTTTTTTCAAGCTTATAAAAATTTAACTAAACAGTTAATTGATAAAAGATAATAGATGGTTAATAGAGTTTAAAACATAATTCAATTCATCTTGAGTAACCTTTGTCATGTCTGTTTTCTTAGAAAAAATTCTCTAAGTAACCCATTAGAATTTTCATTAGTTCCACGCTGCCAAGCAGAATATGGCTCAACAAAATAGATATTGACATCAAATTGAGGTTCAATATTACAGTAACAAGAAAACTTTTTAAAACGATTTATAGTAATCGTTTTTCGTTGTTAGGCAAAGGTGAAATAAATTGTTTTATCGCTACTTTCATTGATTTAGAAGAGCAATCAGATATAAGAAAACAAATATAATAGCGAGATTTTCTTTCTGTAAAAGTAGCCAGGCAGCCTTTACTTTGTACTCTGCTTGAAACAACTGTACCTGCCTCCCAATGATCCAAAGAATTGCGCTTTTTAATATTCAAAAGACGTTGAGATATTGATTTACCAACATTGAAATGTCCTCGGGTTTCTTTAGAAGGTTGTCTTTTGCCTTTTTGTCTTAAATAAGGAAGTAAATAAGTTGGCATTAATCCATCTATAAATTGTTTTAAAACAAACCATGTTTTGAAGTAATCTTCCAATAATTTGTTTAGGTGACTAATGTAATTTTAAGTAATGAACAATTGTGTTCATTAGGTCATTAGTCAATTTAGAAGGACGACTACAATTCTTCTTGCAAGTTTTATAATTCGTTTGCACTTTGTGAGCAACATAATTATGTTGTGATTTATTTCTTTTAATTTCACGAGAAATAGTTTAAACCGAACGGTTTAACCAATTCGCAATAGCTCTCAAAGAATAATTTTCTTTTCTAAGAGTCTCTATACTTGCACGTTCAGTTATTTTAAGGTGAATATAGTTCATATTGGCACCTCTTGTATGGGTTTTTTGTGATCATTAACATCTTACAGTAAAGTATTAATCATGACCTTTTTTATGGAATTTTACTAGTATTGCACTTAATATTACAATTCGTCATTTAAAAATAGTCAAATAATATCGAAATCCATTTTTATCCGTGATTTGGATAATCTTAGAGTAATTAATACGATATATATTTAATTCAAGTATAATCAAGATACCAATAATACAACAAAGTAAATTGAAAAAGTGGAAAGACAACTTTAAATGATGTCTTTCCACTTTGTTGAGAATAGAAAATATAAGGAATTAGATATTTAAATAATGTGAAGAAATAAAATTAATGAGATACCCCATTAATGCTAATATACCAAGTGATACAAATAGTGCAGAAAACCCTCTGCTAATTGTTTTATAAGCGAGTCCTTCATTTTGTGCTAAGAAGAAACTTAATATAAATAATCCAATTCCGATTCCGAATAAAATAAAAATAACGATTAACATGAATATATCCTTTCATTTTTAGTAATGATATGATGAATATCATTGTTAAAATTACTCAATAGCATATCACAAAGATATGTTATGGAATTTGATGAATCAGTTCATTCATTTTTTAAGTGAAGATTGTAATCACTGTATTATCTATTAATTAAACCACTTATAGATATAAAAGCAATAAGGCAAATTTTTTATTATTTTTCAATACATCTTTTTCATTTTTTTGGGAACTTGATGAATAATTTGGACTTCTAGGCAACATTTAATATGAAATAATAGGAACATCAAGACATTTTAGCATGAATCATATCAACTTAGGCAGAAATCCCCCATAAATTAAAATATGTACTAAACTATTAGTTGTAAATATATTTAAGGAGATGAAAACCATGTTAGATATCTTTAATTTCATTAAAAAAGTATATGATTTAGTAAGTGGTATTCTTGTAAATGGTGAACCGAGAAATTAATTAATTGTTTCCCCCTAATCGAATTGAATATATATTTTCATTAAATACTAGTAAAGCACGCGTTTTATTTAGATATAGTTACTAAATAAGAAGCGTGTTTCTTAATATATAAGTTAAAGTATAACGAATTAACATTTAGGTATTAAAAGTAAACGATTAAGGAATTGTGCACAATCTTTTGAATTTTTATGGTAAAGTTAAGACACATTAAATAAGAGGTGATGACAATGACTGAAGTTAAATATTCAAACAAGGAAATTGAAATAATTTCTGATTTTCATAAGAAAAAACATCGTGATACATGTTGTATAGCACCTAAAATTAAATATCATGAAGATAAATTTGTATTTTCTCCAGTTTCTGACGATACTGAAACATCAAATATTAAAACATTTATTACAGAATGCAAAAACTGTGGAAAAGTAGAATTTTTTAATATAGCACCTGTAAGATTATAGATATATAATGAAACGTGAAACGAAAAGTTGATACATGTCAACTTGTTGTAGACAATAAAAATGAAGTGATGTATGATATTTTTAGAGACTATTCCCTTACACATAGTCTCATTCCCGTTGAGGCATTAATGCCAACGTTATTCAAAACTAGTTTTATATATTCTTAGTTGAGTCATACCTAGAGAGGTATGGCTTTTTTTATAAACGTATGCTAAGCAGTTCTTTTACTATACTTAAAAGAACAATGTATATTACAATGAAATACAAAATAAGGAGTGTATATATAAATGGAATGGATATTATTTGATAAAGATGGTACATTAATTGAATTTGATCATAGTTGGGAAAAAATTGGCGTACGCCTGGTAAATAGTTTCCTGGACACATTTCCTGTAGCGAATAAAGAAGTAACGCTTCGCAAACTAGGCGTTGTTAAAGATACGATTAGTCCGGATTCTGTTATGGGTTCAGGATCGTTAGATGAAATTGTTCATGCATTTAATGATGAATCTGGAAAAGATGTTTCTAAATGGACGCGTGATACAAGTCAAACATTAGTAGATAGCCGTGAACCAGAAAATAACTGGATAGATGGCGTTTATGATATGATTCAATCATTACGACAAGAAGGCTATAAAATTGGTATTGTGACTAGCGACTCTGAAAAAGGAGTGACACAATTTTTAGAAGAAACACATTCTAAAGATGCGTTTGATTTAGTCATTTCTACTGAAGCGCATGCGGCTGAAAAACCCAATCCTGAAGTACTTAAGCCACTTTTTGATCATTACGATGTTAAACCGGAAGATGTAGCCATTGTAGGTGACACAAATAATGATATGAAGACTAAAGTGAATGCAAAGTTAGGTCTAGCCATTGGTGTATTAAGTGGTATCGCAAAAAAAGAGGAACTTGTGGATGCTGATTACGTGATTGAAACAGCTGTGAGTGTACCAGAAGTATTAAAAAAATATACACAAAATAATTAAACAAAAAGAGATTAAAGTATAATGGTTATTTTCTACATTTATAACATATTGGCAGCCAAGGACTGAATTAAACATGGGTTTACACCCACGTTTAATTCTAGTCCTTCTTGCCTAGGTGAGACAGTAAATTCTGTCTCTCTTTTTTTATCGATGATCGACATTTCGATATGTTTGAATAATATGTGCAATTTTGTCGATAATTGGATCTAAAGAGTCGGGGTTTTCATGAATATCATATTCATTAATGTTCACTCTTACTACGGGACAAGCATTAAAATTGTTAATCCAATTTTCATAGCGTTTAAATAACTTTTTCCAATATACCGGATCAGTATTCATTTCCATATCGCGGCCACGTTGATGAATACGGTCGATTACTTCATCATAATCACAATCTAAATAAATTAAAACGTCTGGTTTAGGGAAATAGGGTGTCATAACCATTGCTTCAAATAACTCCGAGTAAGTTTTAAAATCTTCTTTACTCATTGTTCCTTGTTCTTCATGCATTTTTGCGAAAATATCAACATCTTCATAAATAGAACGATCTTGTATAAAGCCTCCTCCGTATTCAAACATGCGTTTTTGTTCTTTAAAACGTTCAGCTAAAAAATAAATTTGCAGGTGGAAACTCCAACGTTCAAAATCATTATAGAATTTATCTAAGTAGGGGTTATGGTCTACATTTTCAAAGGAAGTTCTGAAATTGAGTTTATCAGCAAGCGCTTGAGTTAATGTAGATTTTCCTACGCCTACCGTTCCAGCAATTGTAATAATTGCATTTTGAGGGATACCGTAATTATTCATATTTTATATCTCCTATCATGGGTTTAATTTGGTTTAAAATCAATTGATAATCTGATTCATTTTGTACAAAATCTAAATCAGAAGTGTCGATTAAAATCACATTAGCACCTTCGTTTTTTAATGTTTCATAAAATGATAAATAATCCTTTTTTAAATTAAGTAAGTAGCTATCTTCAATTTGATGTTCAAAGCTGCGGTTACGTTTAGCAATACGACGTTTCAGTACATCTAAATCAGCATCTAAAAAGATGATCATATTAGGTAATTCAAGATCTTCAGTTAAAATATTGAAAATACGATTGAATTTATCAAATTCTGATTCGTTAAGTGTATTGCGGGCAAATATTCTATTTTTATAAATATGGTAATCACTTACCACACCTTGATTAATTTTTGCAATATCTTGTGCTTGTTTATAACGATTACAAAGGAAGAACATTTCAGTTTGAAAACTCCATTTTGAAATATCATCATAAAAATCAGAAAGAAAGGGGTTTTCATTAATGATTTCATTTTCTTCATAATAATTAAAGGTTTGGCTAATTTTATGAGTAAGAGACGATTTGCCAACGCCAATCGGACCTTCTATTGCAATAAATGGTTTATTCATAATTACATCTCCAAATGTTAAAATAGACATTGAGTATTTTATCATAAGTAAGGGATGACACATATGACAAATGATGAATTTTACATGAAATGTGCAATTGAAGAAGCGAAAAAGGCTCGACAGCTTGGTGAAGTTCCAATCGGAGCAGTGATCGTTAAAGATAACGACATTATTTCACGTGCCCATAATTTAAGAGAAACCCTGCAACAGCCTACTGCTCATGCTGAACACTTAGCAATAGAACGGGCAGCTAAAGTCATAGGAAGTTGGCGTTTAGAAGATTGTACATTATATGTCACATTAGAACCCTGTGTCATGTGTGCTGGAACGGTTGTAATGAGTCGTATACCACGAGTTGTATATGGCGCGATGGATCCTAAAGGAGGATGTAGTGGTAGTTTAATGGATTTACTACAACAACCACAATTTAATCATCGTGCAATTGTTGAACAGGGTGTGTTAGAAGAAGCGTGTAGCAATTTATTGAAACAATTTTTCCGTGATTTAAGAGCTAAAAAAGTTAAAAGAAACTCATCACCGTACAAAAGATGATAAATTTGTTAGAATAGGAACGGTAAAACAAATTTAAATTTTGTAATTGTGTTCACTGAATATGTATGTTCTAAAATATAATAGCTGTAAGTTTAGCTAATGAAATGAGGTAACGGCATGATTAAACTGATTGCAACAGATATGGATGGGACACTGTTAAATGCAGCACATGAAATTTCAGAAGAAAATATTAATGCGATTAAATATGCTCAATCAAAAGGGATTACAGTAGTTATTGCAACGGGTCGTGCGTTTTATGAAGCAAGCACACCCATGGCTGAAACAGATTTAAAAATGCCTTATATTTGTTTAAATGGTGCAGAAGTACGTGATGAATCATTCAATATTATGAATACCTCTCATTTAAATCATGAATTAGTAGAACGAATTAAAGCGATTCTTGATCGGGAAGACGTGTACTACCAAGTGTATACGAATAGAGGGATTTATACAGAAGATCCAACACGTGATTTAGATATCTATTTAGATATTGCAAGAAATGCAGGCCAACAAGGCGATGTTGAAAAGATTAAAGCAGGGATTCAAAAACGCATTGATAACGGTACACTCAAAATTGTCGATAATTACAAGGATATTGAAGATATTCCGGGCGAACTGATAATGAAAGTACTGGCGTTTAATCCAGATCTTGAAAAAATTGAACGTATTGGAAAAGAATTATCGGCCATATCAAGTCTTGCTGTTTCATCATCATCACGTGGTAATTTAGAAATTACGCATTCAGATGCTCAAAAAGGAATTGCATTAGAAACTATTGCTAATCAACTTCATATTGACTTACAAGATGTCATGGCGTTAGGTGATAATTTAAACGATGTATCCATGCTTGAACGCGTAGGCTATCCTGTTGCGATGGACAATGCGATGCCCGAAGTGAAAGCTATAGCTAAATTGGTTACAGATACCAATGAACATAGTGGTGTAGGTAAAGCAATTATGAAAGTTTTAACTGAAGAGAAATAAATAATATTGAAGAGGTGTTAGAACGAAATGAAAGGACTTATCGTAGTAGGAAGTGCACAAGTAGGTTCACATACCAATGCACTAGCTAAATATTTAACAGGACAATTCGATAATCATGATGTCGACGTAGATATTTTTGATTTAGCTGAAAGACCATTAAATCAACTTGATTTTTCAGGAACAACACATTCAACAGAGGAAATTAAAGCCAATACAAAAGAGTTCCAAGATAAAGCGATGGAAGCGGATTTCCTAATTTTTGGTACGCCAAATTATCATGGTTCATATTCAGGCATTTTAAAAAATGCGTTAGATCACATTAATATGGATTATGTCAAAATGAAACCAGTGGGCTTAATTGGTAACAGTGGCGGTATCATAAGTTCAGAGCCACTCTCACATTTACGTGTCATTGTTCGTAGTTTATTAGGTATTGCTGTACCTACACAAATTGCAACACACGATTCGGACTATGCAAAATTAGAAGACGGTACACTGTATTTAAATGACGAAGAATTCCAATTACGCGCAAAACTATTTGTCGATCAAATTGTATCATTTGTCAATAACAGTCCGTACGAACATTTAAAATAAATTATAATAATGTTAAAAAACACATTTATAAAGGAAGAAACGAGTTTAAAGAGCGACGTATGTTGCTCTTTTTTTATTTAACGAGAAAGATTATATATCATTTGTAGCTAATTATCACTTGTTCAATTGAATTGACTTAAAAAGATTAAAGGTACCTATCTATTGTAGGACCTAATATTTATTTTTTTATTGTAAAATTTTTTAAAAGTATTGTGTTAAATGGTAAAATACATTATCCTAGAAGTGTATTTACATATAATATTATGTGTATTTTACATTTTAAAGTGTAAATAATTTATTTATTAGGGGGTAAATATGAGTAAAAGAAGACAAGGTCCTATTAACAAGAGATTGGATTTTATTTCGAATAAGTTAAATAAGTACTCCATAAGAAAATTCACTGTAGGAACAGCTTCAATATTAGTTGGTGCTACATTGATTTTTGGTCACGCTGACAATGAGGCAAAAGCAGCTGAAGAAAATCATATGGAAAATACTTCTCTAAATAGTATAGAGAATGATAACGACAAAAATAATCAAAAAATTGACTCATCTAATGAAACTGCTACAACATCAACAGAAGAAAATACAGAAGATGTAACAACAAAAGA
>NZ_KV792014.1:66112-66200 GCF_001808085.1 Staphylococcus sp. HMSC14C01
AGAAGCGCCAACAAGTGAAGAAAATACAGAAGGTGTAACAACAAAAGAAGTGCCAACAAGTGAAGAAAATACAGAAGAAGTAACAACA
>NZ_KV792014.1:67200-69781 GCF_001808085.1 Staphylococcus sp. HMSC14C01
AAGAAAATACAAAAGATGTAACAACAAAAGAACCAACAACAAGTGAAGCGAAAACAGAAGAAGCAACAACAAAAGAAGCGCCATCAAGTAAAGAAAATACAAAAGATGTAACAACAAAAGAAGCGCCATCAGCAGAAGAAACAAACAAAGTAGCAACAGAAGAAGAAGCACCAGCAGTTGAAGAAACAAATGCTAAGAGCAATTCAAATGCTCAACCAGCAGAAACTGAGAGAACTCACGTTGTAGATACAGTTGCTAAAGATTTATATAAAAAATCTGAAGTTACAGAAGCAGAGAAAGCTGAAATTGAAAAAGTATTACCAAAAGATATTTCAAATTTATCTAATGAAGAAATTAAAAAAATAGCTTTAAGTGAAGCACTTAAAGAAACAGCTAACAAAGAAAACGCACAACCAAGAGCAACATTCCGTTCAGTAAGCAGAAATGCTAGAACAACAAATGTTAACAATTCAGCAACAGCATTAAGAGCAGCTGCACAAGACACAGTTACTAAAAAAGGAACGGGTAACTTTAAAGAATATGGAGATATAATCCATAAAACGTATAAAGAAGAATTCCCTAAAGAAGATAAGCTAACTGCATTCAATACAAACTTCAATCCTAATACAGGAACTAAAGGCGCATTAGAATATAATGATAAAATAGATTTTAATAAAGACTTTACAATTACTGTTCCAGTAGCAAATAACAACCAAGGTAATACAACAGGAGCAGATGGCTGGGGCTTCATGTTTACTCAAGGGAATGGCCAAGACTTCTTAAACCAAGGTGGTATTTTAAGAGACAAAGGTATGGCAAATGCATCTGGTTTTAAAATTGATACGTCATATAATAATGTTAATGGTAAAGTCGATAAACTCGATGCAGATAAAACAAACAATCTAAGTCAAATTGGCGCAGCAAAAGTTGGTTACGGTACATTTGTTAAAAATGGTGCAGATGGTATGACTAACCAAGTTGGTCAAAATGCCCTAAATACAAAAGATAAACCTGCAAATAAAATAATTTATGCAGATAATACAACTAATCATCTTGATGGTAATTTCCATGGCCAAAGATTAAATGATGTAGTATTAAATTATGATGCAGCAACAAGTACAGTAACTGCTACATATGCAGGAAAAACATGGACAGCTACTACAGATGATTTAGGAATTGATAAATCACAAAAATATAATTTCTTAATTACTTCAAGTCATATGCCAAATAGATATTCTGATGGAATTATGAGAACAAATCTTGAAGGTGTAAAAATTACAACGCCTCAAGCTGATTTAATTGATGATGTGGAAGTAACGAAACAACCAATTACTCATAAAACTATTCGTGAGTTTGATCCAACTCTAGAACCAGGCTCACCTGATGTTATTGTACAAAAAGGTGAAGATGGAGAATCAACAACAACTACACCAATTAAAGTTGACCCTGATACAGGAGATGTAGTTGAACGTGGTGAACCAACAACAGAAGTTACAAAAAATGCAGTTGACGAGATTGTACACTTTGCACCTGAAGCAGTGCCTCAAGGACATAAAGATGAATTTGATCCAAACGCACCGAAAGGTAGCGAAGAAGAAGTTCCAGGTAAACCAGGTATCAAAAATCCAGATACAGGAGAAGTTGTAACACCTCCAGTGGATGACGTAACAAAATACGGTCCAGTTGATGGCGATCCAATCATAGAAAAAGAAGAGATTCCATTTGATAAAAAACGTGAATTTGATCCAAAATTAGAACCTGGTACAGAAGAAGTCGTACAAAAAGGTGAAAATGGAGAGAAAACAATCACAACACCAACTACGAAAAATCCATTAACAGGAGAAAGAGTTGGTAAAGGTGAGCCAACAGAAGAAACCACAAAAGATCCAGTGGATGAAATCATACATTATGGCGGTGAAAAAGTACCACAAGGACATAAAGATGAATTTGATCCAAACGCACCGAAAGGTAGCGAAGAAGAAGTTCCAGGTAAACCAGGTATCAAAAATCCAGATACAGGAGAAGTTGTAACACCTCCAGTGGATGACGTAACAAAATACGGTCCAGTTGATGGCGATCCAATCATAGAAAAAGAAGAGATTCCATTTGATAAAAAACGTGAATTCAATCCAGACTTAAAACCAGGCGAAGAACGTGTTAAACAAAAAGGTGAAAATGGAGAAAAAACAATCACAACACCAACTACGAAAAATCCATTGACAGGAGAAACAGTAGGAGAAGGTGAACCAACAGAGGAAATTACTAAAGATCCAATTGATGAAATAATTGAGTATGGTCCAGACATCGATAGCGACTCAGATTCAGACTCAGACTCAGATAGCGATTCAGACTCTGACTCAGATAGCGACAGCGATTCAGACTCAGACTCAGATAGCGACTCAGACTCAGATTCAGACAGTGATTCAGACTCTGACTCAGATAGCGACAGTGATTCAGACAGTGATTCAGACTCTGACTCAGACAGCGATTCAGACTCAGATTCAGATTCAGACTCAGATAGCGACAGTGACTCTGACTCAGATTCAGACAGCGATTCAGACTCTGACAGCGACTCAGATTC
>NZ_KV792014.1:69801-69888 GCF_001808085.1 Staphylococcus sp. HMSC14C01
GATTCAGACTCTGACTCAGATAGCGACAGCGACTCAGATTCAGATAGCGATAGCGACTCTGACTCAGATAGCGACAGTGATTCAGAC
>NZ_KV792015.1:0-36947 GCF_001808085.1 Staphylococcus sp. HMSC14C01
GTGAGGTCTCTTTTTTTATGTCGAAATTTAGAAAAAGTGCTTGGAGCTAATGAATTGAGAAGAGATTAAACAACAGAAATTGTAGCGTTTCTTTTATTTTTTTAAATTATCTATTAAAATAGGAGATATTTAAAGATATATGAGGAGAGGACTTAATTGAAATTACCTATCACTCAAAAACTTGATGATTTAATTCATCATTATGCTATCTCATTACATGTTCCAGGACATAAAAACATGACTATCGGTTATTTAGATGCATTATCTTTGAAAATGGATATGACTGAAATCACGGGTCTAGATGATTTACATCATCCAGAAGATACTATTTTAGAAAGTATGAATCGTGTGAATAAGCATCCTAATTATGATGCTTATTATTTAGTTAATGGTACAACTTCAGGCATTTTATCAGTTATACAAGCATTTACTCATATAAAAGGTCGTTATCTAATTAGCCGTAATGTACATAAATCAGTTTTTAATGCTTTAGATTTAACTCAACAGTCTGCAGATATTTTGCCTATGTACAGAAGTGATAAAAGTTACCAGTATTTAGCGCCTTTGATAGATACTAAAATGTTACGACATCAAAAACTCGCTGTCGTTACTTATCCAAATTATTATGGAGAATGCTTTGATATCAAACAGTGTGTTAAACAATTTCACGATTACAATATACCTGTTTTAATTGATGAGGCTCATGGTGCCCATTTTAATTTGAAACACTTTCCTAAATCAGCTTTAGAATCAGAAGCTGACTATGTTGTTCAATCGTATCACAAAACTTTGCCTGCGCTTACTATGGGATCAGTATTATTTATTCATAAAAATGCACCTTTGAAAGATGAAGTTATTAAATATTTAGGTATTTTTCAAACTTCTAGTCCATCTTATTTAGTAATGTCGAGCATTGAACTAGCGCATCAATTTTATAATTCTTATGACAGTAGTCTCTTTTTCGAAAAAAGAAAACAATTTATTGAAACGTTAAGACAACAGCATTTTGAAGTTATTGAAGTCGAGGATCCATTAAAGCTTATTGTTCGAGTAAATGGGCATACGGGTTTTGAAGTACAACGTTATTTTGAAAAGAATCATATTTATATTGAATTAGCTGATGATTATCAAATACTCATTGTCTTACCATTATGGCATTTTAATGATAGATATCCTTTCGAAACATTACTGCATAGAATAAAAACTATAAAATTACCTAAAAAAGCAAAAGAAAAGCTAGAGCCAGTTTTATTGCCGCTAGAAAAAAGTGTTTATGTATCAAAGTATATTAATCATGCATATTGGATAAATATTAATAAAGCACAAGATAAAGTATTAGCTCAACATATTGTGCCTTATCCTCCTGGAATTCCTGTGTTTTGGAAAGGAGAAAAAGTGACTAAAAATATGATAAAATTGATGCAATATTATCTTTCACATAGTGTACGTGTTGAAGGTATTAAAAACGATAAAATATTAGTTAAGGATGAATAATATGGCTGCATTTATAACGTTTGAAGGGCCTGAAGGTTCTGGGAAAACTACAGTGTTAAATCAGATTAATAAGTTGTTATCTGAAAATTATAATGTTATTTCTACTCGAGAACCAGGTGGAGTATCTACGGGGGAAGAAATACGTAATATCTTACTAGATGGTGAAAATATTGATATACGTACAGAAGCATTGTTATTTGCAGCATCTAGAAGAGAACACTTGGTTGAAAAAGTGATACCCGCTTTAAAAAATAATAAAGTAGTCTTATGTGATCGATATATTGACAGTTCTTTAGCATATCAAGGGCATGCACGGGGTATAGGTATAGAAGAAGTTAAAAAAATAAATGAATTTGCAATTAATGGACTTTATCCAGATTTAACAATTTATCTTGATATTGATGCTGAAGTGGGGAGAGAACGAATACTAAAAAATCAAAGAAGTCAGAATCGATTAGACAAAGAAACACTAACTTTTCATCAAAAAGTAATTGAGGGATATAAAACATTAATTAAAACTAATCCTGAGCGTTTTAAAGTAGTTGATGCTACACAAAACATCGAAAGTGTCGTAAGTGATACGTATGAGATCATTTTAAGTTACTTAAAAAACTTATGATATAATAATATGGAGAGGTGTATTAAAATGAAAATGATTATAGCGATCGTTCAAGATCAAGATAGTCAAGAACTTTCAGATCAACTCGTAAAAAATAATTTTAGAGCTACTAAACTAGCAACAACTGGTGGCTTCTTAAGAGCAGGAAATACAACATTCTTATGTGGTGTAGATGATGAACGTGTTGATGAAGCGTTAACTGTCATTGATAATACGTGTGGTAATAGAGATCAACTTGTTTCACCAATGACGCCAATGGGTGGTAGTGCAGACTCTTATATACCTTATCCTGTTGAAGTTGAAGTTGGAGGCGCTACAGTATTTGTAATGCCAGTAGAAAAATTCCACAGATTCTAAGCTTAATTTAACAATTAAATAAAGTTTTAAAAGATAATTTTCAAAGAGCCTGAAACATATTTTTATGTTATCGGCTCTTTATCATATACATCATAATTAACTGCTAAATGATAAATGCGACTGAAAAATTTAATGATATAATTTTAAAATGAACTATGAATAGGGAGTATGCAAATATGGAGGAATTACAAAAATTAGCTAATGCGTTTCATTCGAATAAATTATCACATGCCTATTTATTTGAAGGTGATGATGCACAATCAATGAAACATGTAGCAATGGAATTTGCACAACTTATTCTTTGTAATGGAAATGAACAATGTGAATTGAAATTGCGTAATTTTAATCATCCTGATTTTACATATATATCCTCTGAAGAATCTACTATAAAAAAAGAACAAATTGAACAACTTGTACGCCAAATGAACCAATTACCTATTGAAGGTACATATAAAGTTTATATCATAGAAGACTTTGAAAAGTTAACTGTTCAAGGTGAAAATAGTATCTTAAAATTTTTAGAGGAACCTCCAGAAAATACTATTGCAATTTTAATTTCTACTAAACCAGAACAAATATTAAATACGATTCACTCTAGATGTCAACATATGTATTTTAAACCGAGTGACAAATCGCATTTTATCGATAAACTTGTTGATAATGGTATGAATCGGGCTATTGCTGAAATGTTAAGTTCATATACGACACAAATTGAGGTAGCCAAAGACCTTAATGAAGAGTATGATTTAATTGAATTAAGAAAAGTAATCGTTCATTGGTGCGAATTATTATTAACAAATAAACCAATGGCCTTGATTGGTGTTATTGATGTGTTAAAAAATGCTAAAAATCGAAAACTACAACTTCTTACTTTGTCTGTTATCAATGCTTTTTTTGAAGATATGATGCATGCTAAAGTCGGAATTGAGAACAATTTCATTTTTACTGATCTTAAACCACTAATTAAGGAATACACAACACGATTAACACTTAATCAAATGATATTAATGTATGATCAAATTACAGAAGCACATAAAAAATTGATACAGAATGTGAATCCGATGCTCGTATTTGAACAAATCGTAATTAAAGGTGTGAGTTAAATGCCAAATGTAGTAGGTGTGCAATTTCAAAATGCAGGTAAATTGGAATATTATGCGCCGAATGATTTAAAATTAGACAGTGAAGACTGGGTTGTAGTCGAATCTAAACGAGGCATTGAAATAGGTATAGTAAAGTTAGCTTCAAAATGTGTAAATGATGAAGATGTGACATTACCGTTAAAAGATATTCTACGTATTGCAACTGAAGAAGATATACAACAATACAATCAAAATGAAGAAGATGCAGAGCAAGCACTAATTTTATGTAAACAGTTAGTGAAAGATCAAGACTTAGATATGCGCTTAGTGAATTGTGAGTATACTTTAGATAAATCGAAAGTCATTTTTAATTTTACTGCTGATGATCGTATCGATTTTAGAAAGTTAGTGAAAGTATTAGCTCAAAATTTAAGAACACGTATTGAACTTAGACAAATTGGCGTTCGTGATGAAGCAAAACTACTAGGTGGAATTGGACCGTGTGGACGTTCATTATGTTGTTCAACATTTTTAGGAGATTTTCAACCGGTATCTATCAAAATGGCAAAAGATCAAAATTTATCATTAAATCCAACTAAAATTTCTGGTGCATGTGGACGTTTAATGTGTTGTCTTAAATATGAAAATGATTATTATGAGGAAGTTCGTGCACAATTACCAGATGTAGGCGATGAAATTCATACACCGGAAGGTACTGGACAAGTTGTAGGATTAAATATATTAGATATTTCGATGCAAGTGAAGATTGATGGTTTAGAGCAACCTTTAGAATATAAAATGGAGGAATTAGCTACATTTAATTAAGGAGAGTGTCTTTCTTTTGAATCGCAATGATTTATTCGAAAAAATTGTAAAATTAGAAAGTAACGTTAATGTATTAACTCAAGAGATGACTGAACTTAAATCTTTAGCTATTCAATTGATAGAAGAAAATGTAACGTTACAAGTAGAAAACGATAATTTAAAAGCGCTAATGGCTAAAAGTGAACAAGATGTTGAATCAACAAAAGTCAATAGTGAAAGTCAACATAATAAAAAATCAAATGAAAATGACTTTAAAAGTGCAATTAAAAATGTAAAAAAACCTTTACCAAGTAAAGACAATTTAGCTGTTTTGTATAGTGAAGGTTTTCATATTTGTAATGGCGAATTATTTGGTAAACATCGTTATGGTGAAGATTGTTTATTATGCATGAATGTTTTAAATAGTTAAATCCATAACAAAGAATGATAAATGGATGGTATAATTTTAATTTTTAGGAGAGATGAATTTCAACACAATAAAATTTCAGATTTTGTGTTGTGATACATCTCTTTTTTAGGAGATAACATATATGTTGAAGGAACAAGAAAGATTAGATGATTTAATTAAGGAGAACTTAAAAATCATTCAAAATGATGAGGTGTTTTCTTTTTCTACTGATGCACTTTTATTAGCACATTTTACTAAAGTACGAAAAAATGATAGCATTCTAGACTTGTGTGCCGGAAATGGTGTTATTGCTTTATTATTATCTGCAAAAAGTCATCAAAAAATAGAAAGTATTGAAATTCAAGAACAGTTGGCAGACATGGCTCAACGAAGCTTTAAATATAATCGATTAGAAGAGCGTTTATCTATGCATAATATGGATTTAAAAGATGTGTATCAAACGTTTAAACCCTCTCAGTTTACATTAATAACCTGTAACCCGCCTTACTTTAAACGTAATCAACTTCATCAACACCAAAAAGAAGCACATAAAATAGCACGACATGAAATTATGTGTAGTTTAGAAGATTGCATGTTTGCAGCACGGCATTTATTAAAACAGGGTGGACGTCTAGTTATGGTTCATCGTGCTGAACGACTTATGGATGTATTAACTGAAATGAGACAAGCTAATATCGAACCTAAACGTATTGTATTTATTTATAGTAAGCATGGTAAATCAGCAGTCACTATTGTTGTTGAAGGAAGAAAAAATGGTAATCAAGGTCTAGAGATTGCACCACCATTTTATATTTACAATGAAAATGGCGAATATAGTGAGCAAATGAAAGAGGTTTATTATGGGTAGTCACTTTGTATATATCGTACGTTGCAGTGATAACAGTTTATATACAGGGTATACGAATAATATTGAGGCACGTATAAATAAACACAATGCTGGGAAAGGTGCTAAATATACAAAAATAAGACGTCCGGTAGTGTTAGTATATCAAGAAATGTACGAGACAAAATCAGAAGCTTTACGTAGAGAATATGAAATTAAGACATTTACAAGACAAAGAAAACTAAAATTGATTGAGGAGGGATAATATGGCAACTTTATACTTAGTAGGGACACCGATAGGTAATTTAAGTGACATTACATTTCGAGCAATCGAAACGTTAAAACAGGTAGATATCATTGCGTGTGAAGATACGAGAGTAACTAAAAAGTTATGTAACCACTATGATATTACTACTCCATTAAAATCATATCATGAACATAATAAAGAGCAACAGACAGATTATTTAATTCAATTACTTAAAGAAGAAAATAATATTGCGCTTGTATCAGATGCAGGGTTGCCGTTAATTAGCGATCCAGGATATGAACTTGTTGTTGAAGCACATAAACATAACATTGCTGTAGAAACCATTCCAGGACCTAATGCAGGATTAACTGCACTAATGGCAAGTGGTTTACCTTCATTTACATATACTTTTTTAGGCTTCTTGCCACGAAAAGAAAAAGAAAAAGTGAATATTTTATCTCAACGAATGTATCAAGATAGTACTTTAATCATTTATGAGTCTCCATTTAGAGTGATTGATACACTAAAATCGATTATTAAAGTAGATTCAAGAAGACGTGTAGCAGTAGGTCGTGAACTTACTAAAAAATTTGAACAAGTGGTTATGTTTGAAGTATCACAATTATTAGAAGCAATTGAAAATCAAGAGATTCCACAAAAGGGAGAATTTGTGATTTTAATTGAGGGGGCCAAAGCTCAAGAAACAAAACAATGGTTTGAAGATGTAACGATTATAGATCATGTTAATCATTATATTGAGACTCAAAATTTAAAACCTAAGAAAGCGATAAAAGTAGTCGCAGAAGAACGACAGATGAAAACAAGTGAGATTTATGATATTTATCATAATATTAAATCGTAAAATTAATAAAAACTTGTATCATAGTGATAGAAAAATACCATAAAATATTAATTTATGATAATGTTAATAAGATACGACAATGTATATTCTATATGGGTTATAATGAATAAGATAGATGTTTTATGATGATGTGTCGTCACAAACGTTATATTAAATATTCATTAGAAAATAATTAAAAATTTAGATAAAATTTAAAGTGAACTAGTCATTAAGACATGAACGAAAGGGAGGACTACTGATGGCGAAAGAAACATTTTATATTACAACCCCTATTTATTATCCTAGTGGTAATCTGCATATCGGTCACGCATATTCTACAGTTGCTGGTGATGTAATTGCACGATATAAACGTATGCAAGGATATGATGTTCGTTATCTTACAGGTACAGACGAACATGGTCAAAAAATCCAAGAAAAAGCGCAAAAAGCAGGAAAAACAGAATTAGAGTATTTAGATGAAATGATTGCTGGAATCAAACGTTTATGGGCTAAATTGGAAATCTCAAATGATGATTTTATTAGAACTACAGAAGAACGTCATAAACAAGTGGTAGAAAAAGTATTTGAACGTTTATTAAAACAAGGTGATATTTATCTTGGTGAATATGAGGGATGGTATTCTGTCCCTGATGAAACGTATTATACTGAATCTCAACTTGTAGACCCTGTTTACGAAAATGGTAAAATCGCAGGTGGTAAAAGTCCAGATTCTGGACATGAAGTTGAATTAGTTAAAGAAGAAAGTTATTTCTTTAATATTAATAAATATACAGATCGTTTATTAGAATTTTACGATGCTAATCCTGATTTTATTCAACCTCCATCTAGAAAAAATGAAATGATTAATAACTTTATTAAACCAGGATTAGAAGACTTAGCAGTTTCACGTACGTCATTTGATTGGGGGGTAAGAGTTCCATCTAACCCTAAACATGTAGTTTATGTATGGATTGATGCTTTAGTAAACTATATTTCTTCTCTTGGATATTTATCAGATGATGATTCATTATTCCAAAAATATTGGCCAGCAGATGTACATTTAATGGCAAAAGAAATTGTTCGTTTCCATTCTATTATTTGGCCTATCTTACTTATGGCTCTTGATTTACCTTTACCGAAAAAAGTATTCGCGCACGGATGGATTTTAATGAAAGATGGAAAAATGAGTAAATCTAAAGGTAATGTAGTAGATCCTAATGTTCTTATTGATCGTTATGGCTTAGATGCTACACGCTATTACTTAATGCGTGAATTACCATTCGGATCTGACGGCGTATTTACTCCGGAGGCATTTGTTGAACGTACTAATTTCGACTTAGCAAATGATTTAGGTAACTTAGTTAACCGTACGATTTCTATGATTAATAAATATTTCCAAGGAGAGCTCCCTGCATATCAAGGACCAAAACATGAATTGGATGAAGATATGGAAGCATTAGCACTTGAAACTGTGAAGAACTTCCATGACAATATGGAAAGTTTCCAATTTTCAGTAGCATTATCTACAGTTTGGAAGTTAATAAGTCGAACAAATAAATACATCGATGAAACCACTCCATGGGTTTTAGCTAAAGATGAAAGTCAAAAAGATATGTTAGGAAATGTAATGGCACACTTAGTTGAAAATATTCGTTTTGCAACTGTATTATTGCGCCCATTCTTAACACATGCGCCTAAAGAAATTTTCAAACAATTGAATATTAATAATTCAGATTTATACGAATTATCAAGTTTAGAGCATTATGGTGCATTACAAGAACCAATTATGGTTACTGAAAAACCTTCTCCGATCTTCCCAAGATTAGATTCAGAGGATGAAATTGCATTTATTAAAGAATCAATGCAACCACCTAAATCTAGTGAAGATGATAAAGAAGAAGTACCAAGTAAATCGCAAATTGATATTAAAGATTTTGATAAAGTTGAAATTAAAGCTGCAACTGTTATTGATGCAGAAAATGTACCGAAATCAGATAAATTATTAAAAATACAAGTTGATTTAGGAGCAGAACAACGTCAGATTGTTTCAGGTATTGCGAAATTCTATCGTTCAGAAGATATTATTGGCAAAAAAGTGGCTGTTGTAACTAACCTAAAGCCAGCAAAATTAATGGGGCACAAATCTGAAGGTATGATATTATCAGCTGAAAAAGATAAAGTATTAACGTTAGTAAGCTTACCGAGTGCAATTCCAAATGGTGCAATTATAAAATAAATATAGCCGTTAGGAGAGATAAAATGTTAATAGATACACATGTTCATTTAAATGACGAACAATATGATGAAGATTTAAGTGAAGTGATATCTCGTGCAAGAGAAGCAGGCGTTGACCGTATGTTTGTCGTGGGATTTGATACTAAGACAATTGAACGTACTATGGAACTGATTGATGAATATGACTTTATTTATGGTATTATCGGTTGGCATCCTGTAGATGCAATAGATTTTACTGAAGAACGTTTAGAATGGATTGAATCATTAGCTCAGCATCCTAAAATTATCGGTATTGGAGAAATGGGATTAGATTATCATTGGGATAAATCTCCAGCTGATGTTCAAAAAGAAGTGTTTAGAAAGCAAATTGCTTTAGCTAAACGCGTTAAGTTACCTATTGTCATTCATAATCGTGAAGCAACTCAAGATTGTGTAGATATTTTAATGGAAGAACATGCAGAAGAAGTTGGAGGCATTATGCATAGTTTTAGTGCATCACCTGAAATTGCAGATGTCATTATTAATAAACTTAATTTCTATGTGTCATTAGGCGGACCAGTCACATTCAAAAATGCAAAACAACCTAAAGAGGTCGCTAAACATGTTCCAATGGATCGCTTATTAGTTGAAACAGATGCACCTTATTTATCTCCACATCCTTATAGAGGAAAACGTAATGAACCTGAACGTGTCACGCTTGTTGCACAACAAATTGCAGATTTACGTGATATGACATACGAAGAGGTATGTCGTCAAACTACAGAAAATGCAGAAAGATTATTTAACTTAAATTAATAATCCTCAGTATGAGAAAGATGTAAAACATCATCTATCGTAATGCTATCTAATAGTGAATGACGATAATATGTGCATCTTTCTCATTTTTTATAGTATAACCGTTATAATAGAAATGAGATTAAGTGAAAGGTAATGGTAAATGAATATGAGAATAAATGAATTTATCGTTGTCGAAGGCAGAGATGACACAGAACGAGTTAAAACAGCTGTGGAAGGTGATACGATTGAAACAAATGGAAGTGCCATTAATAGAGAAACGTTAGCAGTGATTCAGAATGCTCAAGAAACAAGAGGCGTGATTGTATTAACTGATCCTGACTTTCCAGGTGATAGAATTAGAAATATTATTACTGAACACGTACCAGGAGTTAAACATGCCTATGTCGATCGTGAAAAAGCGAAAAATAAGCGTGGAAAAATTGGGATAGAACATACACATCCTGAAGATATAAAGAAAGCCTTAATGCATGTGAGTTCTCCTTTTGAAGAAGGAGAGGAGTCGATAGATAAAAGTGTATTAATTGATTTAGGTTTAATTATTGGTAAAGATGCGAGACGTAAGAGAGAGATACTTGGACGTAAATTGCATATTGGACATTCTAATGGCAAACAATTACTAAAAAAATTAAATGCTTTTGGTTATACTGAAGAAGACGTACGACGTGCATTATCAATGGATAAGGAGAATAATTAAAGATGGATAGAAAAGATATAGCTACACCTTCTAGAACAAAAGAACTATTAAATCAATTTGACTTTAATTTTAAGAAAAGCTTAGGTCAAAATTTCTTAGTAGATGTTAATATTATTCATAAAATTATTGATGCAAGTCATATTGATAAGTCGACAGGTGTAATTGAAGTGGGCCCTGGTATGGGCTCATTAACAGAACAACTCGCTAAAAGTGCTAAAAAAGTGTTGTCATTTGAAATCGATCAACGTCTAATTCCAGTTTTAAAAGAAACACTTCATCCCTACGACAATGTAACAATTATAAATGAAGATATATTAAAAGCTGATATAGCTGCATCTGTGAACACGTATTTAAATGATTGCGATAAAATTATGGTAGTAGCGAATTTACCTTACTATATTACGACTCCGATTTTACTTAATTTAATGCAACAAGATATTCCCATTGATGGTTATGTAGTGATGATGCAAAAAGAAGTTGGAGAGCGTTTAAATGCAGAAGTAGGTACAAAAGCATATGGTTCTTTATCTATTGTGACTCAATACTACACAGAAACGAGTAAAGTACTCACTGTCCCTAAATCAGTGTTTATGCCGCCACCAAATGTTGACTCGATTGTTGTAAAATTGATGCAAAGAGAGAAGCCTCTTGTTTCAGTAGATGATGAACAAGCTTTCTTTAAACTTGCAAAAGCTGCTTTTGCTCAAAGACGTAAAACG
The DNA here is from genome assembly GCF_001808085.1 of Staphylococcus sp. HMSC14C01. Classification (NCBI taxonomy): domain Bacteria; kingdom Bacillati; phylum Bacillota; class Bacilli; order Caryophanales; family Staphylococcaceae; genus Staphylococcus; species Staphylococcus sp. HMSC14C01. The sequence continues at coordinate 11,144 of NZ_KV792015.1, forward strand.
ATTAATAATAACTATCAGAATTTCTTTAAAGATGGTAAAAAATATAAATCACAAATTCATCAATGGTTAGAAAACGCAAATATTGATCCTAAACGTCGTGGAGAAACCCTTTCTATACAAGATTTTGCACGATTGTATGAAGAAAAGAAAAATTTCCCAGAATTAGAAAATTAAATTGTTGACAAAGTGTCGCTACCTTGATAAAATTTAAATTTTATTTGACATATTACTTCAAAATGTGATATTATGTAACCTGTAGCGAGGTGGAGCAATATGCCAAAATCAATTTTGGACATCAAAAATTCTATTGATTGTCATTTAGGAAATCGTATTGTACTTAAAGCCAACGGTGGTCGAAAAAAAACAATCGAACGTTGTGGAGTGTTAAAAGAGACATATCCTTCAGTATTTATTGTTGAATTAGATCAAGATAAGCATAATTTTGAAAGAGTGTCGTATACATATACGGATGTTCTTACAAAGAATGTACAAGTTTCATTTGAAGAGGATAATCATCAAGAAGTAGTTGCACACTAAATTCGAACATATAAATATAGAGTTGTTTAGTGTACTACAAACTCTATCATTAAAAACATATTGGGTGTTGGGCTGTTTAAGTTCAACACTCTTTTTAATTCTTAATCTCTTTTAATAAAATAATAATTTAAATAAATCAAGATTTGCAGTTGAAATTAAGATCATTTATCTCCTAATTTATTAACTTTTAATTATAATTTATAATGTAACTATCAAATATTTTAAGTCTTTATGTTAAAATCATTTTAATACTATTGATGAAGAGAGGGCGGAAAAATGATATATGAAACGGCACCAGCCAAAATTAATTTGACGCTCGATACACTTTTCAAAAGAAATGATGGTTACCATGAAATTGCTATGATAATGACAACAGTAGATCTGAATGATAGATTGTCTTTTCAGAAAAGAAATGATAATAAAATTGTTGTAGATATAGAACATAACTATGTTACTAATGATCATAAAAATCTCGCCTACCAAGCAGCTAAACTGATGATGGAAACATATCAACTTAAACAAGGCGTCACGATTTCGATTGATAAAGATATTCCGGTTTCTGCTGGATTAGCTGGGGGATCAGCTGATGCTGCTGCTACGATGCGAGGAATTAATCGTTTATATGAATTAGGCGCATCTTTAGAAACACTAAGCCAATTAGGCCTTCAAATTGGGACAGATGTTCCATTTTGCATCTATAATAAAACTGCTATATGTAAAGGGAGAGGCGAAAAAATTAAATTTCTAGACAAACCTCCTTCTGCATGGGTGGTATTAGCAAAACCTAATCTTGGAATATCTTCTCCAGATATTTTTAAAGAACTTAATTTGAAAGATGATTATGATGTACATACAGAAATGTGTGAAGAAGCGATTAGACAGGGAGATTATATGAAATTGTGTAAGAGTTTATCTAATCGTTTAGAAACCGTTTCTATGTCCATGTATCCAGAAATTAAAAAAATTAAAAATAATATGTTGCGTTGTGGTGCTGATGGAGCACTAATGAGTGGGAGTGGACCTACTGTATATGCATTCGCTCAAAAGGAGAGCCAAGCAAAGAAAGTATATAATGCTGTAAATGGCTGTTGTAACGAAGTGTATTTAGTAAGATTATTAGGATAGAAAGGCTGGAACTTATGAGGTATAAAAGAAGTGAACGTATTGTCTTTATGACACAATATTTAATGAACCATCCAAATCAGTTAATTCCATTAACTTTTTTCGTGAAAAAATTTAAACAAGCAAAGTCATCGATTAGTGAAGACGTTCAAATCATCAAAAATACGTTCCAAAAAGAAAAATTAGGAACTGTAATTACAACAGCTGGCGCAAGCGGCGGTGTAACCTATAAACCAATGATGAGCAAAGAAGAAGCAATCGAAATTATAGAAGAAATCATTACGATGCTACAAGAAAAAGAGCGCTTATTACCAGGTGGATATTTATTTTTATCGGATTTAGTTGGGAACCCATCATTACTTAATAAAGTAGGGAAACTCATTGCTAGTATTTACATGGATGAGAAACTAGATGCAGTAGTGACGATCGCAACGAAAGGGATATCACTTGCCAATGCAGTAGCAAACGTATTAAATTTACCTGTAGTAGTTATTAGAAAAGACAATAAAGTTACTGAAGGTTCTACGGTTTCCATTAACTATGTTTCAGGCTCATCAAGAAAAATTGAAACGATGGTCTTATCGAAACGCACATTAGCCGAAAACTCAAATGTGTTAGTTGTAGATGACTTTATGAGAGCAGGCGGTTCAATAAATGGTGTAATGAATCTTATGAATGAGTTTAAAGCAGAGGTGAAAGGGGTATCTGTACTAGTAGAATCAAAAGAAGTAAAACAAAGATTGATTGAGGATTATACTTCTTTAGTCAAATTATCAGATGTTGACGAATATAATCAAGAATTTAAAGTTGAACCTGGTAATATCTTGTCTAAATTTTCTTAAAAGGAGTTATACATCATGAAAACAATTAATACTAATAAAGCACCTGAAGCGTTAGGACCATATTCTCATGCAATGGTCGTGAATAATTTAGTATTCACATCAGGACAAATTCCATTAGATACTGAAGGAAACATCGTAAGTAGCGATGTGAAAGAACAAACAAAACAAGTATTAGAAAATTTATCTGTTGTACTTGAAGAAGCAGGTTCTGATTTAAACTCTGTTGTAAAAGCAACTATTTTTATTTCTGATATGAATGAATTTCAACAAATTAATGAAGTTTATGGTAGCTACTTTAATGAGCATCAACCTGCGCGAAGTTGCGTAGAAGTGTCTCGCCTACCAAAAGACGTTAAAGTTGAAATTGAATTAGTAGGTAAAGTTAAAGGAATATAATTTACTTAATTAACACATTGTCATGCTTCTAACCACACAAAGATATATATACTAGGGGGGCTCACTGCATGAAAGTGACAGATGTAAGACTTAGAAAAATACAAACAGATGGCAGAATGAAAGCACTCGTTTCTATCACATTAGACGAAGCTTTCGTAATTCATGATTTACGCGTAATCGAAGGCAACTCAGGTCTTTTCGTTGCTATGCCAAGCAAACGTACACCAGATGGTGAATTCCGCGATATCGCACATCCAATCAATTCAGAAATGAGACAAGAAATACAGGATGCTGTGATGAAAGTATATGATGAAACTGACGAAGTGATTCCAGATAAAAATGCTTCATCAGACGTAACAGAAGAATCAGACGAAGCTTAAAATAACAAAAAGCAAATCATATTTTTGATAATGCTTATTTTATTAATTATGTAAGCTAAATGACGTGGGCACGAAACTCTAAATTCAAACTTGAATTTTGTTTCGTGCCCATTTTTATTGTTTTATCGATATTTTTTAAAAATTAGATGCATGATGCAAATAATTAAACTCTGTTTACAAAATTTGTTAAATCTTGAAACTATAAGTTAAGTTAAATTATAATTACTTGTGAAGTGCAAATTTTATTGGAGGATTATTATTCATGCAAAGAAATGCAATCATATTAGCAGCTGGAAAAGGAACACGAATGAAATCAAAGAAATATAAAGTGTTACATGAGGTTGCTGGTAAACCAATGGTTGAACATGTACTGACAAATGTTAAAAAAGCGGGCGTAAATCAAATCGTCACTATCGTAGGTCACGGGGCAGAACAAGTAAAAGAGACATTAGGTAATCAGTCATTATATAGTTATCAAAATGAACAATTAGGAACTGCACATGCAGTTAAAATGGCAGAAGAACATTTACATACTCAAGAAGGTACAACATTAGTAGTATGTGGAGATACACCACTTATTACTTCAGAAACTTTACAACGTTTAATTGCACACCATGAAGAAACACAAGCACAAGTTACTGTTTTATCGGCTACAGCTCAGACGCCTTTCGGGTATGGGCGAATCGTACGTGATCAAAATCATCACCTTAATCGCATTGTAGAAGAAAAAGATGCAACAAATGCTCAAAAAGACATCAATGAAATCAGCTCAGGTATATTTGCATTTGATAATAAAACGTTATTCGAAAAACTTAAACAAGTTAAAAATGATAATGCACAGGGTGAATATTATTTACCTGACGTCGTTACTTTAATTTTAGAAGATAATGGAAAAGCAGAAGTGTATCATACTGATGACTTTGATGAAATTATGGGTGTAAATGATCGAATCATGTTAAGTCATGCTGAAAAAGCGTTGCAACATCGTATTAATCATCATCATATGAGAAATGGTGTTACAATCATTGATTCCAATACTACATTTATAGGTCCAGATGTAGAGATAGGTATGGATACTGTTATTGAACCAGGCGTACGTATCAATGGAAAAACATTCATCGGTGAAGATACACACGTTGGCCAATATTCAGAAATTAACAACAGTCGTATTGGCAACAAAGTTAATATTATACAATCAGTCATCAATGATTCTAGTGTAGGAAATAAGACAAAAGTTGGTCCGTTTGCTCAATTAAGACCTGGTTCAAATCTAGGCGCTGAAGTTAAAGTGGGTAACTTTGTAGAAGTTAAGAAAGCAGAATTAAAAGATGGTGCAAAAGTATCACACTTAAGTTATATTGGCGATGCGAAAGTTGGTGAACGTACAAATATTGGTTGTGGTTCAATCACTGTTAATTATGATGGAGTCAATAAATTTAAAACAGTCATTGGAAAAGACGCTTTCATTGGTTGTAACACGAATTTGATTGCTCCTGTAACAGTAGGAGATGGTGCTTTAATCGCAGCAGGATCAACGATTACAGATGACATTCCTAAAGAAAGCTTAGCATTAGCACGCGCACGTCAAGTAACCAAAGAAGGTTACAATAAAAAATAAAGATTAATATAAGAACAAAAAGACTGTGTCATTTTTCTGTTAAAGGGAATAAATGAATATATATAAATATAAAATTTTGAATGTATTACTATTATGCTAAGTTGAATGATACGTAATAAACATATTATTGGTCAGTTTTTAGTGGAATATAGTAAAAATGATATATTTTTTATATAATAGTATTGTCTAAGTAAAAAATTGGAGGACTATAAATGTTAAATAATGAGTACAAAAATTCGTCTTTAAAGATTTTTTCTTTAAAGGGAAATGAACCATTAGCACAAGAGGTTGCTGATCGTGTAGGAATCGAATTAGGGAAATGTTCTGTTAAACGCTTCAGTGACGGTGAAATTCAAATTAATATTGAAGAAAGTATTCGTGGTTGTGATGTATTTATCATTCAACCGACATCTTATCCAGTTAACTTACATTTAATGGAATTACTAATTATGATTGACGCATGTAAACGTGCCTCTGCAGCAAATATCAATATTGTTGTTCCTTATTATGGTTATGCGCGCCAAGATAGAAAAGCGCGTAGTCGTGAACCAATTACTGCAAAATTAGTAGCAAATTTAATTGAAACTGCTGGTGCAAATCGTATGATTGCTTTAGACTTACATGCACCACAAATTCAAGGTTTCTTCGATATTCCAATCGATCACTTAATGGGCGTACCGATTATTGGACAATATTTTGAAAATGATCCTAACATCAACCCAGAAGAATGTGTTGTTGTATCTCCGGATCATGGCGGGGTAACACGCGCACGTAAATTAGCAGACATTTTAAAAACTCCGATTGCTATTATTGATAAACGTCGTCCTAAACCAAATGTGGCAGAAGTGATGAATATCGTTGGTGAAATTGAAGGACGTACAGCTATTATTATCGATGACATTATTGATACGGCAGGAACAATTACTTTAGCTGCTCAAGCATTAAAAGATAAAGGTGCGAAAGATGTATATGCTTGTTGTACACATCCTGTACTCTCAGGTCCTGCAAAAGAACGTATTGAAAATTCAGCGATTAAAGAACTTATTGTTACAAATTCAATCTTACTTGACGATAGTCAAAAACCATCAAACATCAAAGAATTATCTGTAGCTGGTTTAATAGCACAAGCTATTGTTCGTGTATATGAACGTGAGTCAGTAAGTGTATTATTTGACTAAAATTTACAAATGAATTTGACTTATTATTTTTAACCATGTATAATTTATTCGTTCGTGATTTAACGAATAAATAAACACTTGCAAGCAATGTTTAAATTGATGGGCAAGTGAGGAGAAGTTAAGACAATATATTATTATTGTTTCAACTTGAAAATGAAAGGTGGAAATACGAATGGCTTCATTAAAGTCAATCATTCGTCAAGGTAAACAAACTCGTTCTGACCTTAAAAAATTACGTAATACAGGTAAAGTACCTGCTGTTGTTTATGGTTATGGTACTAAAAACACTTCAGTTAAAGTAGATGAAGTTGAATTCATCAAAGTCATCCGTGAAGTTGGACGTAACGGTGTTATTGATTTAGGCGTTGGTTCTAAAACAATTAAAGTTATGGTATCAGATTATCAATTTGATCCACTTAAAAACCAAATTACTCATATCGACTTCTTAGCTATTAACATGACTGAAGAACGTACTGTTGATGTACCAGTTCAATTAGTTGGTGAAGCAGTTGGCGCTAAAGAAGGCGGCGTAGTTGAACAACCATTATTTGATTTACAAATTACAGCAACTCCAGAAAATATCCCAGAATCAATTGAAGTAGATATCACTGATTTACAAATAAATGATAGCTATTCAGTTGGGGATATTAAAGTATCTGGTGATTTCACAATTGAAAACGATCCAGAAGAATCTGTTGTTACAGTAGTTCCTCCAACTGATGAACCTTCTGAAGAAGAAATTGAAGCAATGGAAGGTGAATCAGCAACTGAAGAACCTGAAGTAGCTGGTGAAGACAAAGAAGACAAAGAAGACGAAGAAAATAAAGACGAAGAATAATTCGTTGATGACTATGTATTCACTTTAAGTGAGAATGTCTTTAATTAAATTGATAGAAAGAGCCTGATACATGTTCATATGTAGAAGGCTTTTTCTTATGTATATCGGACATTTAAAAAATGAATGTTAAAATAAAAGTTGAAGTTTGATAACTTATAAAAGAGTGGGTTACGAAATCATTGAATTTCTTTCCTACTCTCTTTTTGTATTATATTGAGTAATATTATAAAATAAGGAGTAATCGACACATATTAAATTAAATGTTCAAATCAATCAAAAAGATGAACACAATGGAGGTTGCAACGTATGAAATGTATTGTGGGTCTTGGTAATATAGGTAAACGTTTTGAACGAACAAGACACAATATTGGCTTTGAAGTGATTGACTATATTTTAGATAAAAATCAATTTACATTAGATAAACAAAAATTCAAAGGCGCTTATACTATTGAACGTTTAAATGGGGATAAAGTGCTATTTATCGAGCCAATGACTATGATGAATTTATCAGGAGAAGCTGTAGGACCTTTAATGGATTACTATAATGTAGAAGTTGAAGATTTAATCGTTTTATACGATGATATGGATTTATCTCAAGGGCATATTCGTCTACGTCAAAAAGGAAGTGCAGGTGGACATAATGGAATGAAATCGATTATTAAACATTTAGGTACAGATCAATTTAAGCGTATTCGTATTGGAGTAGGGAGACCAACGAATGGTATGTCAGTTCCAGATTATGTATTACAAAAATTTTCTAATGAAGAAATGATGACAATGGAAAAAGTAATTGAACATGCTGCACAAGCAGTGGAAGCATTTATTGAGACGTCTCGTTTCGATCATGTTATGAATGAATATAATGGAGAAGTCAATTGAGAACGATTATTTCTGACTATATTCAAAATGACAAACGATTCCAGGAACTTGACGAAGTCTTTGGCAACCAAAATATTTTAGTTACAGGTTTATCTCCCTCAGCCAAAGCAACCATTATTGCTGAAAAATACTTGAATGATGATAAGCAAATGCTATTAATCACAAATAATTTATATCAAGCAGATAAATTAGAAACTGATATATTGCAATACATTGATCATTCTGAAGTTTATAAATATCCAGTCCAAGATATTATGACAGAGGAATTTTCAACTCAAAGCCCACAACTTATGAGTGAACGTGTTAGAACTTTAACGGCATTATCTCATGATAAGAAAGGGTTATTTATCGTTCCTTTAAATGGTTTGAAAAAATGGTTAACTCCAGTAGAATTGTGGAAACATCATCAAATGACTTTAGAAGTTGGCGATGATATCGATGTGGATGAATTTTTAAATAAACTAGTCAACATGGGATATCGACGTGAAAGTGTCGTTTCTCATATTGGTGAGTTTTCTCTACGAGGTGGCATCATTGATATTTATCCTCTTATCGGTCAACCAGTTAGAATTGAATTATTTGATACTGAAGTCGACTCGATTCGAGACTTTGATGTAGAAACACAACGTTCAAATGAGAATATTGAAAAGGTAGATATCACTACAGCGAGTGATTATATTATTACGGAAGATGTGATTAATCATCTTCAAACAGAATTACAAAAAGCATATGAACAAACACGTCCTAAAATTGATAAATCTGTACGAAATGATTTGAAAGAAACATATGAAAGTTTTAAATTATTTGAATCCACTTTCTTTGATCATCAATTACTTCGCCGTCTAGTTGCTTTTATGTATGACACACCTTCTACACTAATCGATTATTTCCAAAAAGATGCCATTGTAGTAGTTGATGAATATAATCGTATTAAAGAAACTGAAAAGACATTGACTACTGAAGTAGATGATTTTATCCAGAACTTAATTGAAAGTGGTAACGGATTTATTGGGCAGTCATTTATGGAATATGATGGGTTTGAAACGTTAATCAATCATTATCCAGTCACATATTTCACATTATTTACATCCTCTATGCCAGTGAAGTTGCAACATATTATTAAATTTTCATGTAAGCCAGTGCAACAATTTTATGGACAATATGACATTATGCGTTCAGAATTTCAACGTTATGTAAGCAATAATTACACTATTGTAGTACTTGTAGAAACGGAAACGAAAGTTGAGCGTATTCAATCGATGCTTAATGAAATGCATATTCCTACTGTTACAAATATTCACTCAGAGATTGAAAGTGGACAAGCAATTGTAACAGAAGGTAGTCTATCAGAAGGTTTCGAACTGCCTTATATGCAACTTGTTGTAATTACGGAACGAGAATTATTTAAAACAAAACAGAAAAAACAACGAAAACGAACTAAAACAATTTCTAATGCTGAAAAAATTAAATCTTATCAAGATTTAAATGTTGGAGATTATGTTGTCCATGTGCACCATGGTGTGGGACGTTATTTAGGTGTTGAAACACTAGAAGTTGGAGACGTCCATAGAGATTATATTAAATTACAATATAAAGGAACCGATCAACTTTTTGTACCTGTTGATCAAATGGATCAAGTACAAAAATATGTTGCTTCAGAAGATAAATCGCCTAAATTAAATAAATTAGGCGGCTCAGAATGGAAAAAAACAAAAGCCAAAGTACAACAAAGTGTTGAAGATATCGCAGATGAACTTATTGCACTATATAAAGAACGAGAAATGTCAGTAGGTTATCAATATGGTGAAGATACGGCTGAGCAACATGATTTCGAAATGGACTTCCCATATGAACTTACACCAGACCAAGCTAAATCTATTGAAGAAATTAAAGAAGATATGGAAAAGGAACGTCCAATGGATCGCTTGTTATGTGGAGATGTGGGTTACGGAAAAACTGAAGTTGCTGTACGCGCGGCCTTTAAAGCTGTCATGGAAGGCAAACAAGTTGCCTTTTTAGTGCCTACAACGATTCTAGCGCAACAACACTACGAAACATTGATTGAACGGATGCAAGATTTTCCAGTAGAAATTCAGTTGATTAGTCGATTCCGTACTGCTAAGGAAGTTAGAGAGACTAAAGAAGGTCTAAAATCTGGATACGTTGATATCGTTGTTGGAACACATAAACTATTGAGTAAAGACATTCAATATAAAGATTTAGGATTACTTATTGTCGATGAAGAACAACGTTTTGGCGTACGTCATAAAGAACGTATTAAAACATTGAAAACCAATGTAGATGTATTGACACTTACAGCTACACCAATTCCAAGAACATTGCATATGAGTATGCTTGGTGTACGTGACTTATCTGTCATCGAAACGCCCCCAGAAAACCGCTTCCCTGTACAAACCTATGTATTAGAGCAAAATAGTAATTTTATTAAAGAGGCTTTAGAACGTGAACTTTCTCGTGATGGACAAGTATTCTACCTTTACAATAAAGTACAGTCTATTTATGAAAAGCGTGAACAGTTACAAATGTTGATGCCAGAAGCAAACATTGCTGTTGCTCATGGACAGATGACAGAGCGAGATTTGGAAGAAACCATGTTGAGTTTTATTAATGGAGAGTACGACATTTTAGTTACAACAACCATTATAGAAACAGGTGTCGATGTGCCTAATGCGAACACATTAATCATAGAAGAAGCGGATCGTTTTGGTTTAAGTCAACTTTATCAATTACGGGGTAGAGTAGGACGTTCAAGTCGTATTGGATATGCTTACTTCTTACATTCTGCTAATAAAGTATTAACAGAAACAGCTGAAGAACGTTTACAAGCGATTAAAGAATTCACTGAATTAGGTTCAGGATTTAAAATTGCCATGCGTGATTTAAATATACGTGGAGCCGGTAATTTATTAGGTAAGCAACAACATGGATTCATTGATTCAGTAGGTTTTGATTTGTATTCTCAAATGTTAGAAGAAGCGGTAAACGAAAAACGTGGTATTACAGAAGAAACGCCTGATGCACCAGATGTTGAAATGGAATTACACTTAGACGCGTATTTACCAGCAGAGTATATTCAAAATGAACAAGCTAAAATAGAAATTTATAAGAAATTGCGTAAAGTTGAAACTGAAGAACAGCTTTTTGATGTGAAAGATGAATTACTTGATCGCTTCAATGATTATCCTGTAGAAGTAGAACGTTTATTAGAAATGGTAGAAATTAAAATACATGCTTTACATGCAGGCGTGACATTGATTAAAGATAAAGGAAAACAAATTGAAGTATTTCTTTCAACTAAAGGTACAGAACAGATAAATGGTGAAGAATTATTTAAACAAACTCAACCTTTAGGACGAACAATGAAGTTGGGTGTTAAAGAAGGTAAAATGCATATTACTCTAACAAAATCTAAACAGTGGTTAGAAAACTTAAAATTCTTAGTAAAATGTCTTGAAGGAAGTATGGAACTTGAGTACGAATTATAAATCGTCATCTGAAGTTTCATCTTCTTCTAAGAATTCACGACAACATTCAGCATTTAATGGCGTAGTGATTTTAACGCTTGCTTTAGTCATTGTTAAAGTATTAAGTGCAATTTATCGAGTTCCATATCAAAATATTTTAGGTGACTCTGGATTATATGCCTATCAACAAATTTATCCTATTGTAGCGCTAGGTATGATACTATCAATGAATGCAGTTCCTAGTGCTGTCACTCAAGTATTTGGAAGTCACAGTGGAACTGAAGTATTTTCAAAAACACTTCTAAGATTTCAAATGATAGGTCTTATTATTTTTAGTGTGATTTTAGTATTCTCCCATCCATTAGCACTGTTAATGGGAGATGCTCACTTAGCACCAATGTTAAAAATGGCAAGTTTTAGCTATTTGTTTATAGGAATTCTGGGTGTGATTAGAGGCTTTTATCAAAGTAGACGACAAATGAATATACCAGCTATTTCACAAGTAATAGAACAATGTATTCGTGTGTGTGTTATTATTATAGCTATTTTAATGTTTATGTTTAAAGAGTGGACCATTTATCAAGCTGGAGCACTTGCAATATTAGCCTCAGCCCTTGGGTTTTTAGGTTCTAGTCTATATTTATTAGCAACAAGACCTTTCCGATTACAATTAAATCAGCACTCATATCCTCTTCCTTGGAAACAGCTAATACTTGCGACTCTCGTATTTGCATTAAGTCAATTATTAGTTATTTTATGGCAATTTATAGATAGTTTTACAGTCGTTCATATGCTACAAACATATGGTTTAGGATTTAGAGAAGCGATTATGCAAAAAGGGATCTATGATAGAGGTGCTTCATTTATTCAAATAGGTTTAATAGTGACAACTACATTTAGCTTTGTCCTAATTCCATTACTTACAGATGCAATGTCTGATCATAATCATGTTCTTATGAATCGTTATACAAATGCATCTTTAAAAATCACTCTACTCATTAGCGTAGCAGCAGGTATAGGTCTTATTAATATACTACCGATGATGAACCATGTATTTTTCAAAACAGATCAATTAAGCTTCACACTTAGTATTTATATGCTTACTGTAATTGGTGTATCGCTTATCATGATGGACATCGCACTTTTACAAGTGATGAATCAAATTCGCCCTATTTTTATCGGTGTGATGTCAGGACTACTATTTAAAATTATCTTTAATGTGATTTTCATTTACTTTATGGGAATTTTAGGTGCAAGTATAAGCACAGTGCTTTCGCTTATGATATTTGTTACTATTTTACATTATGAGGTCGTTAAATATTATCGTTTTAATCGCATGCGCGCGTTTATTGTTAAATTGATGAGTGCGCTCATTATAATGTCAGTAGTCATACAGGGGTTGCGAATGCTATTACCTCCTGTAGGCCGTTTAGGAAGTCTAATTGAGTTGTTAATTATAGTAGGAATAGGGGGTCTCATATTCCTATTCCTTGTTATGTATATGAATATTTTAGGATATAAAGAATTAAAACACTTACCATTCGGCGATAAACTGTATCGCATAAAGAAAGGAAGATAGATATGACGCATACCCTTACCATTGTTGGTATAGGCAATCATAGTATGGATGATTTACCTTTAGGTGTCTATCGCTTTTTGAAACAGCAACAGAGTGTATATGCAAGGACACTCGAACATCCTGTTATTAAAGATTTAAAAAGTGACATTGAATTTAAAAGCTTTGATGACGTGTACGAAAAGTATGATCAATTTGAAGCAGTGTATCAACATATTGTTGAAACTTTAATAGAAGAAACACGTATACAAGATACTGTTTACGTAGTGCCTGGACATCCTCGTGTAGCTGAAACGACGACTGCTAAATTACTTGATTATAATAAAAATAATGATGATATACATGTAAAGATTTTAGGTGGGAAAAGTTTTATAGATGATATATTTGTCGCAATCGATGAAGATCCTAATGATGGATTTACATTATTAGATGGTACTATTTTGAAAGAAAACACATTAAATATTCGAACACATACTCTCATTACACAAGTATATAGTGCGATGATTGCAGCAGATGTTAAACTCACATTAATGGAACGTTATCCGGACGATTTTAAAGTGAAGATAGTTACAGGCGCTAATAGTCAAGGCGCTAAAGTATTAGAAGTACCGTTATTTGAGTTAGATCATAATGAGGATATGTTTAACAATCTGACAAGTGTATTTGTGCCTAAAATAACGCGTGATGAAGATATGTATACTGATTTTGATTTTGCAGTTTATATTATTGACCATCTAGTGGATGATGAAAAAGGTTGTCCGTGGGATCGTGTGCAAACGCATGAATCACTTAAACGTTATTTATTAGAAGAAACATTTGAATTGTTTGAAGCAATAGATAATGAAGATGATTGGCATATGATTGAAGAACTCGGAGATATCTTATTACAAGTGCTACTTCATGCGAGTATTGGTAAAAAAGAAGGATATATGGATATTAAAGAAGTTATTGAAAGCTTAAATGCTAAAATGATTCGTCGACATCCTCACATATTCGGAGATAAAACAGTTGAAACAATAGAAGATTTAAATGATGTCTGGAAGAATGCAAAAGCAAAAGAAGGTAAAATACCTCGTGTGAAATTTGAGAAAGTATTTGCAGACCATTTTATGACATTGTATGATAAAACCAAAAATAAGGATTTTAATGAAGAAACCCTTAAAAATTATTTACAACAAGGGGAGAATGATAAATGAGATTAGATAAATATTTAAAAGTATCAAGACTTGTAAAACGTCGTACACTTGCTAAAGAAATTAGTGATCAAGGACGTGTAACAATTAATGGTAATGTAGCTAAAGCTGGCACAGATGTAAAAGTGGAAGACGAATTAGTCATTCGTTTTGGACAAAAACGTGTAACGGTTAAAGTAACTGGATTAAGTGAACACGCATCAAAAGAAAATGCTAAAAATATGTATGAACTGATTAAAGAAGAACGAGTTCAACCATCTGCACAATCTGAAGAAGTGTAGTCTATGATTGAAACGTTTAAAGGAGGTGACAAGTTATGAGTAAAAAGGTAGAACATATTGATAATCAATATACTTCAGAACGAAATCGAAAGAAACAACGTCAACAAAAACGAATGCGTGTCGTTCGTCGAAGAGTAACAGTTTTTGGAGGATTATTATTAGCGATTATTATTATTCTATCTATCATGCTTGTCTTCCAAAAACAAAGTAACAATCAAGCAACAATAGAACGAAAGCATAAAGAAGAACAATTTCAGAAGAAACAAGATGAGGAAATAGCATTAAAAGAAGAGCTTAATAATCTTAACGATAAAGATTATATAGAGAAAGTTGCTCGAGATGACTATTATTTAAGTAACAATGGAGAAATTATTTTTAAATTGCCTAATGATAAATCATCGTCTAATTCTAAATCCTCTAGTAATAATTAAAAAGAGTAATCAACTTTAAAAATTAAAGTAAAACGCTTAATTTAAAATAATCGTTTTATAGCATTGTGTAAATTTTAAAACAGGAATATAATAAGGTTAAAATTGAAACATTATCGGGAGGATTTATTTAGAATATGTCAATCGAAGTAGGAAACAAGCTAAAAGGTAAAGTGACAGGTATCAAAAAATTTGGTGCGTTTGTAGAATTACCTGAAGGTAAAAGTGGCTTAGTTCATATTAGTGAAGTTGCTGATAATTATGTTGAAAATGTAGAAGATCATTTATCAGTTGGAGATGAAGTGGAGGTAAAAGTTTTATCTATTGCAGAGGATGGTAAAATCAGTCTCTCAATTAAAAAAGCGAAAGATCGTCCTCGTCGTCCACATCACAAATCTAATCAAAATAAACCGCCTCAACAAAAAGCAGAAGATTTTGAAAAGAAATTAAGTAATTTCTTAAAAGACAGTGAAGACAAATTGACTTCTATTAAACGTCAAACAGAATCAAGACGTGGTGGTAAAGGATCTAGACGTTAATTACATCTGTGTGAATAAATATAGCTAAGTTAACGGAGCCCTGGTTCCAATCATTTATTCTAGATTAATATGTATTGATAATAACTTAAGTGCATAAGATCATGTAAGATCTATGCCAGGGGTGAGATAAAGAACTGAAATTAAAGTTCTATCTCACTCTTTTTTCGTTATATCAATTATTTAGCCTAAGTCAGGAGGTTCAGTAATGTGAAAGTGAAAACGTCTCTTTGGAAAAAGACGGATCATTTAGCTGTTGCAGTATCTACAGGGATTGATAGTATGTGTTTATTATATAAATTATTAAATGACTTATCACATTCATATCAATCTATAACATGCTTGCATGTAAATCATGGTTTGAGAGATGCATCTGTCGAAGAAGAACGATTTATTAAACAATTCTGCAAGCAATATCAAATCCCCTGTTATGTTAAACAGTTAGATTTATCTAAAATAGTAGAAAAAGGAAAAAGTATTCAATCTGAAGCGAGAGATTTACGTTATCAATGGTTTGATGAAATGATGAGCAAGATAAATGCTGATGTGTTATTAACTGCTCATCATTTAAATGATCAACTTGAAACGATTTTTTATCGCGTTTTTACTGGTCGATCAACACGCAATTCATTAGGAATGAATGAATGTACTGAGCGAAATCATTACTTTATTTGTCGTCCTCTGATAGAGACATATAAAAATGATATAAAACAGTATCAAACCATTCACCATGTGCCTTTTTATGAAGATGAATCTAATCACCATAATAAATATGCAAGAAATGACATTCGCAATCGACTTTTACCAGCTATTGATGAAAATAAGGACTTCAATGTAGAACAATTATTAAAGTTGAAACATTGGCATGATATGCAATTACAACTTACACAACAACGAATAAGTTGTTTTATAGAACAACATGTTAACATTTACCTTAATAAAGAACGTATACAATTATCTCGAGCGTCTTTTAATCAACTAGATGAAATTTCAAAAATGATTTTATTAGATCGTTTATTTGAGATGCTTCAGCTAAATAAATCTTTTTCAGAAAAAAATTATAATGAATGGTTCGAACAAATTGAGAGTAAACAATCTCAAATTAAAATTCCCCTCACTGAAAAATGGATAATTCAAATTGCATATGATAAATTTATAATAATGGCTCATTATGAACAATCTCTACTTGAAGAACAAATTGTTACACGTCCTTATACATATCAATTTGGTCATTATTTAATTACAATTCATCCAAATGAGAATGATGAAGCAATAGATTGGCCTCTAACGATTCGAACACGTAGAGATGGAGATAAGTTTAAGTTAAATGGTAGTCATGGACATAAAAAAGTAAGTCGTTTATTTATTGATAAAAAAATTGATAGCATAGAACGTACACAAATACCCATCATTTTAGATGCAAAACAACGAGTGATAGCTATAGGACAACTTTATGTGACGACAAGCTTTAAACATATAATAGATATTAAAAAAATTGGAGATGACTCATAAATGAAAGATGATTTAAAAGATATTTTATTAACTGAAGAAGAAATCCAAGAAATTTGTAAAGATTTAGGTGAACAATTAACGAGAGATTACAAAGATAAACCACTTGTTTGTGTTGGTATCCTTAAAGGTTCAGTTATGTTTATGGCAGATTTAATTAAACGTATTGATACACATTTAGCAATTGATTTTATGGATGTTTCAAGTTATCACGGTGGTACAGAATCAACAGGAGAGGTACAAATTTTAAAAGATTTAAGTGCTTCTATTGAAAACAAAGATGTACTTATTATTGAAGATATTTTAGAAACAGGTACAACTTTAAAATCAATTACTGAATTACTACAATCACGCAAAGTTAACTCATTAGAAATCGTTACATTGTTAGATAAACCGAACCGTCGTAAAGCGGATATTGAAGCCAAATACGTTGGCAAAAAAATACCTGATGAGTTTGTAGTAGGATATGGTTTAGATTATGCTGAGCATTATCGAAATCTTCCTTACATTGGTACATTAAAACCGGAAATTTACAATAAATAAAATTTTATAATGTATTAGCAAATACAATAAATAGAATTTTAAATATAATAACTATACTAACGATATAAATTAGTGTAGACTCATTTTATATTCAAAATTGTCATTTTGTGAAACGACTATACATAGATATGTAAAGCCAAAAACAAAGAATGAGTAAATGATGAATATAAAATAATTAACTAGAATTAGAAAAGCGCTACAAAAGTTGAAATACTAGCCTTTATAAGCTAGATTATGTTACAATTTTTGTTAGCTTTATTATAGAAATAGGAGGAAATGACGCATGCAGAAAGCTTTTCGCAATGTGCTAGTTATCGCAATTATTGGCGTTATTATATTCGGTGTTTTCTCATATATCAATGGTAATGGAAATACACCGAAACAACTTTCCTATTCACAGTTTGTAGAGAAATTGGATAAAGGTGATCTTAAAACTTTAGAAATCCAACCTGAACAAAATGTGTACTTGGTAAGTGGTAAAACTAAAAATGATGAAGATTATTCTTCAACGATTTTATACAATAACGAAAAAGATTTACAACAAATAACAAGTGAAGCTCGTAGCCAAAAAGGATTAGATTTTACAGTTAAAGAAGAAGAAAAACAAAGTGTCTTTGTCAGTATGTTGACAACGCTTATTCCTGTATTAATTATTGCTTTCTTATTTATATTCTTCCTTAGCCAAGCACAAGGTGGCGGCGGTGGAGGTCGTATGATGAACTTTGGTAAATCCAAAGCAAAAATGTACGACAACCAAAAACGTCGTGTTCGCTTCTCAGATGTTGCTGGGGCAGACGAAGAAAAACAAGAGTTAATTGAAATTGTAGATTTCTTAAAAGATAATAAGAAATTTAAGAAAATGGGTTCAAGAATCCCTAAAGGTGTCTTACTTGTAGGCCCACCAGGTACAGGTAAAACATTATTAGCACGTGCCGTTGCAGGTGAAGCTGGAGCTCCATTCTTCTCAATCAGTGGTTCTGACTTCGTTGAAATGTTTGTAGGTGTTGGTGCAAGTCGAGTACGTGATTTATTTGAAAATGCTAAGAAAAATGCACCATGTATTATTTTCATAGACGAAATTGATGCTGTTGGTCGTCAACGTGGTGCAGGTGTTGGTGGCGGTCACGATGAACGTGAACAAACGCTTAACCAATTATTAGTTGAAATGGATGGTTTCGGTGAGAATGAAGGTATCATTATGATTGCAGCAACAAACCGTCCTGACATTTTAGACCCTGCATTATTACGTCCTGGTCGTTTCGATAGACAAATTCAAGTAGGTCGTCCAGATGTTAAAGGTCGTGAAGCGATTCTTCATGTTCATGCTAAAAACAAACCACTTGATGAAACTGTCGATTTAAAAGCTATTTCTCAAAGAACGCCTGGTTTCTCTGGTGCTGATTTAGAAAACCTATTGAACGAAGCATCATTGATTGCCGCACGTGAAGGTAAAAATAAAATTGATATGCGTGATATTGAAGAAGCAACAGACCGAGTGATTGCGGGTCCAGCGAAAAAATCTCGTGTTATTTCTGATAAAGAACGTAATATTGTAGCACATCATGAAGCAGGGCATACAGTCATTGGTATGGTACTTGATGAAGCAGAAGTTGTACACAAAGTAACGATTGTGCCTCGTGGACAAGCAGGTGGTTACGCAATGATGTTACCTAAACAAGACCGTTTCTTAATGACAGAACCAGAATTGTTAGATAAAATTTGTGGTCTTTTAGGTGGTCGTGTATCTGAAGATATTAACTTCCATGAAGTATCAACTGGTGCTTCAAACGACTTTGAAAGAGCAACACAAATTGCACGTTCAATGGTCACTGAATATGGTATGAGTAAGAAATTAGGGCCTTTACAATTCTCTACAAGCGGTGGCGGCCAAGTCTTCTTAGGTAAAGATATGCAAGGTGAACCTAACTATTCAGGCCAAATTGCTTATGAAATTGATAAAGAAGTTCAACGTATTATTAAAGAACAATATGAACGTTGTAAACAAATTTTATTAGAACATGAATCTCAATTGAAACTGATTGCTAAAACATTATTAACTGAAGAAACACTAGTAGCAGAACAAATACGTTCATTATTCTATGATGGTGTTTTACCAACAGTGGATTATGATGCAGCTAAAGTGGTAAAAGATGAAGATAAAGATGATTCTGAGTTCTCAAACGGTAAATATGGTAAATCTTATGATGACATTCGTGAAGAACAACTTGAAGAAGGTCGTAAAGATGAAGCAGAAGACCGCAGAGAAGATGACAGAATCGATCATGATAAAAACAATCATCGTTCAGACCGTAATCAATCTCAAAATCATTCACAACGAAATGATAGAGATGAAACAGGTTATGAACAATCTCCAAATATAGAGCATCCAACAGATTCAAATCATAGAGAATCATAGCTAGTCATAAAAACTCTTTCGACTCGGGTTAAATAACCTTAATCGAAAGAGTTTTTAATATGATATAGGAGCATTATATACCCTAGAGCAAGTTACTTCATATTCTTAAATAAGCAGTGTAAAATAGATATTCTTAATAAAGGATTTAATATTAGATTTTAAAATAAATGAAACAAACGAAATAAAATAACATAAAGGAGAGATTAGAGTAATGACACATGATTATATTGTTAAATCATTGGCTTTTGATGGAGAAGTACGTGCGTATGCTGCATTAACAACTGAATCAGTTCAAGAAGGCCAAACACGTCACTATACATGGCCTACAGCTTCAGCAGCGATGGGGAGAACAATGACAGCAACGTTATTAATGGGGGCAATGTTAAAAGGAGATCAAAAGCTTACTGTCACAGTAGATGGTAAGGGCCCAATTGGTCGAATTATTGCTGATGCAGATGCACAAGGAAATGTCCGTGCATATGTTGACCATCCTCAAACCCATTTTCCACTTAATGATCAAGGTAAATTGGATGTAAGACGAGCAGTAGGTACTGAGGGTGCAATTCAAGTCGTTAAGGATGTAGGAATGAAAGATTATTTCTCAGGCGCAAGTCCAATCGTTTCTGGTGAGCTTGGAGAAGATTTCACTTATTATTTTGCGACAAGTGAACAAACACCGTCATCAGTGGGATTAGGGGTACTTGTTAACCCTGATAATTCTATTAAAGCAGCGGGTGGATTTATTATACAAGTCATGCCAGGCGCTAAAGAAGAAACTATTACTAAATTAGAAAATGCAATTAACCAAATGCAGCCAGTTTCTAAATTGATTGAACAAGGCTTAACACCAGAAGGTATCTTAAATGAAATTTTAGGTGAAGAGAATGTACAAATTTTGGAAACAATGGATGCACAATTTGAATGTAATTGTAGTCATGAAAAATTCCTAAATGCAATTAAAGGTTTAGGTGAAGCAGAAATTGAAGATATGATTAAAGAAGATCATGGTGCTGAGGCCGTGTGTCATTTCTGTGGAAATAAATATCATTATTCTGAAGGCGAACTTCAAGAACTACTTGATACAATAAAAAAATAGTAGAATGTTGATGAGCAATAAACGTATGTTTATTGCTCTTTTTTTATGGGAAGAACTAAATGTAACTAATGAAAGTAAAATATTACATCATATTTAAAGAAATATCTTTGTCTTTTTAGAAAATTCTGATAGAATATAGTTATATCCGATAGAAAAACTAAGTTTTAAATTAGAAAGTTAAAGGAGCGTTTTTTCGATGGCACAAAAACCTGTAGAAAATATTACACAAATTATTGGCAACACACCGGTAGTAAAATTAAGAAACGTAGTAGATGAAGATGCGGCAGATGTATATGTAAAATTAGAGTATCAAAATCCAGGTGGCTCTGTAAAAGACCGTATTGCTTTAGCAATGATTGAAAAAGCTGAAAAAGAAGGGAAAATTAAACCTGGTGATACAATTGTAGAACCAACAAGTGGTAATACTGGTATTGGTTTAGCATTTGTTTGTGCAGCTAAAGGTTATAAAGCAGTATTTACTATGCCTGAAACAATGAGTTCTGAACGTCGCAACTTATTAAAAGCATATGGTGCGGAATTAGTGTTAACACCTGGATCTGAAGCAATGAAAGGTGCTATTAAGAAAGCTAAAGAATTGAAAGAAGAACATGGTTATTTCGAACCTCAACAATTTGAAAATCCAGCTAACCCTGAAGTACATGCATTAACAACTGGTCCTGAATTAGTTGAACAATTTGAAGGCAAACAAATTGATGCTTTCTTAGCAGGTGTTGGTACTGGCGGTACACTATCTGGTGTAGGTAAAGTCTTAAAAGAGAAATATCCTAACGTTGAAATTGTAGCAATTGAACCAGAAGGATCTCCTGTATTAAGTGGTGGAGAACCTGGACCACATAAATTACAAGGTTTAGGTGCTGGCTTTGTACCTGATACTTTAAATACTAATATTTATGATAGTATCATTAAAGTTGGTAATGAAACTGCAATGGAAACATCACGTCGTGTGGCTAAAGAAGAAGGTATCTTAGCAGGTATTTCTTCAGGCGCAGCAATTTATGCAGCAATCGAAAAAGCAAAAGAGTTAGGTAAAGGTAAAACAGTTGTAACAGTATTACCAAGTAATGGTGAACGTTACTTATCTACACCATTATATTCATTCGATGACTAATGATGATATAAGTTGATATTTGAATATCATGTTTTAAATAAGAAATGGCTGGTTTCGTAAAAGGCGGAGCCAGCTATTTTTTAGTATAAAGGTTCTTTTAGTTAACAATACTGAAATATAGACTAAATGAGTGTATCATGTGAGTATACATATTTATTTTTAAAACAAAGGATGATTGATAGTGGGTAAAACAAAAATTATGGGAATCTTAAATGTAACGCCTGATTCATTTTCAGATGGTGGTCAGTATAATTCAATTGATAACGCAGTTACACGTGCTAAAGAAATGATTGATGAAGGCGTAGATATTATTGATGTAGGAGGCGTATCAACAAGACCTGGGCACACAGAAGTGTCTTTAGAAGAAGAAATGCAACGTGTAGTGCCAGTTGTAGAAGAATTAGTAAAACTAAATGTACAAATTTCCATAGATACATATCGCAGTGAAGTTGCTGAAGCTTGTCTAAGATTAGGGGCCACAATGATTAATGACCAATGGGCTGGGTTATATGATCCTCATATTTTAGATGTAGTTGCTAAATATGAAGCGGAAATTGTGTTAATGCATAATGGAGATGGCCAACGTGACCAACCAGTTGTAGAAGAAATGCTATTAACACTTATAAAGCAAGCAAATAAAGCAGAAATGGCAGGGATTCCAAAACATAAAATATGGTTAGATCCTGGAATTGGATTTCCCAAAAGTAGAAAAGAAAAAAATGAAGTAATGGCTCGATTAGATGAATTAGTTGCTACAGAGTATCCAGTTTTATTAGCGACAAGTCGTAAAAGTTTTATTAGAGATATGATTTCTACTGATACGACACCTAAAGAAAGAGATGAGGCCACTGCTGCTACTACTGCCTATGGTATAATGAAAGGCATAAAAGCAGTTCGCGTACATAATGTTGAATTAAATGTACGTTTAGCTCAAGGTATAGATTTTTTGAAGGAGAATGAAAATGAACGACATGATCTTTCTTAAAGGGATGAAGTTTTATGGATATCATGGTGCACTCGCAGCTGAGAATGAAATAGGTCAAATTTTTTTAGTAGACGTAACTTTAAAAGTAGACTTATCAAAAGCGGGGCAGACAGATAATGTTAAAGATACTGTGCATTATGGTGAAGTATTTGAGGATGTAAAAGATATTGTTGAAGGTCCACCTTGCAATTTAATCGAGCATCTAGCTGAACGTATTGCAAAACGTATAAATTCACACTATAATCGTGTAATGGAAACGAAAGTCAGAATCACTAAAGAAAATCCACCTATACCTGGTCATTACGATGGTGTGGGTATTGAAATAGTGAGGGAGAATCGTTAATGGTACAAGCATATTTAGGTTTAGGAAGTAATATTGGTGATAGAAAACAACAACTTCTTAAGGCAATTGATTTAATTGGAAACATTAAGGGTATAAAGGTAACAAAACAATCATCGATATATGAAACTGCACCGATTGGCTATACTGATCAGCCTAATTTCTTGAATTTGTGTTTAGAGATTGAAACCGAGTTGTCACCTCAGCAATTGCTTAAGCATTGTTTAGACATTGAACAACAACTGCATCGAGTAAGAGAAATACGTTGGGGTCCTAGAACATTAGATATAGATATCTTATTATATAGTGATAATATTATTGAAACAGACAATTTAAGTATACCTCACCCACGAATGCAAGAACGTGCTTTTGTACTTATACCGTTGAACGATATTGCATCGGACAAAAAGGATCCACGATTAAATCAGAAAATTCATGATTTAGTTTTTCCAGATGATACGGTTAAGAAATATAAAGATTAAGTGCTAAGATAAGTGCTTAAATTCTTAAGATATAAATATATTTTAAGAATTTAACTATGTGACTATGTATAAAATAGTGAATGGAAAATATTTTACAATATTTTTAATAAGTACATAACATCCATTAATAGTAAAACAGGAAGATTAAAGGAGAGAGAGTAATGTCAGAAGAAATGAATGACCAAATGCAGGTTCGTCGACAAAAATTACAAGAACTTATTGATTTAGGAATTGACCCATTTGGTAAACGCTTTGAACGCACAGCTACTGCAAGTGAATTAAAAGAAAAATGGGATCATTTTTCTAAAGAAGAATTACATGAAAAAGAAGACGAAAGTCATGTTTCTATTGCAGGGCGTTTAATGACAAAACGTGGTAAAGGTAAAGCAGGATTTGCACATGTACAAGATTTAACTGGTCAAATTCAAATTTATGTACGTAAAGATCAAATTGGCGAAGAACCTTTTGATAACCTTTGGAAAACAACGGATTTAGGTGACATTGTAGGTATTGAAGGTGTCATGTTTAAAACAAATACTGGCGAATTATCAGTAAAAGCAAAATCATTTACATTATTATCTAAAGCTTTAAGACCATTACCTGATAAATTTCATGGTTTACAAGATATTGAGCAAAGATATCGCCAACGTTATCTAGATTTAATTACTAACCAAGATAGTACTCGTACATTTATTAACCGTAGTAAAATCATCCAAGAAATGAGAAATTATTTAAATCAAAGAGGTTATTTAGAAGTAGAAACGCCAATGATGCATCAAATCGCTGGTGGTGCTGCAGCTCGACCATTTGTTACCCATCATAATGCACTAGATGCAACGTTATATATGCGTATTGCGATAGAATTACATTTAAAACGATTAATTGTAGGCGGATTAGAAAAAGTTTATGAAATTGGTCGTGTATTCCGTAATGAAGGTGTATCAACACGCCATAATCCTGAGTTTACTATGATAGAGTTATATGAAGCATATGCTGATTATCATGATATTATGGATTTAACAGAATCTATGGTTAGACATATTGCACAAACTGTATTAGGTTCAGCAAAAGTGCAATATAATGGCGAAGAAATTGACTTAGAATCAGATTGGAAACGACTTCATATTGTAGACGCTGTTAAAGAGGCTACAGGTGTAAACTTCTATAATGTGAAAACAGATGAAGAAGCTAAAGCATTAGCTAAACAGCATGGTATTGAAATTACAGAAAACATGAAATATGGACATATTTTAAATGAATTCTTTGAACAAAAAGTTGAAGAAACATTAATTCAACCTACATTTATTTATGGACATCCAATTGAAATTTCTCCACTTGCTAAGAAAAATCCAGAAGATCCAAGATTTACTGATCGTTTCGAGTTGTTTATTGTAGGTAGAGAACATGCAAATGCCTTCACAGAATTAAATGATCCAATCGATCAACGTGAACGTTTTGAAGCACAACTTGTTGAAAAAGAACAAGGTAACGATGAAGCTCATGAAATGGATGAAGATTACATTGAAGCGCTTGAATACGGTATGCCACCAACAGGCGGACTAGGAATTGGAATTGATCGTTTAGTTATGTTGTTAACAGATTCACCATCTATTAGAGATGTATTATTATTCCCTTACATGAGACAAAAATAAGATCAATATAAATTAAAAGCGTTGCTTGCTAAGGTAAGCAACGCTTTTTTATGAAAAACAAAATGAAAAAAATTAATTAAAAAAGGACTAGATATTATATATATGATGTGGTAGTATACTATGAGTGTTCAAAAATTAAATCCTTTTTTAAAAATTAATTCAAAAAATCTTTAAAAACTTATTGACATTAAACTTTGTTTATTATAAGATATAAAAGTCGTCAAAAACGAAAGTTAATTTTGTAAAACGCTTGTAAAAAGAATTTTAATAAAGTGTAAAATTAACTATTGAAAAATTAATTAATTAGTAATATACTTGTTTAAGTAAGTTGTTGTCTGGTGACAATGGCAAGGAGGTCACACC
>NZ_KV792016.1:0-16161 GCF_001808085.1 Staphylococcus sp. HMSC14C01
TCCAGATACTTTATGTCCCGAACTCTTTTTACTTTTAATATTATTTAGTTTCACGATGTAGAGTTTGTTTGTTATCACGTGAACAATATTTTTTCATTTCAATACGTTCAGGATTGTTTCTTTTATTTTTAGTAGTAATGTAGTTTCTGTCACCACATTCAGTACAAGCTAATGTTACGTTTACGCGCATGATTATACCTCCTTACCTTTTCTAAATACGACTTTATTATCATACCACTTAGACGATTAATTGAAAAGTATTAATTTTTACTAGTGTTAAATAGAAAAGCATCTTATCAACGGTTATTCAAATTATTTTTCATTTTTAAAGTAGTAATTAATGATATCTCTTCCTAAATCTCCCCCATTTAACCATGGTGGTGGAACAGGTTGATTAGTATATACGATAGAAAAAGCTAATTTAGGATCTTTAACAGGCGCATAACCTATATATGTTGAGTTAACTCTAGGTTGTCCATTTTGATAAACTTCAGCAGTACCAGTTTTACCAGCTGATGGAACAACAGTTTTATGGAAGCTTGCATAGCCTGTACCATCTTTTTCATTGAAAGCCATCTTGAATCCTTGTTTTACTTCATCTATCTCATCTTGAGAATTATTGACTTTATTTAGTATATTACCTTTAATTTTATCTTTTACAGGTCCTACCTGATCACTATTTGTTGCGTCATGTATAGCTAAACCAATGTGTGGTTGTACTCTGTAACCATTATTTGCAATTGTAGATATATATTGTGAAAGTTGAATAGGTGTATAAGTATCATATTGACCTATTGATAAATCTAAATAATTGCCTGGATTATTAGTTAATGGTTCAATTTGACCAATTGTTTCATTTGGTAAATCGATACCTGTTTTAACACCTAATCCTACTTGATTTAGACCTTTTCTCAGTTTTTGACCAGCTTCTTCAATATTATTAGGTAAATTCATACCACTTGAGTAAGGATCACCAGCTAGTCTTAAAGCAGTTTTAAACATATATACGTTTGAAGAATGCATTAATGCTTCTTTGTCGTTAATTAGGACTTTGCCATTTTGGTTAAAGTAAGAACGTTTAGTTAGTCCGCCACTAAAGTGTAAAGGTTCATCAATCATTTCTTCACCGACTTTGATAGTATGATTTTGATAACCAGTTAATAAGGTTGCTCCTTTAACAGAAGAACCGACTGCAAATTGACCAGTAAAATTACCTAAATCATAATCTAGCAGTTCACCTTTTTTATCAGTTTGTCTTCCAGCCATTGCAAGAATATCACCATTTTTAGGATTTTGAACAACTACAAGAGCATTGTCCATATTTGTTGCTCCTTGACTACGCAGTGTTTTTATTTCATTTTCTAATAGAGACTCAACTTTTTTCTGTAAATCAATATCAATGGTTAGTTGTAAATCATTTCCGCGTGACCCAGGGTTAATCACTTTAGAACTAATAACTTTACCAGATTTATCAGTAGTGTATTTCAACTGTTTCTTTTTACCACGTAGAATGTCTTCATATTGATATTCTAGATAAGCTTTCCCAACCCTGTCATTTCTAGAATATCCTTTTGCTAAATACTGTTCAGTTAATTCTTTAGGAATACCCTCAGAAGGTGTAGAGACACTACCAAATATACTTCTTAAAGTTTCACCATATGGATATTTTCGATCCCAATCCATTGAAGTATTGACACCAGGTAAATTATCCAATTGTTGAGAAACAGCAGCATATTCCTTTTCACTAACATCTTCATTTTTTATCATTTGCGGATCAAGTGTAGATCCAGCTGACATTTCTCTGTATATAGCTAATACTTGTAAATCATGCTTAGATAAACTATTTAATTGAGTTTCTGTAATTTTACTATGTAATTGTTTATCGTACTGTTCTTGACTTATGCTACCATTGTTAAGCATAGTTGTTTCTTTTTTCATTAATTTATTAACTTCTTTTGGATGATTTTGTATCCAAAAGTCTTGTTTATCTCGCTTTGTAATCTTATCAGTATTCATTGTAATGAGTTTAGCTAATTTTTTAGCGGTGTTTAACATATCTTGTTGACTGGTTTTTCTAGAACGAGTGTAGGTAATTGCTAATTTCGAAGCATTATCAACTAAAATTTTGCCATTTCTATCTAGTATTCTTCCTCGTGGTACGGATTCATTGACAGTAATATTCTCATCATTTTTCACTAATTGACTATAATATGCACCTTGTGCAATTTGTAAATATCCTAGTCTTAGGACAATTAATACGAAAATCAAAACAATTGCACCAAATATAAAACTAATTCGTTTATTCATCGTATGTTTTATTTTTTCATCATTTGATTTTTCTTTTAATCT
Organism: Staphylococcus sp. HMSC14C01; assembly: GCF_001808085.1. Classification (NCBI taxonomy): domain Bacteria; kingdom Bacillati; phylum Bacillota; class Bacilli; order Caryophanales; family Staphylococcaceae; genus Staphylococcus; species Staphylococcus sp. HMSC14C01. Next base: position 2,350 of record NZ_KV792016.1, read on the forward strand.
TTTAAGCAAGACAACCGACCTCAATTATTAATCATGTATACGTATAAATGATATATGAAATTGTATAATTTTTCTATATTTTTCATAAAAAAAAGTGATCTCCCAAAAAGAGACCACTAATAAATACTTTTTTTATTTATTATTTTGTAGCAGCATTGTATAACTCGTCTACTTTTTCCCAATTTACAACATTCCAGAAAGCACTGATATAATCAGGACGTTTATTTTGATATTTAAGGTAATAAGCATGTTCCCAAACATCTAAGCCTAAAATTGGAGTTTTTCCTTCAGTAATAGGGTTATCTTGATTTGGAGTAGTAACAATTTCTAATTTTCCATTATTTACTACTAACCAAGCCCAACCTGAACCAAAACGTGCTGCAGCTTTATCAGCGAATTCTTTTTTAAACTCATCTAAAGAACCCCATTGTTCTTTAATTTTATCAATTACAGTACCTTTTTCTTCAGAATTAGGAGTTAATAATTCCCAGAATAATGAGTGATTTAAATGACCTCCACCATTATTACGTACTGCTGTTTGAATATTTTCAGGTACACTATCTAAATTTGCAACAATTTCTTCAATTGATTTAGATTCTAAATCAGTACCTTCAACTGCAGAATTTAATTTTGTAACATAAGTGTTATGATGTTTGTCATGATGAATTTCCATTGTTTCTTTGTCGATATGTGGTTCTAATGCATCTGCTGCATATGGTAAATTTGGTAATTCAAAAGCCATAAATAATCATCCTCCTAAATTATCTTTACATAAATAATAACAAGCTATGTGATGTGCAACAAATCATTTGCTTTAAATATTATTCACATAGTTGTCATATTTCTTATTATACTCTTCTTATATCTCATTTTAGTAGTTTTTAAACATATATTTCAATATTAGTAGAAATTCAGACTTTTGACCTATAAAAAACTGAGACGCTTACTTACGTCTCAGAACATTTCTCATTTTAATTTATACCTTTATTATGGCAAGTTTCACATATACCATATACCTCTAATTTATGAGTATGAATATCTACATTAGGTAGGAATTGCTTAACTTGCTCAATTGGACAAAAATCTATTACTTTTGTATCCCCACAATTTTCACATATAAAATGATGATGATGATGATTAGTACAAGCGATTCTAAATTTCATTTCTCCATCTAATTCTGTACTTTCAACAATATTTAAATCTTTAAAAAGATGAAGATTACGATAAATAGTATCAAAAGATATACCTGGATAATCATTGTCTAATTGTTGTTGTATATATTTAGCATTAATATATTTATCTTCATTAACAAAGATATTAATCATATCTTCTCTTTTCTTAGTATATTTTAACCCATTGTCTTTTAAAATTTTAATAGCGTCATTTGTATTCATAATTTAATGCTCCTTTTTGGCAGTTCGTTTAGTTTTCTGTAGTAACATCGTTATTCCTAAAATTAGAACTAATAATACCACGATGACACCACCAGGAGATATATTAATATAAAATGCTAAGGTAAGCCCTAGAATAACAGAACATTCACCTATAACAATACTTAAGATAATCAACTGTTTAAATCCTTTAGTTAATCGCATTGCTATAGCCACAGGTAATGTAATTAATGCACTCACGAGTAAAATTCCTACTACTCTCATTGATGCAGAAATGACCATAGCAACAATCGTTATAAATAAAAACTGAATCCATTTTGGAATATTAATAACCTTACTATATTCCTCATCAAAAGATAAAATAAATAATTCTTTGTATAATAAAAGAATGAATAATAATACGACGATTGAAATAATCGTAATTGTGATTAAGTCACTTAAATTTACAGCACTAATTGAACCGAATAATAACCCAACAATTTCTTGATTGAACCCATCAGCTAGAGAAATAAAAATTGCACTTAATGCAATTCCTGCACTCATTATAATTGGAATTGCAATTTCTTGATAGTTTGAATATGAAGTTCTTAATTTTTCTATAAGTAAAGCTCCAACTATTGCAAAGATTATACCAAACCACATAGGGTTTATAAATGCTAATGCTGGTGATAAGGTAATAATAAACATTCCAAACGAAATACCGCCTAGTGTGACGTGACTTAAAGCATCAGCAATTAATGATAATCGCCTTACTACTATAAATGCACCAATTAAAGGTGCAATAAAACCAATCAATATCCCACTTAAAAGTGAATATCTCATAAAATCAAAATTTAACAATGCTTCAATCATGATATTCACCTCTTAATTCAATCCATATACTTATCATAATTAACTCCTATTTAAAATTATGCTTCACAGCATGAACGATTATGTTGATGATCAACAAATTTAATTGGATGACCATATATTTTTGAAATTTCAACTTCATCAAGAGACTTAAATTCTTCAGTAGAACCATGAAAATGAAGATGTTTATTTAAGCAAGCGACTTTTGTAGCTGTGTCTACCACAACGCCTATATCATGAGTAACTAAAATAATCGTTATACCTTCTTCTTTTAAATGTTGCAAGGTGGCATAAAATTCATTCACATGTTTTGCATCAATCCCATTTGTCGGTTCGTCTAATACTAAGACGGATGGATTTGAAATTAAAGCGCGTGCAATTAGTACACGTTGTTGTTGTCCACCGGATAATTCTGCAATATTTTTATTCTTTAGATGATGAATATTTAAACGATGTAAAACATTATCTACTTGTTGTTCATCACTTTTATTAAACCACTGAAAAATTCTTTTCGTTTTAGTTAAACCACTTAAAACGACTTCTTTCACACTAGCAGGAAATCCTGCAGTAAAAGCATTGGCTTTTTGAGACACATAACTAATTTTTAATGCAGATTGAGTATTTTTTTTATAAGATTTCCCGTCAATGTATATTTCACCGTGTTGTAATGGTAACAAGCCAAGAATAACCTTTAAAAGAGTAGATTTCCCGGCTCCATTAGGGCCAACAATTGCAAGAAAGTCACCTTTATTAATTCGGATATTAATGTTTTCTAATACTTGTTTATTATCAAAATAATAATCAATATTTTTTAATTCAAAAACAGGTTGATTCATCTTTTCACCTCGCTAAATACTATACAATTATATATGTTTTTTGTAAATAGTAATGTTTACGAATTAAAATAAGAGTAAGATAGGCTCTTTGTAGATTATGCTATCTTACTCTTATTTTAATTATTGATTCAATATTTTTCCTTTTAATTTAGGATCAAAAATTTGAGATTTTAACATTTCAATTTCAAAGCGATAAGGCGGCTTTTTATTTTTCTTATCTTCTCCTACATAAGGAGTTTCAAGGATTTTAGGAATGTCTTTAAAAGCTTCATGATGTACCACATTATTCAAAGCATCAAAACCAATATATCCAAATCCAATATTTTCATGTCGGTCTTTATGTGCACCTTGTTCATTTTTACTATCATTTACATGAACAACTTTAATACGGTCTATTCCAATGATTTTATCAAACTCATTCAAAACGCCATCAAAATCATTTTTGATATTATAACCAGCATCATGTGTATGACAGGTATCAAAGCAAATAGATAACCGATCGTTATGTGTCACACCATCAATAATGCGAGCAAGTTCTTCAAAACTACGTCCAATTTCTGTTCCTTTTCCAGCCATTGTTTCAAGTGCAATTCGTACATCATGATCATGTGTTAACACTTCATTTAATCCTTTAATAATCTGATTAATTCCTTTATCTGCACCGGCACCTACATGCGCACCTGGATGTAAGACAATATCTTTCGCTCCTATAGCTTGAGTGCGTTCAATCTCATTTTGAAGGAAATTCACACCTAGTTCGTAAACTTCAGGCTTCGTTGTATTTCCTATATTTATTATATAAGGAGCGTGTACAACAATATTGGATAAACCATATTGTTCCATAACTTTATGACCTTTTTCAATATTTAAATCGTTTATATTTTTTCTTCTTGTATTTTGAGGTGCACCTGTATAAATCATAAATGTTGATTCACCAAATTGATGTGCTTCTTCGGCCGATCCTTCTAACATTTTTTTACCACTCATTGATACATGTGAGCCAATTAACATTTGTTTCACCTAACCTTTTTTATTGTTTTTTCGTTGTTGTCTACTACGTTGTTTACTGTATTGCTTTCTCTCTTGTCGTTTCATTCTTTCTACTTCTTGTTTAAATTTCTTTTTATAGCCTGGTTTAACTTTATTTTTAGATTTACTTCTTACTTTATGTTTTACTTGATTTGTTAAATGATCATCTTTACGTTCACGTTTATGACGTGTATTGTGCGCTTTGATTGGCTTAAGTTCTCCATTTTTAATATCAACATTATCAAAGTGATAGCCTTTATCTTCAATAAGAGAAATATTATGTTCTTCATCTGGGCTATATAACGTTATAGCCACGCCTTTATAATTTCCACGTCCTGTTCTACCCACTCTATGAGTAAAAAAATCAATATCATTAGGAACATCAAAATTTACTACATGACTAACGCCTTCAATATCAATTCCTCTTGAAGCTAAATCACTTGCAATAACATATTGGAAATCTAAATTCCGAATACGTTTCATTTGTTGTTTACGTTCTCTAGGTGTTAAACCGCCATGAATCATACCTACTTTAATGCCAGACTCATTAAGAGATTGAGCAAGTTCATTTGCATTTTCTCTACTGTTACAAAAAATAATACATAGATATGGATTTAGTATATCAATTAATTGTAAAGTTTTATCAACTTTTTCAGTTCCTTTAGTAGGAATCAAATAAAATTCAATATTTTTTTTATTTTGGGATTTGTTATCAACTACAACATATTCAGGGTGACTAAGATACTTATTTAAAAACGGTTCTAATGATTTTGGAATTGTTGCACTAAAGACTGCAATATTAGCATTTTCATCTAAACGAGCAGCAATATAATCCACATCTTCTATTAACCCTAAATCAATGAGAAAATCTGCTTCATCGATAATTAAATATGATGCCTTATGAATATGCAAATGTCCACTCTGAGCTAAATCATTGATTCGTGTTGGTGTACCAATCACTAATTGAGGTTGTTGATTTGTTCGTTGTTTATCTTTCTCTATGTCAGTACCACCAATAAATAAACTTACTTTAATATCTGATTGAAAACTAGCTAGATGACTAGCCACTTTATACAATTGTTGTGCTAATTCACGAGTTGGTGCAACAACAATACTTTGAGGTTCTTTAATGTCAGTATTAATTAAATCTATTAAAGGTAATAAAAAGGCATGTGATTTGCCAGTACCGGTTTGTGATTGACCAATTAAATTAGTCCCTTTTTTTATACGTGGAATAATTCTATTTTGAATTTCAGTAGGTTTATTAAAATTTAAATCTTTAACTGCATCAATAAGATTTGGATTTAAATTAAATATTTCAAATGGATGATTAGCCATTCATCTGGCCTCCTTTGTATTGTTTTAAATATAATTAAATGGATCTGTATTTATTTCTGAAGCTTCTATATTAAACTGCTTACTATCATTACTAAATAACCATCGTCCTAGTAAGTCTTTAAGTCCTTCTTTCATAACGTACTCACTATAATGATTGATATCTAATAAATGAATGCCATTAGTTTTAGCATCAAGTGCATCATGATGTTTTATGTCTCCAGTAACGAAAACATCTGCTCCCTTTTTAAAAGCACTAGTTTCAAAACCGATACCAGCACCTCCGATAATAGCAACTGTTTTAATTAACGCTTCTGAAGGACCTGTATAACGAACGCTAGGAATATTTAAATGTGCTTTAGCATATTTAGCAAAATCTTCTAAATTTAATGGTTCATTTAGTTCACCTATTTTTCCAAGACCATAATTAGCAGATGTCGTCATCTTAATAAAATCGTATACAGGTGTTTCATAAGGATGGTAATTAATAATTGCATTTTTAGCAATACTTAATTGATCTTTACGAATCATAAATTCTACCTTCACTTCATTTACATGTTCAATTCGATTTAGTTCTCCAATATGAGGGCGAGCGTCTCCAACTGGTTTGAATTGACCTTTACCTTTGGACTCAAAGAAACAATATTCATAATTCCCTTCTTTTGCTAGACCAATATTATTTATATGATATTTAAATGATTCTAGATTTTCTTCCGGAATGTAAGTTTGTACTTTATAATAAAAAGATTCTTCTTCATTTAAAAATCTAATATTAGTTAAATTTAATTTTTTTGCTAGCATCTCATTGACACCATCAATGTGATTATCTAAATTGGTGTGTAAAGCAATAAGTTGAATATCATTTTGAATAAGCATGTGTATCAATTTACCGTATCCATCATTAACTAATGATTTAACACCTTTAAAAATTAAAGGGTGATGCGCAATAATTGTATTGTATCCTTTGCTAATTGCCTCTTCTATTACTTCCATTGTGCAATCTAATGCTGTCAAAATACCTGTTATTTCTTTAGTGTCATCTCCAATTAATAAACCCACATTATCCCAGCTTTCAGCAGTTTTAAGGGGAACATGTTGGTCAATAATTGACATTAGTTCTTTAATTTTCATTATAGAGCACCTCTCTTATCATTGATATCTCTTCTTCAATCTCTTCTAGTCTCTCATGATGTTGTATTGGATTCAATTGATTACGAATATACTCTAAAGCTGCTAACTCTCTTTCCCATTTTTTTATAAAAATATCGTTTTTATGATTTAAAAGAATAGGACCAAATTTAAGTGATTTCTTATTAAGAAGATTAAGATTTTCTTTCCATTCACTAACTACAATTTCATAGATATGCCCTTTTTCTTCTAAAATTTCTTCAGCAATAATATCATAATTAAGATGTTGAAGTGTCTTGCGTAAGGTTTCAGTTTGAATATTACTTTGCAAAATTAGACGTGGATGATGTGCAAGTTTATTTTTACCCTCATCTAATATTTTCGCTATCAAAGGTCCACCCATTCCACAAATTGTGACATTATCTACTTTATCTTTCTCAGTTAGAATACTAAGACCATCACCTAATCGAACATCGATATGTTGAGTAAGTTGATGCTGTGCTACATTCGTTTTAGCAGCTGTATAAGGTCCTTTTATTACTTCACCAGCAATAGCATCATCGCATAGATGATGTTGTAATGCATAAATAGGTAAATAAGCGTGATCAGAACCGATATCAGCTAATGAATTAGGTAATAAGTATTGGCTTACAACTTTTAATCTATGATTTAATGATATCATTGTTATCTCCTTTATTATAAAAAGAGGCTAGGACATAGTATTGTCTTAGCCTCAAATTTCTTTATACATAACATCTATCGTTAACTCAGATTTAGCATTAATCTTAGTCCATAAAATCTTTAAGACGCTTGCTACGACTTGGATGTCTTAATTTTCTAAGCGCTTTAGCTTCGATTTGACGAATACGTTCTCTTGTAACACCGAACACTTTACCTACTTCTTCTAATGTTCTAGTTCGTCCGTCATCAAGGCCAAATCTTAAACGTAAAACATTTTCTTCTCTATCAGTAAGTGTATCTAAAACGTCTTCTAATTGTTCTTTCAATAACTCATAAGCAGCATGGTCAGAAGGACTTTGTGCTTCTTGATCTTCAATAAAGTCTCCTAAGTGACTGTCATCTTCTTCACCTATTGGCGTTTCTAGGGATACTGGCTCTTGAGCTATTTTAAGTATTTCGCGAACTTTTTCAGGTGGTAAATCCATTTCTTCACCAATTTCTTCAGGAGCAGGATCACGACCTAAATCTTGTAATAATTGTCTTTGTACGCGAATAAGCTTATTAATTGTTTCAACCATATGCACAGGAATACGGATGGTGCGAGCTTGGTCAGCAATAGCACGTGTAATGGCTTGTCTAATCCACCATGTAGCATAAGTAGAAAATTTAAATCCTTTACTAAAATCGAACTTTTCTACTGCTTTGATAAGCCCCATATTTCCCTCTTGGATTAAGTCTAAGAAAAGCATACCACGACCAACATATCGTTTCGCAATACTTACAACTAATCGCAAGTTGGCTTCTGCAAGGCGAGATTTTGCTACTTCATCACCTTGTTCAATACGTTTAGCTAATTCAATTTCTTCTTGTGCGCTAAGAAGATTTACACGTCCAATTTCTTTTAAGTACATTCTTACAGGATCATTAATTTTAACACCTGGAGGCGCACTTAAGTCATTTGGATTTAATTTTTCATCTGTATCTGAACTATCTTTTTCATTTACTAAACTAATATCGTTATCATTTAGTTGGTCAAAGAAATCATCCATTTGGTCGGAATCCATGTCAAAATTTTGCAGCTTTTCAGCAATTTCTTCATGACTTAGATGACCTTCCTTTTTACCTTTTTCAATTAATTGTTTTTTAACATCTTCTAATGTTAAAGTCGGATCAATTGTTTGTTTTTTGATTTTAACTTGGTTATCAGACATGAAAAGGCCTCCCAATCGTATTTTCAACTTTCAATTAAGATATTTAATTATATAATAAATTATTATAATAAGAAAAGTATATTTTATAATAAACATGAAATATTATCATTCTATAGGTAATAAAATGATATCCTTATTTCATAAATATTTAACTTATTATTTCTCTACCCTTTAAAAAAGCATAATAACCATTATACAGTAATGGTTATTAAATATAAATACTATATTAAAAGTTTAATATTTGTTTATATTCCTTTAATTTAAATGTTCATCTACATGCGTTGCTTGTTTTTATTAACTATCATTTGTAAATAATACTTTTGAGATTCTACGTCACCAATTCTAAGTGCTTCTTTTAATTTATGATTAAGTTCTTCAATAGAATCTTCATATTTGTTTTCATTTAAAGTTGAGATATATTCTTCAATTTCTAAATCATAAGGTTCTCGATTTAATTCATAATCATCAAGCTGTATGATTGCTTCTCTAATATCTTTATCTTCAATGTATAATATTAAATCACTAATCGAATAGTAATCATTTTCAGAATAATAATCGGTTAGCACTTTAAAAATACTTTGGAAATATTTATTCGTAAAATCATTTGCTTCAAGTTGTCGATTATAATTTAGAAATACATCTTTATCCATCATAAAGTGTTTTAATAAAGCTCTTTGTGCTTTTTCACTTTTGTTTAAATGTGTAAAAACAATATTTAAATTTTGAGAATTTAAATTCGAGTTATCATTGGTATTTCCAATATAGTCTTCTTCATATGAGATAAATTCAGGTTGTTGATGTACATTGGACATAATAGTATTGGCATCAATATTGAAAATGTCAGCTACGTCATTCACAATTTTATTTTTTAATATTGAAGATCTGACAAATGAAAGATCTTCAGTAATCTCTTTAAAGTGACGCTCATAAGCTAGATCATTATTTTCAATTTCATCTCGATAGAATTGAACTTTGTAAATAATAAACGATTTCTTCTCATTATTTATAAATTCTATAAATTTTTCTTTACCGAATTTAACTATATATTCATCGGGATCCATGTTTTTTGGTAATTGTACTACAAATACATTCAATCCATGTTTAAGTAAATGTTCTCCAGTTTTTAAAATGGCCTCTTGACCAGCAAAGTCTCCATCAAACATTAAAGTTATATTAGAGGTTAATTTTTTTAACACTGTAATGTGATCTTCTGATAATGCTGTACCCATACTTGCTACTACTGTTTTTAATCCAGCGTAATCAGCTTTAATTACATCCATGAATCCTTCTAACAACATTACTTCATCATTTTTTCTAATTGACTTTCTTGCGCTATCAAGATTATAAAGTAATCGTCTCTTTTGAAAAATCGGTGTCTCAGGACTATTTAAATACTTAGGCTTTTGATTGTTATAAGTTCTACCAGAAAAACCGACAATTCTTCCTTGAGCGTTTTTTAAAGGAAACATAATGCGATCTCTAAAACGATCATAGTAACTAAAATTTTCTTCGTTACGTGATAACAAACCAGCTTCATAAGCTAGTTCTATGTCATATCCTTTTTGTTGTAAAAAGTCATGACAAAAGTGAGCGTTATTAGGGGCATACCCAATTCCACGAGATTTTATTAATTCTTCAGTGAAACCACGATTTACAAGATAATTTAAAGCTTCTTCACCTTCTACGGATTTCATTAATGCATACATATAATATTCATTAATTAATTCATGCATTTCAATCATTTTTAAGTCTTCAGATGCTATCTGCGTTGTAGATGGATTAGAATGACCAATATCTACTTTTATATTAACGCGTTCTCCAAGTTCTTGTACTGCTTCTACGAATGAAATGTCCTTAATGTCTTGAATAAATTGAAAAACATTTCCACCTTTTTTACAACCAAAGCAATGGCATATTTGTTTATCTTCAGAAACTGTAAACGAAGGTGTTTTTTCATCATGAAAAGGACACAAACCAATGTAATTGCGTCCTCTTTTTTCTAATTTCACATATTCACTTACTAAATCTAAAATATCTGTTTTTTCCTTTATTTCGTTGATTACAGACTGTTCTATACGCAATATATATCACCTATTAAATAGTAGTCATAGTATTATACACTTTTATAGAAGGTTTTTAAATATTTATGCTTTACTTTCAATGATTTGTATAACATCATTTGCTGTTTCTTCAATAGCCTTATCAGATACATCAATAACAGGACATCCTATTTTTTCGACAATTTTTTCAAAATATTGAATTTCTTCTTTAATTCTATCTTCAGTCGCATATCTAGCATGCTCACCTAATCCTAATTGTTTAAGTCGTTGTTTTCTTATTAAATTAAGTTTATCTTCACTAATCTTTAATGCTATACATTTATTTGGATTAATTTTAAACAATTCGTCTGGTGGCGTTACCTCTGGAACTAGAGGAATGTTCATTACTTTATAGCTTTTATGCGCTAAATACTGAGATAGAGGTGTCTTAGAAGTTCTTGAAATGCCAATTAAAACAATATCTGCCTTAGGTAATCCTTTCGCATCTTTGCCATCATCATATTTTACCGCAAATTCAATTGCATCTATTTTTTTGAAATAGGCATCGTCTAATTTATGAACTCTGCCTGGCTGATTATACGGCTCCTCATCGTGCGTTTGATTAAGTAGTGTCATTAGAGGACCCATTATATCAACAGCTTTTAAGGAGAAAGCGTCTACTTTTTTCTTCATATATGCTTTGATTTTTGGTTCTACTAACGTATATACAATAATTGCATTTTTATCTATAGCGACCTGTATAACTTCATCTATATCCTTAAAGGTTTCTATATAAGGATATCTCAAAAAACCATGTTTACAAGCTTTAGGATTAAATTGAGCGACGCAAGCACTAGCAACCAACTCAGCTGTATCTCCTATTGAATCAGATGCAATGATTATCTTTATATTTTCCATTGTTTATCACCTATTCTTTAAATAATGAAACAAATAATTTTGTTATTGTTGTTTTAGATATTCTACCTACAACTTTATATTTACTATTTTCTTTTTTTCTAACAACGGGAATTGAATCAATTTCCTTATCTATCATTTGACTTGCTGCATAGATGACGAGGTCTTCTTCTTCTAAATAAACAATATTAGGCATACGTGACATAATGACACTTATAGGCATAGTATGAATATCTTGCCCAATCATAGAGGCACGTAACAAATCTTTTCGCGAGCTCACACCAATCAATTCATCTTTTTGATTAGTAATAAATAATGTTCCTGTATCTTCTAAAAATATAGTACATATAGCATCATAAATTGTCATATCTTCTTTAACGATAACAGGTAGAGACATATGATCTTTTATTATATATTGACGTAAATGATCACTGACTAATTTATTCTTAGATTTACCTGAATAATAATAACCCACACGTGGTCTAGCTTCAATAAAACCAGACATAGTTAAAATAGCTAAATCAGGACGTAAAGTAGCACGAGTTAAATTAAGTTTATCTGCTATATGTTCACCTGTTATTGGGCCACCATCTTTAACTATTTCAATTATTTGTTCTTGTCTTTTACTTAATTCTATAGGTCTTCACCCCTTTTAATTTCATTTTTATTATACCTATTTATATATATACCTACAAATACATATAAATCCTTGCTATTAAATTTTTTATGAATTAAAATATGATTAAGCGAGTTAAGGTCGGTGGAAGCTTAACATTTCAAAAATTGGCTTATCAATATCATTACATAAAAGCGAGTGTCTACACTAATTTGGGTGGAACCGCGGGTTATTTTGTTAACACTATATATTTATATAGATGAATTATTAACTCGTCCCAAGATAATAATAAGTATTATTTTATATTTATTTATTGTCTTGGGACGTTTTTATTTTAAAAGGAGAGATATTATGGTTAAAGATATGGATACTATTGTATCACTAGCTAAGCATAGAGGATTTGTATTCCCAGGCAGTGATATTTACGGTGGTTTATCTAATACATGGGATTATGGTCCATTAGGTGTTGAATTAAAAAATAATATTAAAAAAGCATGGTGGCAAAAATTCATTACTCAATCACCATACAATGTTGGGATTGATGCTGCCATTTTAATGAATCCAAAAACTTGGGAAGCATCTGGTCATTTAGGTAATTTTAACGACCCAATGATTGATAATAAAGATAGTAAAATTCGCTATCGTGCAGATAAATTAATCGAAGACTATATGCAAAATGAAAAAGGTGACGAAAATTTCATTGCTGATGGCTTAAGTTTTGAGGAAATGAAACGTATTATCGATGATGAAGGCATTGTATGTCCTGTAAGTGGGACTGCTAATTGGACAGATATTCGTCAATTTAACTTAATGTTTAAAACATTCCAAGGTGTTACTGAGGACTCTACTAATGAACTATTTTTACGTCCAGAAACTGCTCAAGGTATTTTCGTAAATTATAAAAATGTTCAACGTTCAATGCGTAAAAAATTACCATTTGGTATTGGTCAAATCGGTAAATCATTCCGTAATGAAATCACGCCTGGTAATTTTATTTTTAGAACAAGAGAATTTGAACAAATGGAATTAGAATTCTTCTGTAAACCTGGTGAAGAAATTGAATGGCAAAATTACTGGAAAACATTTGCAAGTCAATGGTTAAAAGATTTAAACATCAATGAAGAAAATATGAGATTACGCGATCATGATGAAGAAGAATTATCTCACTATTCTAATGCGACTACAGATATTGAATATAAATTCCCATTTGGTTGGGGCGAATTATGGGGTATTGCAAGCCGTACTGATTTTGACTTGAAAAAGCACAGTGAACATTCTGGTGAAGATTTCAGATATCATGATCCAGAAACAAATGAGAAATATATTCCATATTGTATTGAACCTTCTTTAGGGGCAGATCGTGTTACATTAGCTTTCTTATGTGATGCTTATGATGAAGAAGGCGTTGAAGGTAGTAAAGATGCTCGTACAGTAATGCATTTCCACCCTGCTTTAGCGCCATATAAAGCTGCTGTTTTACCATTAAGTAAAAAATTATCTGAAGAAGCAATTAAAATCTTTGAACAATTAAGTTCTAAGTTTTCTGTTGATTTTGATGAATCACAATCAATTGGTAAGCGTTATCGTCGTCAAGATGAGATCGGTACTCCTTACTGTATTACATTTGATTTTGATTCATTAGAAGATAATCAAGTTACAGTACGTGATAGAGATTCTATGGAACAAGTTCGTATGCCAATCTCAGAATTAGAAACATTCTTAGCTGAAAAAGTTAAGTTTTAATATAACAAGAAGAGTCCGGGACATAAAGTATCTAGATAA
>NZ_KV792017.1:0-2488 GCF_001808085.1 Staphylococcus sp. HMSC14C01
TTGTACATTGAAAACTAGATAAGTAAGTAAATAGATTTTACCAAGCAAAACCGAGTGAATAGAGTTTTAAATAAGCTTGAATTCATAAAAAATAATCGCTAGTGTTCGAAAGAACACTCACAGATTAATAACTATATTAGATTAAGTTATTAAGGGCGCACGGTGGATGCCTTGGCACTAGAAGCCGATGAAGGACGTTACTAACGACGATATGCTTTGGGTAGCTGTAAGTAAGCGTTGATCCAGAGATTTCCGAATGGGGGAACCCAACACAAGTTATGTTGTGTTATCGACAAGTGAATTCATAGCTTGTCAGAAGGCAGACCCGGAGAACTGAAACATCTTAGTACCCGGAGGAAGAGAAAGAAAATTCGATTCCCTGAGTAGCGGCGAGCGAAACGGGAAGAGCCCAAACCAATAAGCTTGCTTATTGGGGTTGTAGGACACTCTATACGGAGTTACAAAGGAATATATTAAACGAATCATCTGGAAAGTTGAATCAAAGAAGGTAATAATCCTGTAGTTGAAAATATATTCTCTCTTGAGTGGATCCTGAGTACGACGGAGCACGTGAAATTCCGTCGGAATCTGGGAGGACCATCTCCTAAGGCTAAATACTCTCTAGTGACCGATAGTGAACCAGTACCGTGAGGGAAAGGTGAAAAGTACCCCGGAAGGGGAGTGAAAGAGAACTTGAAACCGTGTGCTTACAAGTAGTCAGAGCCCGTTAATGGGTGATGGCGTGCCTTTTGTAGAATGAACCGGCGAGTTACGATCTGATGCAAGGTTAAGCAGAAAATGTGGAGCCGTAGCGAAAGCGAGTCTGAATAGGGCGTATAGTATTTGGTCGTAGACCCGAAACCAGGTGATCTACCCATGGTCAGGTTGAAGTTCAGGTAACACTGAATGGAGGACCGAACCGACTTACGTTGAAAAGTGAGCGGATGAACTGTGGGTAGCGGAGAAATTCCAATCGAACTTGGAGATAGCTGGTTCTCTCCGAAATAGCTTTAGGGCTAGCCTCAAGTGATGATTATTGGAGGTAGAGCACTGTTTGGACGAGGGGCCCCTCTCGGGTTACCGAATTCAGACAAACTCCGAATGCCAATTAATTTAACTTGGGAGTCAGAACATGGGTGATAAGGTCCGTGTTCGAAAGGGAAACAGCCCAGACCACCAGCTAAGGTCCCAAAATATATGTTAAGTGGAAAAGGATGTGGCGTTGCCCAGACAACTAGGATGTTGGCTTAGAAGCAGCCATCATTTAAAGAGTGCGTAATAGCTCACTAGTCGAGTGACACTGCGCCGAAAATGTACCGGGGCTAAACATATTACCGAAGCTGTGGATTGTCCTTTGGACAATGGTAGGAGAGCGTTCTAAGGGCGTTGAAGCATGATCGCAAGGACATGTGGAGCGCTTAGAAGTGAGAATGCCGGTGTGAGTAGCGAAAGACGGGTGAGAATCCCGTCCACCGATTGACTAAGGTTTCCAGAGGAAGGCTCGTCCGCTCTGGGTTAGTCGGGTCCTAAGCTGAGGCCGACAGGCGTAGGCGATGGATAACAGGTTGATATTCCTGTACCACCTATAATCGTTTTAATCGATGGGGGGACGCAGTAGGATAGGCGAAGCGTACGATTGGATTGTACGTCTAAGCAGTGAGATTGAGTGTTAGGCAAATCCGGCACTCTTAAGATTGAGCTGTGATGGGGAGAGGAAATTGTTTCCTCGAGTCGTTGATTTCACACTGCCGAGAAAAGCCTCTAGATAGAGATTAGGTGCCCGTACCGCAAACCGACACAGGTAGTCAAGATGAGAATTCTAAGGTGAGCGAGCGAACTCTCGTTAAGGAACTCGGCAAAATGACCCCGTAACTTCGGGAGAAGGGGTGCTCTTTAGGGTGCAAGCCCAGAAGAGCCGCAGTGAATAGGCCCAAGCGACTGTTTATCAAAAACACAGGTCTCTGCTAAACCGTAAGGTGATGTATAGGGGCTGACGCCTGCCCGGTGCTGGAAGGTTAAGAGGAGTGGTTAGCTTCTGCGAAGCTACGAATCGAAGCCCCAGTAAACGGCGGCCGTAACTATAACGGTCCTAAGGTAGCGAAATTCCTTGTCGGGTAAGTTCCGACCCGCACGAAAGGCGTAACGATTTGGGCACTGTCTCAACGAGAGACTCGGTGAAATCATAGTACCTGTGAAGATGCAGGTTACCCGCGACAGGACGGAAAGACCCCGTGGAGCTTTACTGTAGCCTGATATTGAAATTCGGCACAGCTTGTACAGGATAGGTAGGAGCCTTTGAAACGTGAGCGCTAGCTTACGTGGAGGCGTTGGTGGGATACTACCCTAGCTGTGTTGGCTTTCTAACCCGCACCACTTATCGTGGTGGGAGACAGTGTCAGGCGGGCAGTTTGACTGGGGCGGTCGCCTCCTAAAAGGTAACGGAGGCGCTCAAAGGTTCCCTCAGAATGGTTGGAAATCATTCATAGAG
>NZ_KV792018.1:0-58506 GCF_001808085.1 Staphylococcus sp. HMSC14C01
AATTTGTTAGAAATTATGTCCCAGCCTCATTTTATTTACAATACTGCGTATTGTTGACTCGCTTTCTTAGGGCACAGCTTCAGCCTGTAGTCTTTAGCATATCCTATTGCCTCAAGAGTCTCACCAAAACACTTTGTATTTATATGTAATTTTACATTGAATTATTTTTAAAAAACAAGGCCCTAAAACCCTTTCGTATAATTTAAAGTCAATACATATAATTTATATCATATGTATTGACTTTTATTATAAATCTTAAATATCTTCTATGTGCTGTGCTTCAGATAAAAATTCAATGGTTTTTTTACTTTCTTCACGTCGTTCTTTTCTTCGTTGAACACGTTTTGGTGCTCCTTCATAGAACCACTTTTCTATTTTAGTTTCAGGGTACACTTTAGGAATACGTGTTGGTTTTCCATTTTCATCTAGGGCAACAAATGTTAAAAAGCTCAATGCTGCTAAATGTCTTTCCTTATTTAGCACATCTTCAATAATAATTTGCACACAAATTTCCATTGAACTTGATCCTGCGTAACTTACCATTGCTTCATAAGACGTAATATCCCCTGTTTTTATAGGTCTTAAAAAATCCACCGAGTCAGTAGAAGCAGTAACCACTTGTGCATTCGCATGTTTCATAGCTGTAATTGCAGCTATTTCATCAATATTAGCCATCAATGATCCACCAAACATTGTATGGTGATGATTGGTATCTTGAGGAAATACTTGTCGTGTTTTAATACTTTTTGATTCAGACATAGATTTTTTATTAACTTGAGAATTTGACATACTTTATTTCTCCTATTCCTAATTTAAATGAGTTATTGTGCCCAATTCCCATTTTCGAAAACTAATTCTTTAGAGCCGTCTTGTAAAATACCATATATCGTTAGATCTGAACTTCCAATCATAAAATCCACATGAACATTAGAATCATTTAACCCACTTGCTATTTTTTCTTCAGTAGACATTTCTGTGCCACCTTTAATATTAAACCCGTAGGCTGAACCAATAGCAAGATGACAAGATGCATTTTCATCAAATAGAGTATTATAAAAGATAGTATTACGATTTGAAATTGGCGAATCATCTGGAACTAGAGCAACTTCTCCTAATCGCTTAGAGCCTTCATCTGTGCTAATTAAATCTTTTAAAACTTCTTCACCTTTTTCTGCTTTAACATCGATAATTTCACCATTTTTAAATGTTAAAGTGAATCCATCAATAATATTACCATTATAACTTAATGGTAATTTATTAGTTACATAGCCATCTACATGATTTCTATCTGGTGCAGTAAATACTTCTTCCGTTGGGATGTTAGCAATAAATGGTTGTTGATTTCCATTTACATAGCTTGTTGCATCTTCCCAAATATGTCCTTTTGGTAGTCCTACTGTTAAATCAGTGCCTTCAGACATATAATGTAATGCCTTATAATTTTTTTCTTGAAGTTTATTTGCATGTACACTTAGAGATTTCACATGTTGCTCCCAATTTGTTATTGGGTCATTTCCATCCACACGTACAATTTCGAATACTTCATCGATAAATTGACTGTATGCTTCTTCTTCAGGCAAATTAGGATATACACGTTTTGCCCATGCTTTAGATGGAAATGCAGCTACTACCCATGGAAATGCATTTTTTTGGCTACCTTCCATATACCCTTTGAATGCTTGTCCATAATTAAACTGAGACGCTTTTAATTTTTCTGCATCAATGCCATTTAATAAATCTGGATCACCGGAAATAAGTGCTAAATTCGCTGCTCCTCTACGAGCATAATCCATACGCTCTTCAACATCATAAGCTTTAACAGCATGATTTTCAAAATAATCAACAGCTTCATTTTCATATTTTAAGCGTTCTAAAATAGGATCTGTATATACCACTCTTACATCTGAAGCGCCTTCTTTATAGGCTACTTCGACAATTAAGCGCGTTAATTCTATAGTTTCTACAGAAGTTCTTATAAACACAGGTTGATTTTGTTGAACGTTCATACCTACCTTTACTAATAATTCTGCATATTGTTTTAATTTGTCTTGATAATCTTGATTGGCCATTTAAATTCTCCTTACTCGTGACGTAAATTACCTAATTCATCAGCAATTGCTGTAATTTCACTTGGTGAAAATGAATCTTTAGACATAACAAAATCATGAATGTCTTTAATATCCTTTGTATCTGTATCTTTAAATTTTTCTGGATTAATTAAAGATTGATTTACAATATTTAATTTTTTTCGAATATTTTTAATCATTTGTTCATTATTCTGTGCCATTTGTTTCACCTCTTTATTATCATATTTTATCAAAGTATAAAAATTTATTAAACTTTTATAGAAATTAGTAAAATTATGGCTTTATAAATGTTAAAAATAACTATAAAATAGTTTATATATTAAAGTTTGGAGGAGTACAAGATGGTAGATGTAGCTTTTGTATGTCTTGGAAATATTTGTCGTTCTACAATGGCTGAAGCAATCATGCGTCAACGATTAAAAGAACGCGGTATTTCTGATGTTATTGTACATTCTAGGGGTACTGGACGTTGGAATTTAGGTGAACCTCCTCATCAAGGTACTCAAAAAATTCTGAAACAACACCATATACCTTTTGATGGTATTGTTAGTGAATTATTTGAACCTGATGATGATTTTGATTATATTATCGCTATGGACCAAAGTAATGTGGATAATATTAAATCAATTAATCCCAATCTTAAAGGTCAATTGTTCAAATTGCTAGAATTTAGTAACATGGAAGAGACTGATGTGCCTGATCCTTATTACACAAATAATTTTGAAGGTGTATATGACATGGTACAATCATCTTGTGACAATTTAATAGATTTCATCGTTAAAGATACTAATTTGAAAGAGGGGTAACTAAAATGGAAAACAAATTTGTTCCAGGTATTATTATTGGTGCTATCGTTGGTGGAGCTGCTACTTTAGCAGATAAATCAACACGTAATGCATTAGTACAATCATTCAAAGACATTAAAGAAGGTAATCGTTCTCGTAAACCTTCTAAAATTACTTCAATTAAAAATGAAGTATTGTATTGGAAAGATACGATCGAAGAAATTCGTCGTAATAATCCAGAATTAGAAAAATCAATTAAAGATGCTAAAGATACATTTGTAAATCGTAAAAACAATCGTCTTAGCTAATCAAATATAATTGACAGAAAATAAAGGCAAAATTCCTTTTTACTTAGGTAGTTTTGCCTTTATTTTAGAATTAATTTTTAAGGAGACGTCTATGTCAAAAAAAAATCAATCAAACTCTAAGTACCTTAACTCTATTAAGGAAAAAGAGACAGAAAATAAAGAGAAAATAAAGGTTGATCGTACATACGTAGAACCTCAGGAATTTCAATCAAAGAAGTCTAAAAAAGATAAACAAGTTTTTTTCGTTTCTAGGTTGAATAAACCTGCAAAATACACTAAAAATTCTAATTTTTTATCTTATCTTATTTATCGTATTGGTAAAGATGATGCTTCAGGTTTAGCGGCTCAAATGACGTATCACTTTGTATTAGCTTTATTCCCAATGTTAATCTTTTTATTAACTTTATTACCATTATTCCAAATTGATCCTCAGCAAATTAAAGACTTAGTTAGTCAAAATGCTCCTGCTGAGACTGCTGACGTTGTTACTAAAATTTTTAAAGATATTACAAGTAACTCTAGTGGTAGCTTATTATCAGTTGGTTTGATTTTAGCTATTTGGTCAGCATCAAATGGTATGACAGCAATTATGAATTCATTTAATGTTGCTTATGATGTTGAAGATGCTCGTAATCCTATTGTTCTTAAATTATTAAGTATTTTGTTTACAATTGTTATGGCTATTGTATTAGCTATAGCTCTAACATTACCTACATTTGGTAATTTTATTAAAGATCATCTATTTGGTCCGTTAGGTTTAGATCAACAAGTCGCTTGGATATTTGATTTAGTGCGTATATTGTTACCACTTATTGTTATTATTATTTTATTCTTAACATTATATTCAGTAGCACCTAACGTTAAAACTAAGTTTAAATCTGTATATCCTGGTGCAATCTTTACTTCTATTGTATGGTTATTAGGATCATTTGCATTTGGTTGGTATTTATCTA
Organism: Staphylococcus sp. HMSC14C01; assembly: GCF_001808085.1. NCBI lineage: Bacteria > Bacillati > Bacillota > Bacilli > Caryophanales > Staphylococcaceae > Staphylococcus > Staphylococcus sp. HMSC14C01. The sequence continues at coordinate 4,134 of NZ_KV792018.1, forward strand.
ACTTTGGCAACTATTCTAAAACATATGGTAGTCTTGCTGGAATCATCATTTTATTACTATGGATTTACATTACATGTTTCATTATCATTATTGGTGCTGAAATTAATGCAATTATTCATCAAAGACATGTCATTAAAGGTTCTACACCTGAAGAAGCTGCCTTAAAACATGATGATAATAATGAAAATCATTACAATGAGAATACAAAATATGAATACGATTCTACAGCATCATCTAAATATGAAAAAAATTATGATGTGGATCCTACACCCAATGATAAACATAGTGAACAAGACTCTTTTGTTGATAAAATTAAAGATAAATTTGATAAAGATAAATAGCTATAGAAAAGAAAACTTTTAACGAAAAACCTCCTTATGAGATAGTCATTTTTTGACTTCTTTATAAGGAGCTTTTTATTATTGAATTAAATTATGTTGGAATGCATAAATAACCGCTTGTGTTCTATCTTGTACCTCTAGTTTACTTAAAATATTACTCACATGTGTTTTTACTGTTTTAATTGTAATATGTGAAGCACTGGCAATTTCTTGATTAGAATAGCCTTTAGCAATTAATAACAATATTTCCATTTCACGTTCAGTGAGCATTTCATATAATTCTGCTTTCTTCTTCATTCTATTTCTCATTTTTACTAAAACTTCTGGCTCGAATACAGATTCTCCACGATATGTTTTTCTAACTGCTTCTGCAATATCACTGGCACTTGTCGTTTTTAATATATAACTATCAACCCCTGCATCAAGTGCTCTATATACTTCTTTATCTTCTATAAAACTTGTTAACATGACTACTTTGATATGAGGCAAATCTTTTTTTATTTGTGTCGTCGCTTCTACACCGTCCATATCATTCATTAACAAATCCATTAAAATTAAATCAGGATTTAACGTATGTGCTTTTTCAATTGCCTCTTTTCCTGATGATCCTTCTCCTACTACTTCAATATCAGATTGAGTAGATAAATAACTTGAAATACCAATTCTAACCATTTCATGATCGTCTACAAATAATACTTTAATCGTCATATTAACCCTCCTCTTTCGTTAAAGGTGCTTTTACCTCTATTCTAGTTCCTGAATCTGGTAGAGATACGATATGAAACGTTGCACCTATTTCTAATGCACGTTCTCTCATATTTTTCAATCCATAACTTTGTTCTACTTTTTCATCTACGTTAAAGCCTTTACCATTATCTTGAATTCTTAATAATAAATAATCTTGATGATTAAATAATTCGACTGTCACTTTAGTTCCATCAGAATGTCTTAATGTATTTGAAATTGCCTCTTGTGTAATTCGAAATAGATGATCTTCAATTCCTTTAGGCACTTTAAAATCTTGTATATCATAAATGACTTTCATAGGTACTTTCTTTTGTAAATCAATGACTAAATCTTTAATACCTTCCCCTAATGATTTATCCTTGAGTCCTAAAGGTCGCAAATGTAGTAACAGCGCTCGCATCTCTAATTGAGATTCTTGTATCATTTTCTCAAGTACTGGAATTTGTTGGTTAAGGGGTGGTTCTAGTTCTGTTTCTTTTATCGCTGATAACATCATACTTGCTGCGAAAAGTTGTTGACTTACTGAATCGTGTAATTCCCTTGCTAAACGCTGACGCTCATCTTCTATAATTTTTTTTACTTTAATGTCATTCATATTGTAGTTTTCATTTGTTAAATTTTGAGTTTTGATTCTTAATCGCTGTAATTCTTGATTTAAAGGCACTAACATTTGATAAATATCAATTGTTTCATTATATAGTTCTATGTTTTTATCATTAATACCTACCGTTTCACCTTCAATGGCGTGTTCAATTTGATTCTTTATCCAATCATTTTGCTGATTTATTTTATAAGCTAATACAGAGCCAACGATAATACAAAGTAAAATAATCACTAAATTAAGAAATAGAAACACAGGTATACCAAATATTTGAGTATAGAACATTCCTTGAAAATATATAATATTTACAAAAACTTTATCTATAAATAAAAACGCAGTTAGCATGCTATACACTAAAATAAGCATGGATCCTATTGCTCTTAAATAGTGATTCATCGATAAATCACCTCAACATCACCAATAAATGTTGATACATATATATTTACACTATAATTTTCTTCTTTCGGTTTTTCTTCTACTTGGACATGATTATTTTCTACTTTATATGCTTCTCCATTTATATAAGCGGTACCATAAAATGATGCCATGTGAAGATTAATATTATAATTAACTGGAACAATCAGTTGTACTTTACCTAAAATATGTCTAACTACAATCGTATTATTTTCTTTGATGTTTGCTGCTTTTGTCATATCAATATGAATATCTCCAACCCCATGTTGAATTTGCACATCTTCCCATTTATATACATATACTGGAGTACGTTGTTCACCTAGCCAACGTTGTTTAATAAATTGAGGAGAGGTCACTTCTTCTTCCGAGGCCACAATCTTCAAAGGTTTAAATTTAAAAACTAAGTATCTAATAATGATTATTACTAAAAATATAAATAAAATAATAATCGTATATTTGTTGGATAACAAGGTAAACGCTATGAGTAGTGCTCCTATCCAAAACGCCAATAACCCTCTTACTTTATGAAAGTAAAGGTACCCTACATAAATTAATATACATCCTAATAATAAAATAAATAAATATCCAATTTTTTCAAAAAAGATGTAATAAAAGTTAGCGATAATCATTAGCGCTGTAAAAATAATTAATAATTCAGTAGATATATATTTACGTGTCAATGTGTCGCCTCCTGATTTTAATTAAGCTACATAACTCATTTGTTCAATTATTGCATATTGTTCTTCTGCAGCAATACGTTCTTTCGTACAACGATGAATACTAGCTTCAATTTTGGCATAATATGCTTCAAATTTATCTAATCGTTGTTTTAATAAATCTATTTCATTATTATGAACTTCCTGAGCATTCTTTATATTGTACATATTTATCATATCAATATACTTATTCTCTAGTGTAGCAGATAAACTGTCAATTAAAGTATTGATTTTTTCTTTTTTATTTTTTAAATATTTTATATATCGTTCCATACTCTGAAGCTTATCATCTAATAATGAACGATAATCATTAATATTATTTTTTATAATTATTTTTAAAAAGTGTTGTAAATATAAATCTAAATAATTCATAGAACCACCTCGTTGTTTACTAAACTTTATTATAAATGAGTGGAATCTTACTTAATATAGTCCTAGGAACCATTTTCTTCTCATACTTAAGTACGATTAATTTTAATTTAAAAATAAGGATATGAGTTGAATACTATTGAAAAGAGTGATTTAAGGTGGTATCCATATATCTTAAACATTTTTTACTTCACATGTTCAAATTTAGTTTTTCATTTATCGCTGATACTAACTATTTATTATTTGGTGTTGTGTTTTTAAAGTCTATTCTTTTAGGTGTTTCAGTAAAATGTGTATTTTGTAATATTGTTCAGTCGATTCGCTTTGACTAATTAAGCTATTTTTTGGTAGCTTTATTTTTGATTACATGTTTTATGTCCACTCTTATTTGGAAATTTGGCAAAGTAGAACAACGTTGGTCATAAAAAAGCCTAAGACATCATTGTTGTCTTAGGCATAGAAATTGTCTTTTTTCATTTATCCAGAAACTTTATGTTCCGGACTCTTTTTAATATACTAATAATTCTTGAAAATACATTTTATCACAAGTTTTTTCAACATCATCAGAGACGCTGAATCCCAACATAGAGACGTTCTTTATGGAACATCTCTATGTTGTGGAATCATTATCAGTATGGGACGACGACATCAAAATGACTTCTTTTCAACTTCATTTTTCTTAATCAATTTTTGTTGTTAACATCGGACCATCTTTCGTAACAATGACAGTATGCTCAATTTGGGCCACAAAGCTTTTATCTTTAGTTTCAAATGCCCAGTCATTTTTGCCTTCAGTAACAAATGTTGCTTTAGATGAAATAAAAGGTTCTACTGCAATGACTACGCCTTCTTTTAAAAGCGTCTTATCTTTAGGATCATAATAATTCATAACATGACTTGGCGCTTCATGTAAAGATTGTCCTACACCATGACCTGTTAAATTTTTAATAACAGTTAAATCATTTTTACGTGCTGTAGCATGTACCGCTTTACCAATATTACTTAGTTTTGTACCTGGTTTTACTTTAGCCATTGCTGCATCAAATGCTTCAAGTGCTACATCACATACTTTTTGTTTTAAAGGGTTATCCGCTTCTCCTACTACAAAAGAAATGCCAGTATCTGCATAATATCCATTTTTTAATGCTGAAACATCTATATTAACTAAGTCCCCTTCACGAATAACACGTTTACCAGGTATTCCATGAGCGACTTCTTCATTAACACTAATACAAGTTTGACCTGGGAATTTTTCATCATGAATAGGTGCTGAGATTGCACCATGTTCTTCAAATAATTCTTTAGCGATATTGTCTAATTCTTTTGTAGTAATACCAGGTTTAGTTGCTTCTTGCATTGTATCTCGCACTTTTGCACATATATATCCTATTTCTTTTAACGCTTGTAATTCTTCATCTGTTTTTACAATCATATTATCCCGTTCCTTTTTAAAAAATATTCCACCTTATTATACCAAAAATTTTTTGATATACTAAATAAGAAATGTAATATCTACTGACTTGATGTCTCACTACATCAAACTTGATATTAAACTTATTCTAACATTATAATCATCACGTTCGTTCTTTGAGAGGATTTAACAATATGAATCAATGGTATAAACATATTATAGGCGCTAGAACAATAAAAACGGGTCTAGCTACTTTTCTAACAACTTTATTTTGTTTACTATTAAACTTAACTCCTATATTTGCTATTTTAACAGCAATTGTTTCGATTGAACCAACTGCTAAAGCTTCTTTACGAAAAGGTTATCGTCGACTTCCTGCTACCGTCATAGGTGCATTGTTTGCAGTTATTTTTACTTATATCTTCGGCGATCAATCTCCATTTACTTACACCTTTAGTGCTATTTTTACTATTTTAGCGTGTACAAAATTAAATCTCCAAGTTGGTACAACTGTTGCAGTATTAACTTCAGTTGCTATGATACCTGGTATTCATGAAGCCTATCTTTTTAATTTTTTCTCAAGACTCTTAACAGCTTTAATTGGTCTAGTAACTGCTGGATTAGTAAATTTTTTCGTATTACCGCCTAAATATTATCATCAAATCGAAGAGAACTTAATTCATTCAGAAAATAATTTGTATGAACTATTCGCTTCTAGATGTCATGAATTATTATTAGGAAAATTTGATTCAGATAATAGTAATACATCATTAGCAACCTTATCTGATATGAATAAAAAAACAGATACTTTAATGAATTATCAACGAGATGAATTACGCTATCATAAAAATAACGAAGATAAATGGAAACAATTAAAAGATATGTCAAATAGAGCATATATTGATAGACTTCTTGCTACACATTTATCAAATATTATTTATTTACCAAAAAACGTAAATATTTGTTTTACTACTGAGGAAAAAATGGCAATTATAAAAATTAGTAATAGTATCAACAATATTCCTTTAGATGGAGTTTTTAAAAGAGAATCTAAGTCTGTATCTACTTTAAAATCTTCAGTCAAAATATTAGAAGAATTCGATAAGAATCAAATTAAGAGTCATGTTATTTATGAAATTTTACTTATCTATAATTTACTAGATAATCGATTTGTTAAAGCATAAAAAAAAACGTTGGATGAATTGAAATAATTCAAGTCATCCAACGTTTTTTTATTTTTCTGAACGTTCAATAATAACATATTTCGCAGCTTCTTCTTCAGTATTATCTAACTGTTTAGGTGTAAATGGAATCCCTTTACGTTCACATGCCTTCTCTAATAAATAATCAGTAAGTTCATGATTTTTCGGTAATATAGGGCCATGCAGGTAAGTTCCTAATAAGTTTTTATAATGAATACCTTCTTTTTTATCATCATCATTATTTCCATACCCAGTTACCACATGACCTAATGTATCAAAGTTATGATATGTACGACCACCGTGATTTTCAAAACCTACTATTGTTCCAAATGTATCACTTTTAATTACGATATCCCCTGTTAAACGATCTGTTTTTGATTTTGTATAAAAGTCTAAAATTCCAAGTCCTTCTAACTCTGTACCATCAGGAGTAATATATTTAGTACCTAAAAATTGATATCCACCACAAATGGTTAAACCTGGCATTCCATCTTCTATTGCATCTTTTAATATTGTTTTAATTTTACTTAACTCTTTAGTAGCGATACTTTGTTCTCTATCACTACCCCCACCAATAAAGAAAATATCGCAATTTTCTAATGTAACTCCCTCAGTTTCATTAATTTCGATAACTTTTAAATTAATATTGCGTTTTTTTGCTCTCTGTTTTAAAGCAATAATATTTCCTATATCACTATATAAATTTAATTTGTCCGACATAAAATGAAAAACTGTTAATTCGTACATATCTAACGTCCTCCTGCAAATGAGCGATTAAGTTGTTCTAACATAGGTGAAAGTGACGTATAATTTGGAATCGCTACTGTAAAGCCTGCATAATTCATAGTTAAAGCTGTAGCTTTATAAATATCTTTCTCTAAAATAATTGGAACATCTACTTCAGCTAATTTCAGTCTAAGTTGTAATTCTTCTGCTCTTGTACCCGTTACAATAATTTTTTCTATATTTTGATTACGTAACTTTTCAAAATCCGCATCGTAAATCCAAGATGTATCTCTGCCATCAGCAGCATTATCATTCAGACTGATAACATATACTTTTTTTTCTTTAAGTTGATCTCCGACTGATAGACTCACATTCATGCCAGCAGGATTTTTAGCTAAATTAATCATTGCTTCTTTTTGACCACGCTTAAAGTATTGCATTCGACCATTATTTGAAGTGTATGTTTTAAATCCTTTACGAATTGCATCATTATTTAAGCCTAACTCTTTTAATACTGAATATGCAGCAAGTGCATTAAAAGCATTAAAATCACCAGCAATTTTCATTTCAAAGTGCGCATCGTTCACATCCATATCAATAAATGGTTGCACCTCAAATTGTGAAACTTCATATTTAGGTGTTTCACGCTTAAATCCACATTCACAATGATAATGTCCTAATTGATTATAATGGGTATAATCATAAGTTAATAATCTACCACAATTCGGACAATATTTACTTTCATTCATAGTACTTTGTTCAAATTCATGTGCATGGGCTTTCATTCCGTAATATACAATTGTATCACTCGCTATTTTCAAACGACTTACAAATGGATCATCGGCATTTAAAATTAATTTAATCCCTTTATTACTAATTGATTTTGCAATATTATTAACCATAATATCAATTTCACCAAATCGATCCATTTGGTCACGAAAGAAATTAGTAAATACCATCATTGAAGGTGTAACTTCTTTTAATACTTTTGGAATTGAACCCTCATCAATTTCAATGACCGCTACTTTAATATCTTTTACATTTTTCATGATGAATGCCGAAGTAATTCCAGCAGCCATGTTAGCACCTTCATTATTATGTATAATTTCAATATTATTTGCTTTTAAAGTGTGCCCAATCAAATTAGAAGTTGTTGTTTTACCATTTGTTCCACTGATAAAAACAATATCATCAACTTGTGAAGCTAACTTTCGTAAAATATTTTGATCTACTTTGCGAGCAATTTGACCTGGTAAATCAGTTCCTTTTTTTCCTGCTGCGATACTTATCTTGCGTGCTAGTTTAGCCAAGTGTGTTGCTGTCCATTGTCTCATGTCTTTCCTCCTCGCATAATTCACTCGAGTAATTATATCATGTATCTAAAGTAACAAAAAATATTCTCAATTAAAAGTAACAAAATACACTTCTAATTATAACTTTTTCCCTTTAAATTCCGTATCTATTTTTTACTCTGTTATCTATAGATTATGAAAAAAGCAATTATTTATATTTAAATCGTACTTTCTGTTAAACTGTGAATAATTCATTTTAAATATTTAGAAAGGAATATAGAATGCTTAAAAATTCATTTATAGCTTTGGATTTTGAAACTGCAAATAAAAAAAGAACAAGTATTTGTTCTGTTGGCATGGTAAAAGTAGTAGATAACGAAATAGTCGAAACGTTTTACACGCTTGTTAATCCTCATGACTATTTTTCGGAAACAAATATTCATGTTCATGGTATTCATCCTGAGGATGTTAAAGGTGCGCCAGATTTTAAAGAAGTCTTTCCATATATGTTGCAATTTATAAATCAATTACCCGTAGTGGCACATAATGCTGCTTTTGATATGGGTGTATTACATCAAAGCTTAAAACATTTAAACATAGCTGTTCCCTCACTTACCTATTTCTGCTCATATCAACTTGCTAGACGTACGATCAAAGCTTATCGATATGGATTAAAACATCTAATGAACCATTACAACTTAAATTTTCATGGCCATCATGATGCCCTGAATGACGCAAAAGCTTGCGCAATGATTACTTATAGATTATTAAAACACTATGATAGCTTACAAAGTGTGCTTCAATTTCATGGTAAAAATTTAAAAGATAGAAATAGATAATTTAAAACATCTTATCTATTTCTATCTTTAAATGAAATCATAAATGGTCATATTTTGATATGTTGATTGCTCTAGATGACCTACTGTAACACCAATTAATCTGATAGGTACATCAGGGTCTTTTAATTCATGATATAAATCATAAGCTATATTATAAATATCAATGTCTTTACTTACCGCTTCTCTCAAACTTCTTTGTTTAGAATAAGTTTCAAAGCGATGCGTTTTAATTTTGACAGTAACTGTTGTGCCAGACTTTTGCAATTGAGTTAATCGTTCAGATGTTTTACGAGAAAGTTCCCATATTTTTTGTAGAATCTCTTTATCATCATTAATATCTGTTGAAAAAGTACGTTCGGTTCCTACTGACTTACGAATCCTACTTACTTTTACTTCACTATCATCAATGCCTCTTGCTTTTTGATAAAGTCCTCGTCCTTTTTTTCCAAACCAGCGAATCAATTCAAATTCCGATTTGCTATATAAATCTTTACCAGTATAAATATCATGTTCATGCATGATTTTTTTAGAAGCTTTTCCAACGCCTGGAAAATCACCTATATCTAAGTTCATTAGTATGTCATGCACATTCTGATAATGAATAACCATCATTCCATTAGGCTTATTCATTCCACTAGCTAATTTAGCTAAATATTTATTATAAGAAACACCAGCAGAAGACGTTAAACCTGTTTTATTGAAGATATCTTTACGTATGTTTGAAGCAATTTTTGATGCTGATCGATGAGGTTTAACTAAATGAGTAATATCTAAATACGCTTCATCTAGTGCTAAAGGTTCTACAATTTCAGTATACTGTTTAAAAATTTCCATTATCTTACTTGAAACTTCACGATATACATCAAATCTTGCTCTAACATAGTACCCATTTGGACATAGTTTATGTGCTTGCGACATAGGCATTGCTGAATGAACACCATATTTACGTGCTTCATATGAAGCGGTTGAAACGACTCCTCGATGACTTGCTTTTCCACCTACAATGACAGGTTTTCCTTGTAATTTAGGATTATCTCTCATTTCTACCTGAGCGTAGAAACAATCCATATCAATATGAACGATTCTCCTTTCTGTCATTGTCTCACTCCTTTTTAAATAAAATAAGCCTCAATACTATTATACTGCACCCTAAAAGAAAACACTTTATAAATGCATTTATAATAATATTAAGACTTATGCAGATGTTTATTCATAGTCATTATTTATAGATATAGGCAAATGATGATACATAAAGATACCTTCATCAGTAGAACGAATATATTTAAATTTGTTAATAATTGTTATACCTGCTAGATATATATCAATCAAACAATATCCGATGTGTATGCTTGATATAAATATAATAGAAGAGTAAGCAAAGTGGTAAAATGAAATCATTAACCCTATTGTAATGATTACTAATGGTGCAAGCATGACTGCACAAAATTGCCATTTATTAAAGTATTTAGATGACAAATAAATGAGCAAAATTCCATTTTTATATTTAAATTGTGGTTTCTGTCCTTTAGAAAAGATAAAAAATAAACATTTATGTATTAATTCGTGAATAATTAATACTCCAATAAAACCAAGTATTCCATAAATGACATTTGTCAAAAAACGTTGTTCAATAATATCAACATAATTAACTGCCCACTTATATGTAAATAAAATTGCAAATAACATCATAACAACTTGAATGGTAAGTAATTTTGATATTTTGATTCGATTGTGTGATAAATCAATTTTGTGCATCTGTCAACCTCCACTCATTTCACTAAAACTCTTTCATAGTATACATGTAGAAGTGTTAGAATGAAAGCGATTATAAATAACTTAAACCCTTTGTAATCTTATTTTAATAAACTTCTCCTCATTTACTTTAATTTAATTACACTGTTTTTCTTTCGAATAAGGCCACAGTTTCAATATGTGTTGTATGTGGAAACATATCGACTGGTGTTATTTCTTTTAAATGATATAGATTAGCTAAAAGTTGAGCATCTCTTTGTTGTGTTGAAGGATTACATGAAATATAGATAATGCGCTTAGGGGCTAACTCTAATAATGTTTCTATAAAGACTTGATCGCATCCTTTTCGTGGAGGATCGACCATGATAACATCAGGTTCTATTCCTTTTTGTTTCCATTCAATTATCACTTCTTCTGCTTTACCACATTCGAACGTTGTATTATCAAAATGATTAATTAAAGCATTTTGCTTGGCATCTTCAATAGCTGATGGCACAATTTCGACACCATATACATGTTTAGTCACTGGTGCCATGTAAAGCCCAATCGTTCCTATACCACAATATGTATCTAAAACAATTTCATTTCCACTTAATTGAGCATAGTCAATAGCTTTCTGATATAATTTTTCTGTTTGAACAGAATTAATTTGATAAAACGATTGATCACTAATTTCAAAAATAGTTTCACTTAACTTATCTGTAATTTTATCTTTTCCATATAAAGTCATCGATTGCTTACCCATTATGACATTTGAATGTGAATTATTAATATTTTGTTTAATACTTGTTATGTCAGGATATACCTCTGTTAGTCTATGTACTAGCGTTTCAGCTTCTTTAAATTTAGAACCATTTGTTACAAATATAATCATAACTTCATTTGTATAATGACTTGTTCGAATGACTACATGACGTAATAACCCTTTTTTATTTTTTTCATTATAAATGCTTACATTCAATTCATTTAACCACTGTTTTATATCATTCATTAGTTCTTGTTGTTTTTCATCTTGAATTAAGCAACTATCCATATCAATGATGTCATGACTTCTTTGACGATAATATCCCATTATCGTTTTATTATTTTTATCTTTACCTACAGGAAGCTGGGATTTATTTCTATACCGCCAGGATGATTCATACCAATAGTATCGTGAATCACTGTTTCCTCTAATTTCGCCTTTTTATGAAATAAATTAACAACTTGTTGTTTTTTCATTTTTAGCTGAGATTCATAAGACATATGTTGTAACTGGCATCCTCCACATTTCTCATAATATATACAAGGAGGTGTTACTCTTTGCTCACTTTGTTTTAGTACTTTTAATAGTTTACCAATAGCAAAGTTTTTCTTTACTTTAATTACCTTAAACTCTACTTCTTCATCAATTAACACATTAGGAACAAAAATAGGATAACGATCTAATTTAATCACACCATGTCCTTCATGCGTTAAATCTATCACTTTTCCTTTTATTACATCATTTTTATTAATCATCACTATTATTTTTTCACTCCATATGAAAAAGAGGTACGTATAACTTCTTACCTTTTCAAACCAGAAATTATAGATAACCTCTTTTTAACTTCTTATTTCATTTTCCCTAATTCGTTTAATTCTTAAATACTTTAATGATTTTCAGATAGCTCATCATTATAAATATCTTTAGGCGTACAAACTTCAATATGCTGTTTTAAATTTAAAAAGTTTGCAGGTAATTTACCACCATATTCTCCATCTACATTTAATTGCATATCTGTAAATGATGAAATATTAATTGATTTTGCTTTTTTATATATTACTTTAGGATGTTTGGTATGTTCACCTCTAGAAGCTAATGTCATGATATGGCCTAATTCAGCTAAGTTTGCTTTCTCAACGATAATTAAAGTATAATACCCATCATCTAACTTAGCATCAGGTACAAGTTTTTCAAAGCCTGCCATTGAATTGGTAAGCCCTAGTAAGAATAATAGTGCTTCTCCTTGGAATACCTCATTATCATATTCAATTCTCAAATCGACTGCCTTCATTTGCGGCAACATTTCGAAACCTTTTATATAATATGCAAAAGGTCCAACAATAGATTTTAAGCGACTAGGTGTTTCATAGGATACTTGCGTGAGCTTACCTCCAGCAGCTAAATTTATAAAATATCGGTTATTCATTTTTCCAATATCTACTTTTGTCGTATGACCTTTAATAATAACATCTACTGCACCCATAATATCATTTGGTAAATGTAAAGCTCGTCCAAAATCATTCACTGTACCCATAGGTATAATACCTAATTTAGGTCTATTGGGTTGTTCAGCAATTCCATTTACAACTTCATTTAAAGTGCCATCACCGCCAGCGGCTATAATAATATCATAGTTTTGTTCAAGTGCACGTTCCGCTTCAAGTGTAGCATCTCCTTCTCGTTCAGTTGCATAAGCACTTGTTTCATAACCTGCACGTTCTAATTTTATTAAAACATCTGGTAAAGTGCGTTTAAATAGCTCCTTTCCAGAAGTTGGATTATAAATGATTCTTGCTCGTTTTCTCATAAGTTATCCCTCTACTTTTTATTACATAACACTATATTAAATGATTTATGAATGAGTTAAAAGTATTTATACCCATTCTTTTAAATTTTTGTAGGTATCATTTTGTTGTACAATTGTTGTAATAAACTAACCGAAGTAAAGAATATCTCATTCTTTTGACACTAGGAACAAACTAAATACTTTGCTTATCTATCCTATTGAAATCCAATATCCTTTTCTTTAGAAATATGAATAAAAAACTGTTCACAATCTCAAACACTTTGTGAACAGTTTATCTTAAACTTATATTTAATACCTCATATGAGATGAGCTATTATCTTTTATCCAATTCTTGTTTTAATAATTGATTGACTTTTTGAGGATTAGCTTGACCTTTTGAAGCTTTCATAATTTGACCCACTAAGAAGCCCATAGCTTTGCCTTTACCATTTTTATAATCTTCAACAGATTGTGGATTATTATCTAAAGCTTCATTAACAAATTTTAATAGTGTAGCTTCATCTGAGATTTGAACTAAACCTTTATCTTCCATAATTTGTTTAGCATCTCCACCATTTTCAGCTAATTCTGGGAATACTTTTTTGGCAATTTTACTACTCATTGTTCCATCTTCAATAAGCTTAATCATTCCAGCAAGATTTTCAGGAGTTAATTTTGTATCTTCTAAATCTACTTGATTTTTATTAAGATATTCATTAACGCCACCCATCAACCAGTTAGATGTTAGTTTAACATCTGCGCCATGTTCAATCGCACCTTCAAAGAAATCAGACATTTCTTTAGTAAGGGTTAATACATGTGCATCATATTCAGGTAAGCCTAGTTCATTAACATATTTAGCTTTACGTTCGTCAGGCAATTCTGGAATGGTTTGTCGCACACGTTCTTTCCACTCATCATCGACATATAAAGGTACAATATCTGGTTCTGGGAAGTAACGATAATCATCAGAACCTTCTTTAACTCGCATTAAAATAGTTTTACCAGTAGATTCATCAAAACGACGTGTTTCTTGACCAATCGTACCACCGTTTAATAATTCTTCTTCTTGACGTTTTTCTTCGTATTCTAAACCTTTTCTAACATAGTTAAATGAGTTTAGATTTTTCAATTCAGTTTTAGTACCGAATTCTTTTTGACCGTAAGGACGTAATGAGATATTAGCGTCACAACGTAGTGAACCTTCTTCCATTTTACAATCAGATACACCAGTATATTGGATAATTGAACGTAATTTTTCTAAATAAGCATATGCTTCTTTAGGAGAACGAATATCTGGTTCAGATACAATCTCTATTAATGGTGTACCTTGACGGTTTAAGTCTACTAAAGAGTAACCATCTTTATGAGTTGATTTACCAGCATCTTCTTCCATATGAAGACGAGTAATACCAATACGTTTCGTTTCACCATCAACTTCAATATCAATATATCCATTTTCACCGATTGGTTGATCAAATTGAGAAATTTGATATGCTTTCGGATTATCTGGATAAAAATAGTTTTTGCGATCAAATTTAGAATTTGTAGCAATGTCCATGTTTAGAGCCATTGACGCACGCATCGCCCAATCTACTGCTCTTCTATTTACAACAGGTAAGACACCCGGATAAGCTAAATCAATAACATTAGTGTTTGAGTTAGGTTCAGCCCCAAAATGCGCTGGTGATGGAGAGAACATTTTTGAGTCTGTTTTTAATTCAACGTGAACTTCAAGTCCGATAACTGTTTCAAAATGCATTATTTCCACTCCTTATAATTTTTCGTATGCGTCGTGTAAGTTAAATTGTGTTTCATATTGATATGCCACACGATATAATGTTTTCTCATCAAATGGTTTACCAATAAATTGTAAACCTATTGGACGTCCGTTTGATTGGCCACATGGCACAGAAATGCCAGGTAAACCAGCTAAGTTAACAGGCGTAGTTAATAAGTCATTTGCATACATTGTTAAAGGATCATCAATTTCTTCGCCTAAATTAAACGCTGTTGTTGGAGCTGTAGGTCCTACAACAACATCATAATTTTCGAATACTTTATCGAAGTCATTTTTAATTAATGTTCTAACTTTTTGAGATTTATTATAAAATGCATCATAATAACCAGAACTTAATGCGAATGTACCTAAGAAGATACGACGTTTAACTTCGTCTCCAAAGCCTTCAGAACGAGACATTTTGTATAATTCTTCTAATGTTTGCGCTTCTTTTGAATGATAGCCATAACGAATACCATCGAAACGTGCTAAGTTTGCAGATGCTTCAGATGATGCAATTACATAATAAGAAGGAATACCATATTTAGTGTTTGGTAATGATACTTCATCAACTTCTGCACCAAGTGACTTTAATGTTTCTACTGCTTGTTTTACAGAGGTTTTTACTTCCTCACTAACACCTTCTCCTAAGTATTCTTTAGGAAGTGCAATTTTAAGACCTTTGATATCTTTACCAATTTCAGAAGTAAAATCAACGTCTTCAACCGGTGCACTTGTAGAGTCATTTTTGTCTGCACCTGCAATTGCTTCTAATACCATCGCATTATCTTTAACATTACGAGTGATTGGCCCAATTTGATCTAATGAAGATGCAAAAGCAACTAAACCAAAACGTGATACACGGCCATATGTAGGTTTCATACCTACTACACCACAATATGCAGCTGGTTGTCTGATTGATCCACCAGTATCAGACCCTAAACTAAATGGTACTAGTCCTGCTGCTACTGCTGCAGCTGAACCTCCAGAAGATCCTCCTGGAACTGCTTGATGATCGAATGGATTGACAGTTTTTTTGAAATAAGATGTTTCTGTAGAACCACCCATTGCAAATTCATCCATATTTAATTTGCCGATTAACACTGCATTTTCTTGATGTAATTTATTCATCACTGTTGATTCATAAATCGGTACAAAACCTTCTAACATTTTACTTGCACAAGTTGTTTCGACATCTTTAGTGATAATATTATCTTTAATTCCCATTGGGATTCCAAATAATTTACCTTCAAATTGATCTTTAGCTTGTAACTCATCTAATTCTTTAGCTTTTTTAATTGCATTTTCTTTATCCAAAGCTAAAAATGATTTAATTGTTGGATCTGTTTCTTCAATAGCATCATAAATATCTTTAACTACTTCAGAAGGTTTAATTTTTTTACTCTTAATCATTTCTGAAAGTGTTTCAACAGATTCATAACGAATACTCATCTTAAGCGTCCTCCTCATTCATGATAGCTGGTACTTTAAATTGACCGTCTTCTGTTTCTTTCGCATTTTTTAATGCAAGTTCTTGAGGAATACCCTCGATTGCTTTATCATCACGTAACACATTTTGTAAATCTAAGACATGATATGTTGGTTCCACACCTTCAGTATCTGCTGAATCATTTTGCTTTGCAAAATCTAAGATACTTTCAAGTGTATTAGCCATTTCTTCAGTTTCTTCAGGAGAAATTTGAAGTCTTGCTAAATGTGCTATATGTTCAACTTCTTCGCGTGTAACTTTAGTCATTATTAAAAAAGCCTCCTTATTACTCATTCATCATAAAATTGTATCAAATTTTCAGTTAAAAATCTAAATATTTATTATACTCAGTGTATTAACTATTCTTAGCAAAGTTAAGTATTAAAATAACTTTCTTATGTAACTCATTTATATAGTTATCTATAAATATACATTAATTTCTATTAATAATTTATTAATATTAAGGTTATATAATAAAATGAATTATTTTTTATCTATACTCTAATTCTCGTTAACACTTATCATTACATTGAAATAGACTGTTATTTATAGATAAAATTTTACTTCTCTAATCTATAAATATCATTGTATAATATTACATGTAACTAATTTAAAAATCGTCACTTCTTTTTTCAGTACAATGTTGTTGAAAAACATAAATTTAAAAGTTTTAAAGGGGGTAATTACAATGTTTGTATTAGGTGCAAATTTAGGTACTCATGCTAACACAAGCTGGCAGACTTATATTATGATTGCAATCTATTTTATTATTCTGCTAGTGATTGGTTACTATGGTTATAAACAGGCAACCGGCAATTTAAGTGAGTATATGTTAGGTGGGAGAAATATAGGCCCATATATTACTGCTTTATCAGCCGGTGCTTCAGATATGAGTGGTTGGATGATTATGGGACTTCCAGGGTCAGTTTATAGCACAGGTTTATCGGCAATATGGATTACGATTGGTTTAACTATTGGTGCCTATGTTAACTATCTAGTTGTTGCACCAAGGCTTAGAGTATATACAGAAGTTGCTGGAGATGCAATTACGCTCCCTGATTTTTTCAAAAATCGTCTTAATGATAAACATAATATCATTAAAATTATTTCTGGTCTTATTATTGTTATTTTTTTCACTTTATATACGCACTCTGGCTTCGTTTCTGGAGGTAAATTATTCGAAAGCGCATTTGGATTAAATTATCATTGGGGACTTATTTCAGTCGCAATTATTGTCATTTTATATACCTTTTTCGGAGGATATTTAGCTGTTTCTATTACTGACTTTTTCCAAGGGGTTATTATGCTTATCGCAATGGTAATGGTACCAATAGTTGCTTTGATGCAACTTAGTGGATGGGATACATTCCATCAAGTAGCTGAAATGAAACCAACTAATATGGATTTATTTAGAGGCACTACTTTTTTAGGTATGATTTCATTATTTGCATGGGGATTAGGTTATTTTGGTCAGCCTCATATTATTGTACGATTTATGTCTATTAAATCTCACAAACTTTTACCTAAAGCACGACGCTTAGGAATAAGTTGGATGATTGTAGGTTTACTTGGAGCTGTGGGTGTAGGGTTAACTGGAATTGCTTTTATTTCGAAAAATCATATTAAAATGGACGATCCAGAAACATTATTTATTATAATGAGCCAAGTTCTTTTCCATCCTTTAGTAGGTGGATTCTTACTTGCTGCCATTCTAGCTGCTATTATGAGTACAATTTCTTCACAATTATTAGTGACTTCAAGCTCACTTACAGAAGATTTCTATAAGCTCATTCGCGGTGAAGAACATGCTCAGTCACATCAAAAAGAATTTGTACTTGTAGGCAGATTATCTGTGTTAGCTGTGGCCATTGTAGCTCTTGCTATTGCTTGGTCTCCTAATGACACTATATTAAACCTAGTCGGAAATGCTTGGGCTGGTTTTGGTGCAGCGTTTAGTCCACTTGTTCTTTTTTCTTTATATTGGAAAAAACTAACACGTGCGGGTGCGATAAGTGGTATGATTGCTGGAGCTCTCGTAGTCATTATTTGGATTGTCTGGGTTAAACCACTTGCTAATATTAATGAACTATTTGGTATGTATGAAATTATACCTGGTTTTATTAGTAGTG
Organism: Staphylococcus sp. HMSC14C01; assembly: GCF_001808085.1. NCBI lineage: Bacteria > Bacillati > Bacillota > Bacilli > Caryophanales > Staphylococcaceae > Staphylococcus > Staphylococcus sp. HMSC14C01. The sequence continues at coordinate 22,473 of NZ_KV792018.1, forward strand.
TAATCGTTACATACCTTGTTAGCATCTTCACCTATAAATCAAACTATTCTATTGAACAACAGTTAAATCAAGTTAAAACCATTGTTCGCGAAAAATAAATTAATTTATTGAATATTAAAAAGAGGCTGTGACACGACGTGTCACAACCTCTTTTTGATTAATTACTATAAATATGGACTTGTGGGTCTTTATCATCTTTTGTTTTACTAATAAGTGCTCTTGAATTGTTACCATCTTTTATACGAATTTCGTAACTATCTATATTATCAAAATATTTCTTAGCTTGTTCTGTTACATATTGTGTAATTCCTATTGTTTCAGCTTGACCATAGTAATCGATTGGCAAATCAATCACTAGTTTATTAGGTTTCTTATCTACAAATTTCACTTTTCCAATTGCTTGAGTAAAATTAGAGAAATAAGATTGAAGATCATCATTAAATTGCTTAAAATTATTATTTAGATTTTTGTCATATTTTTCTGCTTCTGTTGAAGGTAAAAGTGCTGAAATCTCATCAATTTTATTCCATTTATTAATTTTAGTTTGTTTGTCATCAACAGTAGTATTAGCAATAAAGTGTCCTGGCGTAATTGCATCTTGACTCGATTGAACATATATTGCAAAGTGAATTGGAATATTTTTCAAATCTTTATTTGCTCTAAGGCGTGTAAGTAACTCTTGAGCCATTGCTTTACCTTGTTTTTCAATTTCTTTATTATCTAGCGATTTGCTATATGTTTCTCCATCTTTTTCTTTTTGATAATAATAGACACTATTCATAGCAAGACCAATTGTTATGCCTTTAATTGTTTTTCCTTTTGTATCATTTGTATCATAAAAATCTTGTTCTAAGATATTAGATAAATAAGCAGGAGAACTTTCTGCTATTTTTTCTGGTTTAGTTTCTCCATCATGTGATGGATTAAGACCTAAATTTTCAGTAGCTTTTTTTGATTCCTTTTCACTTTCACTCATATTATCAATTTCGTCTTTAGAATACTTGGGATTTAAATATGCGTTAACTGTATTTTTGTCTAAATACTGCCCATCTTGATATAAAAAATTATCAGTTGGAAATACAGACTTACTTAGATGTAATAAACCATTTTCGAAATCTTCACCGTTATAGCTATTAGCCATATTATCTTGTAATACTCCACGAGCTTGGCTTTCTTTAAATGGTAAGATTGTACGATAATTATCTCCTTGAACTTCTTGATCAGTGGCAACTGTTTTTACATTATTTGAATTTTGTTCTTGTTGCTTATTATTTGACTGACTATTTTTATCATTCCCATTGCCACACGCTGTCAATATCATAAGCGACGTTATAACTAATAATAATAACCGCTTCATTACGTTCTCCTCTATTCTGATATTTCATTTTGTTTTTCAATAAATTGTGATTCGGACCATATTTCTGTATCAAATTGTTCAGCTTTAGACAATTTTGAGCCAGCATCTTCACCAGCTATTACTAAATCTGTACTTTTAGTTACACTACTTGTTACTTTAGCACCTTGCATTTCTAACCATGTTGTTGCTTCTTTACGTGTCATTTGTTGTAATTTTCCAGTAAGAACAATAGTCTTATTTTGAAATTCTGGATGTCCTTCAATTTCAGAGGATTTAACACCTTTATATGTCATGTTGACATTTTTATCTTTTAATTTTTCAATAAGTGCTTTAATATCCTCATTATCTAGATACGTTACTACAGATTGTGCTAATTTATCTCCAATATTATGAATCGCTATCAGTTCTTCTTCTGTCACTTTAAGTAAACGATCCATGGTTTCAAATTTCTCTGCTAAAATTTGACTTGCTTTGGCGCCAAGATGTCGTATACCTAAACCAAATAATAAATGTTCTAAAGAATTTTGTTTTGCATGTTCAATAGCGCTTAATAAGTTTTCTACTTTTTTTGTACCCATTCGTTCTAAAGGCAATAAATCTTCTTTATTTAAATAGAAAATGTCACCTACATCTTTAATAAGTTGATGATGATACAGTTGCTGAATAATTTTATTTCCTAGTCCGTCTATATTCATCGCTTGTCGAGAAACAAAATGAATCAATCCTTCCACAAGTTGAGCTTGGCATTTTGGATTGATACATCTAAGCGCAACCTCTCCTTCAATACGCACTAATTCATGACCACAACTTGGACAATGCGTTGGCATACGGTATGGTTTTGCATCATTTGGACGACGGTCAATAATACTTCTTACGACTTCAGGAATAATATCTCCAGCTTTTTTCACTATAACGCTATCACCGATTCTAATATCACGTTCTTTAATCAAATCTTCATTATGAAGCGATGCTCTTGAAACTGTAGTACCCGCAACACGAATAGGTTCTAAAATGGCTGTCGGTGTAACGACGCCAGTACGTCCTATACTTAATTCAATATCTTTAAGTTCTGTGACAACTTCTTCGGCTGGAAACTTATAAGCTATTGCCCAACGTGGAGATTTTTGAGTAAATCCCATTTCGTCTTGTTGATCAAGATCATTCACTTTAATAACAATTCCATCAATATCATAAGATAACTGTTCACGTTGTTTAGTCCACTTTTTAATATATTCTAGTACACCCTCTATATCTTCTACGCGTGCACGTTCATGATTAGTTTTAAAACCTAAACGATCTAATTCATCTAATGCATCACTTTGAGTAGTAGCGTTAAAATCTGTAAAATCATTTACACTATATAAAAAGACACTTAGTTTACGTTTAGCAGCTAATTTAGGATCTAATTGTCTTAAAGAACCTGCTGCTGCATTACGTGGATTAGCAAATGGTTGTTCTTCATTTTTTTCTCTCTCATCATTCAATCTCATAAAGGAACGACGTGGCATATATGCTTCTCCACGAACTTCGACATTTAAAGGTTCTTTAATTTTAAGAGGAATCGCATGAATAGTACGTAGATTTTCTGTAATATCTTCTCCTGTGGTACCATCTCCTCGCGTTAATCCCTGCACAAATCGTCCATCTTCATACTTTAAAGAAACTGCTAAACCATCAATTTTTAGCTCACACATATATTCCACTTTACCAATATGTTCTCGAATACGTTCATCAAAACGTCTTAATTCTTCTTCATTAAAAGCATTACCTAAACTAAGCATAGGTGTTTCGTGATTTACTTTTTCAAATGATGATTGAGCTTCTCCACCAACCCTAACTGTTGGAGAATCGTCAGTTTTTAGTTCAGGATGTGCATTTTCAATGTCAATTAATTCACGTAATAATTTGTCATATTCACTATCAGGTACAGATGGATTATCTTTTACATAATATTCGTAACTATATTGATTTAATAAATCATGCAGTTCATTGACACGATTTTGAATGTTATCCATTTACTAATCCTCCTTTTTTTCGATAGGCGCAAATTGAGCTAATAAACGCTTAGGACCTTCAGATTTAAATATAATATCTAATTCAACAGAGCCATTTTTTTCACTTACATTACTCACCATACCTTCGCCCCATGATTTATGTGTCACTTTATCTCCTACCTTCCAATCTGAAGCAGATACTTGTTTTTTAGTAGAAGTCGTACGTTTACTAAAACCACGTTTTGACGGTGTCGTTGACTTAGAAGTGATTGTTTGTCGTTTTGATTTTGCTGGTGTTTCTAATAATTCTTCAGGTATTTCTTTTAAGAAGCGTGATGGTAGATTTGCTTGTGAACGTCCAAATAACATACGAGAAGTTGCATGTGTAATATATAACACTTCTTCTGCACGTGTGATGGCTACATAACAAATTCGTCTTTCTTCTTCCATCTCATGTTCGTCATCACTTTTAATTGCTCTAATATGAGGGAAAAGTGATTCTTCCATACCCATTAAGAATACAATTGGGAACTCTAATCCCTTTGCAGAATGCATGGTCATTAACGTTACACCACTATCAATTTGTGCTTCATCAATATCTGCGACAAGTGATAAATCAGTTAAAAAGTTAATCAATGATTGTTCTTCTAAAGGTGTATCTTTTTCATAGTCTTTAGGTACAGACATAAATTCATCAATATTTTCAAGACGACTACGTGATTCAATTGTTTGTTCATGTTCTAACATTTGACGATATCCTGATTTTTCAAGTATTTCCTCAACAATCTCACTAATTTCTAAAAATTCTTGTTCTTTAATTAAGTTTTGAACCATTTCATAAAATTGTATACATTCTTGAGTCACTTTTTTAGAGAGCCCTATAAAATCCACTTCTCCTAATGCATCAAACATACTAATATTGTTATCTAGTGCATATCGTTGAATTTTATCAACTGATGATGGTCCTATCCCTCTTTTAGGAACATTAATAATTCTTTGAAGACTAATATCATCATTACTATTTGCTACTATTCTTAAATAACTTAATAGATCTTTGATTTCTTTACGATCATAGAACTTTTGGCCTCCAACCATCGTATAAGGAATATTTGATTTCATAAATGTTTCTTCTAACACACGTGATTGTGCATTTGTTCGATACAAAATTGCCATATCATTATAGTCTTTTCCAGACTTACGATGTTTAATAATTTCACGAACTACATATTCTGCTTCGTCACGTTCAGTCATCGCTTCATAATATTTAATCTTTTCTCCACCATTATTTGCGGTCCATAACCCTTTAGGCTTCCGTTCAGTATTATGTTTAATCACTTCATTTGCAGCTGTTAAAATGGTTTTTGTTGATCGATAATTTTGTTCTAGGAAAATGGTCTTTGCTTCAGGATAGTCTTCCTCGAAAGATAATATATTTTGAATATCTGCACCACGCCATCCATATATTGATTGATCAGAATCACCTACAACACATAAATTTTTAAATTTACTTGCAAGTAATTTAACAAGTGTATATTGTGCTTTATTTGTATCTTGATACTCATCTACATGGATGTATTGAAATTTATTTTGATAGTATTCTAATGCATCTGGTACACGTTCAAATAAACGAATCGTTTTCATGATTAAATCATCAAAATCCAATGCTTCATTTCTAGACAGTTGACGTTGATATCCACTATATACTGTTGCAACCATTTGTGAATGAAAATCATTTGCTTCTTTCATCGCATCTTCGGGCGTTTTCAATTCATTTTTTAAATTACTGATGGCACCAATAAACATTCTCGGTTCAAAACGTTTACTATCAATATTTTCATTTTTAAGTACATCTTTAATTACAGATTTTTGATCAGTTGGGTCAATAATGGTAAAGTTGCGTTCAATGCCAATACGATCTGCATCTCTTCTTAAAATCTTTACACACATTGAATGGAATGTTGACATCCAAATCACTTGAGCTTCTTCACCAACCAAGTGTTCCACACGCTCTTTCATTTCTTTTGCAGCTTTATTAGTAAAGGTAATAGCTAAAATGTTATACGGAGAAACATCTTTTTCATCTAATAAGTAGGCTATGCGATGTGTTAACACCCTTGTTTTACCTGAACCTGCGCCAGCCATGATAAGCAGAGGACCTTCTGTCGTTCTAACTGCTTCACTTTGTTCTTTATTCATATTACTTACTAGAGCATTCATTATTTCGACTCCTTCTTTATTTTTACAGTTTTTAAAGCTTTTTTAATATCTGAGTATATAATATTACCTACAATAATTGTATCGGCATAGTTTTTCATTTCTTTAGCTTCAGTTAAAGAACTAATACCGCCACCATAAAATAATTGTGTATGGGTTAACATTTGGGAAGCGGCTTTGACGATATCTTTATCTCCATATGTACCACTATATTCTAAATACAAAATTGGCAACTTATACATTTCTTCAACGAGTTGAGCATAAGCTTCAATATCTTCAACATCTAACTGAGTATTTGATTGCGTAAGTTTGGCTACTTTACTATCTGGATTAAGAACGACATACCCTTCAAGCATCACTTCTTCAAAATTAATCATATGACCATATTGTTTTAATGCTTTATGAAGCAAACCATTATGATACGTCACATCATTACTATTTAATATTGAAGGTATAAAATAAAAGTCAAAGCCAGGCATTACGCTATCTAAATTTGAAACTTCTAGTACTAAAGGTAATGGATATCTTCTAACTCTACTCATAAGATGAATGACATTATCTTCAGTTACATCGTCTGTCCCACCAATCATGATGGCATCAGTATCTGACATACATAAGGCTTCTAAATTTTCGTCGCTAATCTCTTTGGCAGGATCAAGTTTAAATACATGCTGCCACTTTCTAATGTCATACATTATCCATAACTCCTTCTTTTAACATACACTAAATTATAGCATTTTTACCTTTGCAATTCTAAATCAATACACTAAGTTTATACTAGTATAAATTGTAAAAATTATATTCACAAAAAAGAGACAATTGCTATTTTTAGCTAAGCAATTGTCTCTCTTTATTTATTCTTTTGTTTCAACATTTAATCTATCTAAAATCATTGTATACGCATCATTACCCCATTGCAGTGAGCGTTTAACTCTAGATATCGTAGCTGTTGATGCACCAGATTTCTTTTCTATAGTTGCATAAGTAAAACCTTGCTTTATCATTTTAGCAACTTGAAGTCTTTGAGATAAAGATTGAATTTCATTGACTGTACATAAATCATCAAAGAATTGATAACATTCTTCTCTATCTTTAAGTGTTAAGATGGCATCAAATAATTCATCCAATGCTTCTCCTCTTAATTTTTCAATTTGCATCTCAAGCAACCCCTATTTTCAAATTAAATATAACTATATTTTAACGTATTAATTAATTAAAGTGTAGTTATTTCAATTGAAAATACTAAAACTATATTAGTAAACTTATTCTAAATTAGCACGTTTAAAAATGGTATCAACTTGGTTCAAATGATGTTTTGGATCAAAACACTCGTCTAATTCTTCTTTAGATAAAACATTTGTAATGGTTGAATCTTGTTCTATAAGTTCACGGAAAGGTGTTTTAGTTTCCCAAGATTTCATTGCTTTAGGTTGTACTCTATCGTATGCTTCTTCACGAACCATACCTTTATTAATCAATGCAAGTAAAACGCGTTGTGAGAAAATAAGACCAAATGTTTTATTGATATTATTTCTCATATTATCTTCAAATACTGTTAAACGGTCGATAATATTAGTAAATCTGTTTAAAGCATAGTCTAAAGCAATTGTTACATCTGGTAACATAATTCGCTCTGCAGAAGAATGATAAATGTCTCGTTCATGCCATAATGGGACATTTTCATAAGCAGTCGTAATATAACCACGAATCACTCTTGAAATACCTGTAATATTTTCTGAACCGATTGGATTACGTTTATGCGGCATTGCTGATGATCCTTTTTGACCTTTTGCAAATGCTTCTTCAACTTCTCTCGTTTCAGTTTTTTGTAAATTACGAACTTCTACAGCAAATTTTTCTAATGATGTCGCAATTAACGCTAAAGTTGCAATGTAATAAGCATGACGATCACGTTGAAGTGTTTGAGTTGATACAGGGGCTGTGTCAATTCCAAGATGTTTACAAACGTAACTTTCAATTTCAGGAGGGATATTGGCAAATGTTCCTACTGCACCACTCATTTTCCCAACTTCAATTTCTTTACGTACCTCTTTAAAACGTTTTAAATTACGTTTCATTTCTGTATACCATAATGCCATTTTTACGCCAAAAGTAGTTGGCTCAGCATGAACACCGTGTGTACGACCCATCATTAATGTATATTTGTATTTTTTAGCTTTTTCTTCAAGTACTTTAATAAAGTGTTCAATATCTTTTTCAATAATTTCATTCGCTTGTTTAATTACATAACTTAATGCAGTATCTACAACATCTGTAGAAGTTAATCCATAATGAACCCATTTACGTTCTTCTCCAAGTGTTTCAGATACTTGTCTTGTAAATGCTACTACATCATGACGTGTTTCTTGTTCAATTTCTTTTGCACGATTGACATCAACTTTAGCATTTTCACGAATTTTTTTTACATCGTCCTTAGGAATATACCCTAATTCGCTCCAAGCTTCACAAGCAAGAATCTCCACTTCTAACCATGCTTCATATCTATTTTGGTCTGTCCAAATACTAGACATTTCTTCTCTTGAATAACGTTCAATCATTATTAAACTCCTATCTTATGTAATTATTTTTATAAAAAGCTGTACATTAAATCGTTTTTAAGTAAAATAGTTCGTATTTAACTCTATATTTATAGTTTAACAGATTCTATACTAAAAGTATAAAGATTTTTTATTCTAATTGAATATAGGTTTACGAACTTTATAAAAATATTAAAAGGTCTCTGACTTCTAAAGTGTCAAAGACCTATATATGAGCAGTTATTAAATGTCGTTTTCGATTTTCTTACCAACAAATTGAATATCTTGTCGTAATATCTTTATATTTCCTTGTTTATCTTCAAAGTAAACAGGTTTTTCAATACGTCTGACTGGCATGTATCCTTCTTTTCTCATACGTGCAATACAATCTGAAATAGTTTCATTTTCATTTACCTTGAACTTCACTATGTTCCACAACACTTTCTATTTCTTCTACTTCATATGCTTTTACTTTCTTAGTTCGAACACCTTTAGTCCAGAATCCACCGTGAATGGCTCTAGGTTCATACGCAATGATAAATGCTTTTTCATCTAAACTACGAACAGTTTCCATTAATTTTCGTTCATAACGTCTAGGTGTTAAAATTTGCATTACCATTCGACTTCCATCTCTACCATGTGCTTCATAGTGAGTAACACCATAACCTAAATTTCGTAACTCTTTAGGTAAATCAAGCTCGTATTCTGCAGATGTTACGTTTACAACTGTATAGCCTAATGCAAGCTTTTCTTCAATTTTCATTCCAACAATGATACCTATTGAGAATCCAAAGGCATATGCAATAATATTTTGAATTTGATCTAAACTAGACATCACTAGCCCTAATCCAACAACATATATTAAAACTTCAAGAAAACTTACTACTGCTGCCATATAACGATATCCTTTTAACGTTAAAATCGTACGCATTGTAAGAAATGTAACATAAACAACGTTAATGATGAATATCGCTAATACCATTATCCATGGATTTGACGTAATTACTGACATATTATTCCTCATTTCATTTAACTAAAATTCGAAATAATTTTATCAGTCACAAATAATTTTGTCACTAAAAACTAATAGTAATTAAATCATTTAATTATTAACGTATTCATTTATTCTTTTGTATGTGAATGTTTAGGCCAAGTATAGCGAGTATATGCCAATTCTCTTTTATGTGCATTTTTAACATAATGATTCTCTATCGTTGTTTTTGCATCACTTGGTACTTCTTTGCCCTCTAAGTAGTCATCAATTTGATTATAAGTTACCCCTAATGCTTCCTCATCAGGTAATTGAGGTTTATCATCTTCTAAATCAGCAGTAGGCACTTTTTCATATAAATGTGTTGGCGCTTCTAAATATTCTAAAAGCTGTCTACCTTGGCGTTTATCTAGTCCAAAGATAGGTGCAATGTCAGCAGCACCATCACCATATTTAGTATAAAAACCTGTGATATTTTCAGCTGAATGGTCCGTTCCTAAAACAATACCACTACGATTTGAAGCAATAGAAAATTGTACTTTCATGCGCTCTCTTGCTTTTTCATTTCCTCTTTGGAAATCTGTAAGTTCAATACCCGCTTCTTTCAATGATGCTACACTTTGATCTACTGCTGGTTTAATATTAACTGTAATCACTTCATCAGGTTGAATAAAATGAAGTGCATCTTCTACTTCATCAGCATCCTTTTGTTTACCATAGGGAAGTTTAACTGCTATAAATTGGCATTCTCTTCCTTCTTTACGGAGTTCTTCAACTGCTAATTGCGCTAATTTACCAGTAAGTGTAGAATCTTGACCACCAGATATACCAAGTACTAATGACTTAATAAATGTATGTGATTGAACATAATTTTTTATAAATTGGATAATCTCACGAATTTCTTGTTGACTATCAATATGTTTTTTTACTTTCATTTCTTTTACTACAATATCTTGTAAATTAGTCATTGTCTTCCTCCATTTCCTTAACATGTTCTGCCACTTCAAGAATGCGCTTTTGTTTATTATTCCAACAACTTGTGCTTAAATCTACTGGATATTCTTGTGGATTTAAATAACGTTTATTTTCTTCCCACAATCGTGATAATGATTGTTTTAAATAATCTTGAGTTTCTTTTTCACTTGGTAAGTCATAAACTAACTTACCATTTTCGAAAATTGAATGATGTAAATCAACCGCTTCAAAATGCTTAACATGTTTCATTTTATAAGTATGAACTGGATGGAACATCTTTAATGGTTTTTCTTTATTAGGATTTTCATGTTCAAGCGTGATATAGTCACCTTCAGCCTTGCCAGTTTTAGTATTAATAATACGATATACTTTTTTCTTACCAGGCGTAGTAACTTTTTCCGCATTATTTGATAGCTTGATACGATCTACATATTCACCCTTATTATTTTCAACAGCGACAAGTTTATAAACTGCTCCTAAGGCTGGTTGATCATAACCCGTGATCAATTTAGTCCCTACACCCCAAGAATCTACTTTTGCACCTTGTGCCTTTAAACTGGTAATTGTTTGCTCATCTAAATCATTTGAAGCAATGATTTTTGCGTCTTTAAAGCCTGCATCATCAAGCATACGACGAGCTTTTTTCGATAAATATGCAATGTCACCAGAATCTAATCTTATACCTATAAAATTAATGGAATCTCCTAATTCTTTTGCAACTTTAATTGCAGTTGGTACCCCAGATTTTAAAGTGTGGAACGTATCTACTAAAAACACACAATTTTTATGTCGTTCTGCATAAATCTTAAATGCTTTATACTCATCACCATATGTTTGAACGAGTGCATGAGCATGAGTTCCAGAAACTGGAATACCAAATAATTTACCTGCTCGGACATTACTTGTTGAATCAAACCCACCAATATATGCTGCACGTGCTCCCCAAACTGCGGCATCAATTTCTTGTGCACGTCGTGTACCAAATTCCATTAACGTATCTTGTGGTGCAACTTGACGAATTCTACTAGCTTTCGTTGTAATAAGCGTATGAAAATTTACAATATTAAGTAAAATTGTTTCAATAAGTTGAGCTTGAATTAATGGCGCTTCTACTCGTAATAATGGTTCATTCCCAAAACACAATTCCCCTTCTTGCATCGCGCGAATATTCCCTGTAAATTTCAAATTTTTAAGATATTTTAAAAAATCATTTTTATATCCTATTGATTGTAAATATTCGATATCAGAATCACTAAAATGGAAGTTTTCTATAAATTGAATCATTCTTTTCAACCCATTAAAAACAGCATATCCACTTCCAAATGGCATATTTCTGAAATACAAATCAAACACTGCATTTCTTTCATGAATACCATCATTCCAGTAACTTTCTGCCATATTTATTTGATATAAATCATTATGTAACATTAAACTATCATCTTCGTAACGATACACTCTCATCTCTCCTAACAACCTTTTTGTATATTTTATCACAATTCAATAATAGTGAGTATTTTCGATAATAGTCTTTAATTTAAAAATTAATTTTTTTTAATTCGACAAATTCATGACATAAGTATTTATTGTATGTGTTATATCAGTTACTCGCTTATAATACTATTGAGGTGTTTATATGCTATTAGAAGAAGCTAAAAAATTTATACAAACTATGTATGGTGAATTAAATTACTCAAATCATATTATTTCTAAACGTATCACTGAGATAGAAAAAGAAATCAATCAAACAGGTACCTATACACATACTTATGAAGAACTAAATTATGGTGCTAAAATGGCATGGCGTAATTCCAATCGATGTGTCGGACGCTTATTTTGGGAATCGTTAAATGTTGTGGATGCACGAGATATTTATACAGAACAACATTTCTTAGATGCGCTTCATAATCATTTAAACAAAGCAACAAATGGCGGTAAAATCAAACCATATATCACTATATTTTCTTCAACTGATGCACCTAAAATATATAACAATCAATTAATACGTTACGCAGGATATGAAGATAAAGGCGATCCATCAGAACGCGAGATAACACAATTAGCTAATCATTTGGGATGGAAAGGCAAAGGTACAGACTTTGACGTGCTTCCTCTTATTTATCAATTACCAAATTCACCTATAAAATATCATGAATTTCCAGCTTCATTGATTAAAGAAGTAGATATAGAACATGATCAATTTCCAAAGCTGAAAGATTTACATTTAAAATGGTATGGTGTTCCTATTATTTCTAATATGGATTTGAAAATAGGTGGAATTACATATCCAACTGCTCCTTTTAATGGTTGGTATATGGTCACTGAAATTGCAGTTCGTAATTTTACTGATACTTACCGCTATAATTTGCTTGAAAAAGTTGCAGAAACATTTGAATTTGGTACACTTAAAAATAATTCATTTAATAAAGATCGTACATTAGTAGAATTAAATTATGCAGTTTATCACTCTTTTAAATCACAGGGTGTTTCTATTGTTGACCACTTAACTGCTGCTAAACAATTTGAATTATTTGAAGAAAAAGAGGAACAGCATCATCGTAATGTTACTGGAAAATGGTCATGGTTAGCCCCACCGTTATCGCCAACGTTAACTGCTAATTACCATCATGGATACAAAAATATTATTAAAGATCCTAATTTCCATTATAAAAAAGCGACACCGATGAAATGTCCATTCCACTAATGTACAAGATTCATGAGGTGACAATTCATCATGCATTTATATTATTTAGGTCCCGAAGGTACATTTTCATATTTAGCTGCTAAAAAATATTTTTCAAAAGATAACTTTAACTTCATACCAAAGTCTAATTTATATGAAGTCATTAAGTCAGTAAATAGTGACGCTCAATCTGTAGCAATTGTACCCATAGAAAATTCAATTGAAGGAACTATAAACATTGTGGCAGATGCACTAGCTCAACAACATGTTTTTGCACATGGGGAAATACATTTAGATATTAATTTTGGTTTATATGCGACAAGGGACTCAAAGATAGAAAATATAAAAAAGGTATACTCTATCGCACCAGCCATCAGTCAAACAAGCCAATACATTCAAAAACATCAATTTTCTTACGATTATGTTGACAGTACGATTCAAGGATTAGAAAAAATCTCCTCGGATGTAGCAGCCATTGTCCCTGTAGGTAGTGGTGAAATGTACGGATATACTGCTATAGAGAGTAATATTCAAGATTACCCGCATAATGTTACACGTTTTTTAGTCATAAAAAATGATAATGACTTTGAGTCTAAAACGAATAACACAATGCTATTAATTACCCCTAAGTATGACAAAGCTGGATTACTGGCAAGTATACTGACTACATTTGCATTATTTGATATTAATTTATCATGGATTGAATCAAGACCACTGAAAACTCAACTGGGTATGTACCGCTTCTTCGTACAAGCAGATACCGGGCTATCAGATAATTTGAATAAAGTTATATCAATATTAGAAACATTAGATTTTTCAGTGAAAATTATTGGTGCTTTTCATCGTCAATAAAAGGGAGTGGACAATATTTGTGTTGAATGTATCCTTTCATTCTGAAAACCTAGCCGCATCATATTAAAAATGCCTAGGACCACTCATGAACTCATGATGTCCCAGGCTCTTTTTATATATTTATTTAAAATATTAAGATAAAACATACATAATAAATATATGATTTCAAGATATTTAATTTTATTTTAAATTTAATGTATCAGAAATATCAAATCCTAAAATATATGGCATTAAGAAATAAACAACTACTATAATAATCACTGCAGAAATTAAATTAACCCAAACTCCTACTTTAGCCATTTCTTTAATACTCAACTTACCTGATCCAAATATAATAGCATTTGGGGGTGTTCCTACTGGTAACATGTAAGCACAGTTTGCTGCCATAGCTGCGGGTACCATTAATAACATTGGATGTACACCTACTGCTACAGATAGCGCAGCAAGAATAGGTAAAATCATTGTAGCAGTTGCTGTATTTGAAGTCACTTCTGTTAAAAATAACACAAATATTGTAATGACAATAACTATTACTAGTGGATGCATCCCATCTAACATTTTTAGTTGCTCACCTAGCCATTTTGCTAAACCACTTTCTGAAATTCCTTTTGCTAAAGCTAAGCCTCCACCAAATAATATAAGTACACCCCATGGTAATTCTTTTGCCACTTCCCAATCAATAATTCGCTTATGCTTTTCTTTACTTTTAGCCGGAAATATAAAAAGTAAAATAGAAATAAATATTGCAATTGTACCGTCTGCAACTTCAGATGTTATTGAAAAATTTTTTAAAATAAATTCTCTTGTTATCCATAGTAAACTTGCAAGAATAAAAATAGCTTGAACCACTTTTTCTTCATAAGACATTTTACCAAGACGATTGAGTTTATCTTCAATCAATGTTTGACCACCTGGTAAATACTTCAAATCATGTCTAAATGCGATAAATCTTAAATAAGCCCATGCTAATGCTATTAAAATAATGACTGTAGGAATACCAACAATCATCCATTTAGCAAAGCTAATTTCTTGTCCAAAATGTTGTTCAAATTGTCCTTTTAGTATAATGAGTGGCGGTGTTCCAATAAGTGTACCTAATCCTCCGATGGTCCCAGAATAACCAATAGCTAAGACAAGTGATTTTTCAAACTTCGAAATACTATCTGATTTAACGTCATCATCTTTCAACTCATTCGCTTCTTTAATAATTGCTAAACCAATAGGTATCATTATCATAACAGCCGCTGTATTTGATACAAACATTGATAGGAATCCTGTAGCAATCATGAAGCCTAATAATATTTTACTCGTGCTTGCGCCAATATATCTAATAATAGTTAAAGCTACACGTGTATGTAAATTCCATCTTTCCATAGCAATTGCAAGAATAAAACCACCTAAAATAAAAAGATAATATCATTACCATATTCAGAAGAGACTTGTTCAGGCGAAAGTACATGTCCTAAAGGCAAAAGTATGAGTGGTAAAAAACTCGTTGCAGCAATTGGTATCGCTTCTGTAATCCACCAAATAGCTATCCACACCGTAATTCCTAAAACATATACCCCCTTGAAAGGAAGTTCTACTGGATGAAAGAATGATAAGATAAGAACAAACAATAACGGTCCTAAAATGAGCCCCAATAATTGCCCCATAGAATAAGATTGATTTGTATGATCTTTTTTAGAAAAAAATGTTAAGTATTGTGCATTTCTTCGAAAACCTGATTGTTTAGTCATCTAATTCTCCCCCTTTAAAATTAGAAACTTAACTTAATATATTCTATTTTTAGAAATATGGCATCATCTCAACAAAGTTGATTTGATACCTATTATATTGCAAACAAGCCTCATAGAAATCTGACTTTTTTGAAAATATATAATGATATTATAACATAAAAGAAAACGCTTTATTATATATCATAATAAAGCGCGTATCATTTATTTTTCATCTATAATTATACCTTTTTTAAATTAAATACTAATCAATATTAATTTTTTTAACTTTAACTTTATCATTTTGATTAAATGTCAAATTAGAAATATCTTCTAAATGTAATCTTTGTGTCGAATGATTAAACGAATTACCTGCAATAAAAACATTAGTATGTTTTACATTATTATAACTTCTCACGTGTATAGCATCTCTTTTCATTTCTCCTTCGAAATGATTACCGGTTACAGTCAAATTATCTCCAGCTTGAGTCTTTTGAACTTGTCCTGTAGAAACATCAGCCGCATTTTTTCCATCTTTAACTCCAAGAAAACGAATACCACCATTACAATTTATAAAGGTATTATTTGAGATAAACATTGTCTTTGATTTTAACGGAGTTAATGCATATTCATTCATTCCGTTAAACACATTATTCCTTATATGAATATTTTCGTAAAAGCAATTATAACGACTGGCATGAGAGCCTATCGCTCTATTCCAAGCTTGCATTTTATATTGGTTTGAATTTCCAAAATAGCAATCTTCAATGACAACATTTTTGGTAATCGTGCCATCAGTCGTACCAAATTTAGGAAATGACCCAGGCACTTGAATGTCTAATTGAATTGCTTCAGAAAATGAGCGATCACCATTTACATCAAAAAAGCCTTTAAACTTACAGTTCTTAATATATAAACCATTGATTCCACAAGCATCTAGTGCATGTCCACCTACAACATCAAGTACTGTAATATCTATTAACTCGATATCTTCAGCATGACCTATAGACATTGCGGTATTATTGTAGGGGTACTTTGAACCGTTCATATCAAATATACCACCTTTTATTTTAATATGCCCATTTCCTTGATATCCATGATAGAAACCAAATTTTTTACCATTTTTTAACAATGCATCTCTCGAGTGACGCTGCAAGATGGTATCATCTTCTAATATTAAAGTGGTATGATCATATATCACTAATGCTTTACTAATATAATAAGTCCCAGATGGTATATAAACTGTATGTTCTCCGTATCTTGCGGCATTAAGTGCTTTTTGTATAGCTTTAGTATCTCTTCGTTTATGTTTTCCTTTTAAACCAAAATCCTGTGCATTGATCAATATTTTTTATCCCCTATCTTATGTTGTTATTAAATATATTTGTAACCATAATGGTGTATAGCTATACTATATTTATAATTTAATATTATACATTTTTTAAGGTATTCAAACATTTATTAAGAAAGGGATGTTTATTATGACTAACAAAGCATTGATTGTTGTAGATTATTCTTATGATTTTATCGCTGATGACGGCCGATTAACTTGTGGTAAACCAGGCCAAGATATTGAACAGTTTATTGTAGAAAGACTCAATCAATATCAACATCAACATGATAATATCTTTTTCATGATGGATTTACATTTTGAAGAAGACCCGTATCATCCTGAAACTAAATTATTCCCACCACATAACATTGAAGGCACTTCAGGTCGTCAATTATATGGTAAGGTAAAATCATTTTTTGATAAATATAAAAATGAAGATACTGTACATTATTTAGATAAGCGACGTTATGATTCTTTTTATGGTACTGCTTTAGATAGTTTATTAAGAGAAAGACATATTGATACTGTTGAAATTGTAGGTGTATGTACTGATATATGTGTACTCCATACAGCAATTTCTGCTTATAATTTAGGCTATCATATTATTATCCCTGAACAAGGTGTTGCCTCATTTAATGAAGAGGGTCATCAGTTCGCTTTAGCTCATTTTAAAAACTCATTAGGTGCAAAGGTAGAAGTTATCAATTAAAACATGCTAAAATAAGGATAAATTTAAAAATTAAGGGTGAATAAATCAATGACAAAAACTTATATTTTTGGACATCAAAATCCGGATACAGATGCAATATCTTCAGCTATTATCATGGCTGATTTTGAACAACAAACTGGAAATTCTGAAGCAACTCCTTATCGCTTAGGTGAAGTGAGTGCTGAAACAAAATATGCATTAGATCATTTTAAAGTTGATGCACCAACTTTATTAAATGATGATTTAGAAGGTCAAGACGTTATCTTAGTTGACCACAATGAATTCCAACAAAGTGCTGAAACTATTGCTAAAGCGAATATTGTGAATGTCGTAGATCATCATAGAATTGCGAACTTTGAAACAGCAGGTCCTTTATACTATCGTGCAGAACCTGTAGGTTGTACTGCTACAATTCTTTATAAAATGTATAAAGAACGTAACTTTAAGATTAAACCTGAAATTGCTGGATTAATGATTTCAGCTATTATTTCAGATAGTTTATTATTTAAATCTCCAACATGTACTGAAGAAGATGTAAATACTGCTAAAGCATTAAAAGACATTGCTAATGTCGATTTAGATGAATATGGTTTAGAAATGTTGAAAGCAGGTGCTTCAACAACTGATAAATCTGCTGAAGAGTTATTAAATATGGATGCTAAATCATTTAATATGGGAGATTATGTTACTCGTATTGCTCAAGTCAATACTGTAGATATTGATGAAGTCTTAAATCGTAAAGATGAATTGGAAAAAGCAATGTTAGAAACAAGTGCAAACGAAAAATATGATTTATTTGTATTAGTTGTCACTGATATTATTAACAGTGATTCTAAAATTTTAGTTGTCGGGGCTGAAAAGGATAAAGTTGGTCAAGCCTTCAATGTTCAATTAGATGATGGTATGGCTTTCTTATCAGGTGTAGTTTCTCGTAAAAAACAAGTTGTACCTCAAATCACTGAAATTTTAACTAAATAATTCATATTTTAATTCATATATAATAAGGCTGAGATAGTAGGTTACTTAACTCTCAGCCTTTTTTTAATTTATTTTAATCATTCATTCAAATGTTTTAACCTTGGATACATTTAACTAAAATTATATAGTCAATCACACCTATAACGGTATTGGGATTGACTGTACAGGAGGTACTACAATTGAATTTAATAGAAAAACAATTTCAAGAAAGTAAACAGTTTTTTAAAACACATCAAACTAAAGATATCAAATTTCGTAAACAACAATTAAAACTATTAAGTAAAAGTATTAAAGACCATGAAACAGAATTATTAGAGTCGTTAAAAATAGACTTAGGGAAAGGTTCAGTAGAAGCGTATGCTACTGAAATTGGTATACTTTTAAAAAGTATAAAAACAGCTCGTAAAGAATTAAAAAACTGGGCTAAAACTAAGCAAGTAGATACACCCCTATTTATGTTTCCATCAAAGAGTTATATTAAGCCTGAGCCTTATGGGACAATATTAATTATCGGTCCCTTTAATTATCCTGTACAACTTTTATTCGAACCTCTTATTGGTGCTATAGCAGCTGGTAATAACGCCATCATTAAACCTTCTGAACTTACTCCTCATGTTGCACAAGTAGTGCGAAAAGTGATTGAGGATGTATTTACAAGCGATTTTGTAGCTGTCGTTGAAGGTGGCGTTGAAGAAACTCAAACATTAATCAATCTTCCATTTGATTATATATTCTTTACTGGTAGCGAAAATGTAGGTCGAATTGTTTACGAAGCAGCAAGTAAAAATTTAGTTCCTGTCACACTTGAACTTGGTGGTAAATCACCAGTGATTGTAGATGAAACTGCTAATATTAAAGTAGCAAGTGATCGTATTAGCTTTGGTAAATTCACCAATGCTGGTCAAACTTGTGTAGCACCAGATTACATTTTAGTGAATAGAAAAGTTAAAAATGAATTAATTCAATCATTTAAACAATCTATTGAAGAATTCTATGGCAAAAATATTCAAAATAGTCCTGATTTTGGACGTATTGTTAATACAAAACATTTCAATCGACTTTCTGAATTATTAGCAATACATCGTAATGAAGTGATTTTTGGTGGGCATACGGATGAAAATGAACAATATATCGAACCTACAATTTTAGACGGTATTACTCCACAATCTAAAATTATGGAAGAAGAAATTTTTGGTCCATTATTACCCATCATCGTCTACGATGATTTTAATGAAGCGATAGATATTATTCAAAGTAAATCTAAACCTCTAAGCTTATATTTATTTAGTGAAGATGAAAATACAACGAACTGTGTGCTAGAAGAATTGTCATTTGGTGGCGGTGCAATCAATGACACTTTAATGCATTTAGCTAACCCAAATTTACCCTTTGGTGGCGTAGGTGCTTCAGGAATTGGCGAATATCATGGCAAATATTCATTTGATACATTTAGTCATATGAAATCATATATTTTTAAATCTACTCGACTAGATTCGAGTATTATCTATCCCCCTTATAAAGGTAAATTCAAATATATTAGAACATTTTTCAAAAACTTATAAAAAAATCCCTATAATGGCTCACTTTACAAGTGTTTACATTATAGGGTATTTTTTATCTATAACGATGAATTCAAGAAATCAACAAATACACCTTCAGGTGCGGTATACTGATTGTCAGTAGCAATCAACATACCACTATTTGTATCACGTCTAAATACTGTTAGCGCGTAATTTCCTTCTTGATGTGCACATACAAGGTATTCATCTGACTCAGTAATATTAAAATCTCTTGGAAATTCTCCCCCGCTTTTTACTATTTCAACCGGGTTAATTCCTTTTCCATCATCAACTACTGTAAATATCGCTATACTATCATGTCCGCGATTACTAATATATAGATTTTGTTGATCATGAGATAGTCTCACAGCTGCTAATTTAGTTTCTCCAGTGAAATCTTCAGGAATCGTTAAATGACGTTCAATTTCTTCAAATTTTCCATCATGATATTGTACAACGCTTACTCTATTAGATAACTCATGAACAACATACGCGTATGTCCCATTATTATGGAATTCAATATGACGCGGTCCATCTTCAGCATGGAATTTTGATACTGCATGTTCTTTAAACCCTTCAACTCCGAATGTATATGTTACAATTTTATCTGCACCTAAATCAGTCACAGCTACATATTTATGGTCAGGGGTTTCTCTAATAAAATGAATATGATTATGATCTTGACGCTCATGTGTTCCAGTTGGATAACTATGTTCTAACTCTTCAATTAATTTTACCACTTCGCCTGTCTCTGGATTAAGTTGATATATACGTGCTATTCCAGCAGTATAAACCGCTTCGAATAAGAAGTTATGATCACTAGAAACAGAAATATAACACCCTGTTCCATTCTCTGAAGCTAAACATTTATTAATGAGTGTAAGCTGTCCATTCTCGTCTTTTTTAAATGCAGCCACACCACATGCCTCATTCTCTTTAGTAATTGCATACAAAAATTGTTCAGTTTGAGCAAGATAAGTCGATGCTTCGATATCATATCCTGTATCTACTGATTGTATTTCTCCATTATCTTCATTAAGTTCGAATATATAAATACCCTTACCTTCTTTTTTTGTATAAGACCCCACATAACCTTTGGTTGTCATTTTAATACCTCCATTATATTCAATATTATTAACATTTATACTAGCCAATTGTATTTATTTAAGAGTAATAAAAAAAACCAGTAACTTCAAATGAAATTACTGGTATATGGTACATCGTTGCATTAAGCATTATTGCTTTCAATATCAGATACGATTTCTTTTGTTTTTCTTTCGATATCTTCAAAGTCTTTTTTGAAAATAAAGCCAAATACTACTACTACTACACCAACAACTAGTGCTGTAATAGCTGTAAAGCTTAATAAGAATTTAAATAAACCTTTAATGAAATCCCACATTTATGTTTCACCCCTGTACTTAAAATAAATACGTTTACATTAAATCATTTTAACATAGTTAACGTTATGATTAAATACATACCTTTTTATATATTATTTCAAACCTAAAATTAAAGATTTTTAAAAAATCAAATATTTTTTCTTTATTTATAATGAATGACATTTGTCTTATTTACACAGTGAATTACTATCATATATAAATAAACATTATAAGACTTTAAATTTAATATAAATTATTGTTCAATATAAATAATAAAACAAATGATAGGAGGATTTTTCATGCAAGAAGTTAAGTCAGATATTATGACCTTTCGCGGATCACATTTTGATTTAGGTATCAAAACTGCTCAGTGGTTAAAACAGACGCCCTTACTAGAAAATAGAGAACGTGAATGGAAGAAGCGTATACCTCGTTTTGACATTGATGTTAATGAAACATATAGCATTTTCCAAACGTATGCACCAGAAATCTGGGAAGAATTATTAGGAATGCAAGAGATATTAAATTTACCGACTAAACAAATGATTTTAAATTTCGGTCACTATCGTTTTACTGATTTAAATGAAAGTGGATGTACAGTTTTTCAAGGTAAAGATTATATGGTTCGTAATTATGACTATCATCCTGCTACATATGATGGCAGATATCTTCTTTATCAACCAAATGATGGTGGACTCGCGCAAATAGGACCAACCTCTAGAGTAACTGGTCGTATGGATGGTATGAATGAAGCAGGTCTTGTGATGGGATATAATTTTATGCACCGTAAGCATCCTGCAAATGGATTTGTATGTTATATGGTAGGACGACTTGTCTTAGAATATTGTAAAGATGTAAAAGAAGCAATTCAATTTCTAAAAGAGTTACCCCATAGAAGTTCATTTAGTTATATTTTAATGGATAAGCATTTAAATCATGCAATTGTTGAAATTACGCCACGCTCATTTGATGTTAGATATGATAAAGTTTGTACTAATCACTTTGAAATATTAACACATGAAAATCGTAACTATACCAAAGAATCTAAAGAACGTCTTGCTCGCACAATTAGTCAAACTTCAGAAGATATAGATAAATATACTGCGTTTAAACTTTTTAATGATCCTAAATATAATATTTATAGTAAGTTATTTAAAAGTTGGTCAGGAACGATTCATACATCAATGTATGAACCTAAGCATTTAAAAGCTTGGATGACATTAGGTGAGAACAGACCCCCTCTATCTATCGACTTTCAATCATGGTTAGATGGTCAAGAACTTGACGTACTAGAATTTACTGGAAAGCTAGATACTGATTTAACATTTGCTACGCATTAATGAAAAAAGATTAGATAAACGTTTTAAAATTTAATTAGTCAACGTTTTATCTAATCTTTTTCATTCTATTTAATATTTATATCACCTTTAACGTTATAACACTCTATAATATTATAACTCTTACCTACTTTGCTATCTTTAAAATAAGGATTCTTGATATTATTGTCACCCATTCCTGGATGTAGTTTTAACAAGGTGTCTTTAGGCTTGGTTTTATAATCAATGTTTATATCACCTTTTTTACTTGAGCTCTTCATATCAATTTGACTTGGCATGTTTTTAAAGTCAAGCTTTCCTTCATTTGTAATGAATAACCCATTTTTCAAGGTACAATGATTAACCACAATATTAGAATTTATTACTTTAAATTGACTATTTTTAATATCACTATTTTTAATATTAATTGTTCCATGATCGCTATAATAATCAATATGATCAAGTTTAGCTTCTTTGATATTTAAATTTTCTCCGTCTTTTCTAATTCTAGCTTTTTTGATATCTATGTTATTAATATTTAATTTTCCTAATTTAGCATCAATATTTAATTGTTTTAATTTATCAGGTGGAATGGTTATATGTATGTTAAACTTGCTTCTTTTAAAAGGGTTTAAATTAAAACTATATCCTCTTTTAGAAGAACGTGATTCTTTTACATTTAAGCTGTCTTTTTGAGTGTTCACTTTTATACTATTGTCCCCGTAATATTTCACTCTAAATGAAGAACCTTGAGTAATAGTGATATCAGAACTATAACTATCTATATTCAATTTGGAGATAGATGATTGATGAAACGTTTCATTATATTTCAATCGTTTATAAATATCTTTATCATGAACAAACCATACCAACGTTGCTGCTAGAAAAAAAACAACAAATATAACTAATCCACTTATTGTTAACTTTTTCATCACTGGATTCTTCCTTTAATTATTTTTATATACCATGATAAATATTTTAAAACAAGTTTATATAAATTCTGAACAATTTTTATTATTGCAACGAACACTAATATACCTATACCAGCATAAGAAATACTATAAAGAAAATTACTTAAAGAGTCAGGAGTACCTTTAAGAATACTAATAATAATTAATAAGATAGGTAAACAAATAAGCACAATTGAAATGACGAAAACAAAGGCTAGAAATATTAAGAATATTATAATTGGGATAACAATTAAGAAGAAAGAAATAACGCCCAAACTTAATGATGCCATAATAGCTTTTACAATATTACGAAAGTTAGGTGTAACTTTAGCATGTGAAATTGCTTCTTTAGCTTTTATTTCTTTTCCAATAGTATAAGGATTTTTCAAATCATCTAATATTTGAGCATCTGTCTTGCCTTTTGTTTCTTGATTATAAAAGATATCTTCATATTCATTCATAACTTTATCTTTTTCTTTACGTGGTAAATCATCAAGTTCCGTTTCCAGTTCATTCAAAAAAGTAATTTTATCCATTTCTCTTTCACATACTTTCTTAAAACATAAATTTATTTTTATTAACTATCAACGACTAAAGAATTCAATTCGCTTAACAATATTATCTTTATATAAAATTGATAATTTCATGTGATGATCTTTATCAAGATACACTAAAGCATCATAACCTTTACCTACCTTATCTTTGTCATAGTTATAACCTAGATTATCTATAACAGCATCGATTGGGTCACCTATATGAACATCAAAATTTGTGTTAACAAAAGTATCTTTAACTAAGATAATTCCTTTAATTTTGTGATGTTTTTTCTTGACTTTTATTGTTAAATTTTTATATTTATTATGATTATAAAAAACATACCTATCTAATTTCACATGCTTATTTAAACTATATTCTGAGTTATCAAACGTTTCATTAAGCTTTAAATGATTAATTTCTACATCACTTAAATCAACCGTTTTTTCATTTTTATAAATTGTCAATCCTAGTACAACTAATAAAGAAATGACAATAAATAAAATTGAGATAACCCATCTATTTTGAATATGCAATAGGACCACCACTTATATACTTATTTTTTTTAATATATCATAACTATGATTATATTCAAAAAATATTAAAGTACCTTTCAATGCAAATAAAACTGGCGACAAAAATTGAACGTATCGTCGCCAGTTTTATTAAAAAGTTATTAATTTAAATGTCTCGTTTAGCAGCATAAAGTACATCAGCGATAAATAAAATAACAATAGATGCAATAGAAATGAACCATTGCCAATTCGTAAATTTAATACTACCTGATGATGATTTTTCTGTTAAGTAACTAAAAGGTATATATTTGAGTGATTTTTGAATATTATCGCCCCATTCAGGGATTAAGCCTAAAAATGGTTGTAAAAATGGTACGATAAACACTAAAAAGATACCTAATGTAAAAATGACTGCTGGTTTTTGGACAATTAAAGTAATTAAGAATAATAATAGTCCAAAAAATAGTAAGAAGATAAGATAGAACCAAATATTCGTTAGGAATTTATCTCCATTTAAATTTTTACCATCTGTAAAAGTCTGAATAACTAAAAGTGTAACATACGTGATAAGTGTAAATATGAACGAAAAAATAATAATCGAAATCGTTTTCGCTATCACATAACCTACTCTATTTTTCACTTTATTCATATAAAGTTGAATCGTTCCTTGAGAGTAGTCACGTGTAATTGTTTTAATAACAACGAGTAAACCAAAGAATAGAAACATCCAATTTGCCATTGGTAATATCATTGAATAATCGACTTTATCATTATTTTTTGCTAATAGTACAGTCATTGCTGTGATGATACCCCAGATACATATAAGCGCGATATATGTTAAATAACTTTTAAAAAAACTTAATATATCATATTTAACTAATTGTAAACTCTTCATCTAATGGTCACCTCTTTGATTAATATTAAAGTACGTATCTCGAAGCGAATTTTTACGTGTTTCAATATATTTAGGATACACATTAATATGTGCGAGCGCTTTAAGCAATGTTCGATAATCTCGTTCTGCTTTAATAAGAATTTCTCCATTTTGTTTATAAGAATGAATAACATTAAAATGTTCTTGTAAATAATTTAGCGCTTGATCAAAATCATCATTGTCCAACGTAATAGAGGTACTTTCTTCTGCACTACCATCTTTCATATTGACATCTTGAACGAAATGTCCATCTCTTAAAAAGACAGCTCTATCACAAATCAATTCGATGTCTTCTAATTTATGACTTGAAATAAGAATTTTCATATTTAATTCATTTACTAAAGATTGTATCGTTTCTAGAACATCGATTGAGCCATCTGGATCCATACCATTCGTAGGTTCATCCAAAATAAGATATTTTGGTTTGTTCATTAATGATACGGCAATCGCTAATTTTTGTTTCATACCCATTGAATATTTTTTAACTTTTTTCTTAATATAGGGACGCATACCAAAAGCATCTATAATTTTATCTGAATATACTTTATCAAATCCTTGACCAAGCACCTGAGCAAAGAGTCTTAAATTATAAAGCCCTGTTTTATTATCATAAAGTTTTGGATGTTCAATGAGATAGCCAATATTTTCATCATCTTTTAAATTAACTTTACCTTTGTAATTAATAATATTTCCATTCATCACTTTCATCAGTGTAGTTTTACCTACACCGTTTTTACCAATGAGTCCTACAATTTTGCTATCTCCAAAATCAAAATCTATATTGTCTAAAACATTATGATTACCGTATGTTTTAGTAATATTTTCTAATTTCATAAAAGTCCTCCTTTTTTCTAGCGACGATTAATACGTGCTATTTGAATAAAATAATTTATAACTAGCCAAATCACACTTATAATAACTAATCCAATACTTAAATATTTATTAAATACATTTGGATCAAGTGCATTATGAAAAATGAATAAATTAATAGTCAAAAAGATAAATGCAATTGCCATCGGTATAGCAAGTACCATTAAAATAATATAAACAGTGTAAGAAATATATTCTCTTTTTCTTTCTGTACTTTTACTAAAGGCAATAGGAATGCTAAATAAATTTACACTTAAAAATGAAAGTGCTGTTGAATAACGCAACTCATTTACCTGAATATTTGTTGATTGAAAATTATATAATCCAATAATCAATGTTCCTAAAATCGTTAATATAATACATGTCAGATAATTTGCATTAAGCAATTCTTTCTTAGTTATTGGTAAGCTTTCATAAAAAAGATACGACTCTTTTCCACCTAATCGTCTATGTACTCTAAATAATTGTCCTGAATCTAAAATGCTTATAATCATTAATGTAATGGCAAGTGGAGTATATACAACGAAACCATAGCTTGTTTTTGAAAAAAATAGAGTATAAATAGGATTAATAACAATAAGCACTAAATAAATGATAAGTGTCCAACGTCTTAACTTAAAATTTCTTATTATTAGTTGCTTCATGCCATCAACCCATTTCTATTTTGAGTTTCAACATCATTAGTTTCTTTCATTTTCTCAAGGTAAATCATTAATTCTTCAATCGTTGGATGTTTTATTTCAACTTGTTTTCCAAATAGTTCCTTAAATGCTTGACCATGTTTTGTAAAACCAACATAACCTGTCTGCTTTTCTTCTTTATATAAAAGGAGTTGATTTAATTCATCATCTAAATCTTTGTTATCACCTTTTACGATAAAATATTTCTCTTTTATATCATCACAATAGCCTTCAAGTACAAGATTGCCTGTTTTTATATATACAAGATAATCTGCTATTTTTTCTAAGTCTGAAATAATATGAGTCGAAATAAAAACCGTTTTATTTTCATCTATTAATTCTTGTTGCAATATTTCTAGAACTTCATTTCTTACAATTGGATCTAAACCTGCTGTTGGTTCATCCAATATAAATAACTCAGCGTGATGACTTAAAGCAATGGCTAAAGATAACTTCATTTTCATTCCACTAGAGAAATGCTTAATTTTAAGATGACTTGGTATATTGAATCGCTCTAAATACTGATGGAATATATGACTATCCCACTTAGAATAAAAAGGAGAAATCATATTTTCTAGTTTTTTTATATTCCATTGTTGGTTGAAATACATTTCTGAGTAAACAAAACCAATTTTATTTTTAATCCATTTTGCCGACTCTTTCATTTGTCGTCCTAAGATTTTAATTTCTCCAGTATTAGGTTCAAGCAAATCCATCATTAATCGAATCATTGTTGTCTTGCCAGCACCATTACTCCCAATAAAGCCCGTAACAAACCCTTGAGGAATACTGAATGAAAGATCTTTGATTTGGAAAGTTTTAGTGTTATAACTTACGTGTTTAACTTCAATCGCTTTCATTCATCTTCCTCCTCGTAAATTAAAGCTAAAACTTCATTTAATTCTTTTAGAGGCATACCAATTGTTTTTGCTTCTTTTACCATGGAACGTGCAAGATGTTCAATTACAAAAAATTGTTTTTCTTTTAAAATTGAACTGTCTTGTTCTTTTACGAATGTTCCTTTACCTCTTATTGTTGTGACAAACCCTTCTTTTTCCAAATCTTCATAGGCACGCTTTGTTGTAATTAAACTGACTTGCAAATCTTTCGCCAGTTCCCTCATAGATGGTAAGTGACTTCCAGCTTCAACGTAACCTTTTAATATATTTTCTTTAATTTGTTGTTTAATTTGTTCATAAATGGGCTGTTCACTGGTGTTTTTTAGAATAACTTTCATTTATGTCCCCCTTTACAACTGTATATAAATAATATATACAGTATATACAGATTTGTAAAGTGAAATAATAAAAATAAGATAAAATCAGTATTCTTAAGACATAAGTTGTATATACACTATAAACATAGTTAAACAAAAAAACTATGATACAGTATTACAGTGGTAATTGCATCATAGTTTTCATATGTTACTTTTTATTTTTACGTCTGTCATTGCTACGATTAATAAATGCACATATCATAAACATAATGGCAGCCAATAATAACTTTATACCTTGACTTTCATGTCCAGTGGCTTGTAGATAATATCCAATGACAAACAAAACAATAGCTAAACCTACAAAAATTTTTGTTAGGTGTTTCATCATTTTTAGTCACCTCATTATAATAATTATATCAAATTTTTTATTTTATATGCATTAATCATTTATTTAATTAAAATTGAATTGTATATGCTCTATGTTAAGATAGTGTTATATCCACAAATTACATTACACACCCCTTAACTTGCCACATCAAGTTAAGGGGTTTTTGTGTAAGGTCATCTTATTTATTTTTCCACTTAGTTTCTAACCAAACTCGAAATATAATAAGCATACTCCCTGTTATAAGTGTGACTAAACCTTCTAATAACCACGACATTACACTACACCTCCACAAAGTAAAGTGTCATATCTCATGATGACCTATATATATTTTAACACACAAACAGAACATATGTTCCGTTTGTGAATAAAACACTTCTCTGATTTATTTTTTATTAGAAAACTTTATATTTTGTTTAATTCAAGATAATATATAATGTGAATAACAATTTAAAGCGAGGTTATGAAAATGAATCCTTTAGCACAACATTTAAACGATCAACTAGTCGATGACAGTCCTGAAATATTAAGCATGTTATCGAGATTAGGTCAATCTATGTTTTATCCCAAAGGTATTCTGTCTCAGTCTGCAGAAGCCAAATCAACAAAATACAATGCAACAATTGGTATGGCAACTAATGATAAAGGAAAAATGTATGCAGACACATTATTTGATGTCTACAATCATCTTTCTCCGGATGAGATTTTCCCATATGCTCCGCCACAAGGAATTGAAACTTTAAGAGATTTATGGCAACAAAAAATGTTAAAAGAAAATCCTAGTTTAAAAGCTTCATCTATAAGCCGTCCAATCGTGACGAATGCATTAACACATGGTTTATCTTTAGTTGCTGACTTATTTGTAAATGATGAAGATACAATTTTATTACCAACACATAACTGGGGAAACTATAAACTTATTTTTAATACAAGACATAATGCAAATATTGAAACTTATGCTATTTTCGATCAAGATGGACATTATACAACAAATTCACTTGTATCTACTTTAGATAATTTTAAACAAGATAAAGCAATTATTATCTTAAATTATCCTAATAATCCAACAGGCTATACACCTACTCAAGAAGAAGTTCATACAATTGTCTCAGCAATTGAACGCTTAGCAGAAAAAGGAACTAAGGTGATTACAGTCGTAGATGATGCATACTATGGTTTATTTTATGAAGATGTCTATACACAATCTATTTTTACTGCAATTACTCAATTAGATTCAAAAAACATTCTACCGATACGCCTTGACGGTGCAACTAAAGAATTTTTTGCTTGGGGTTTACGTGTTGGCTTCCTTACATTTGGATTAAATAATCAAAAAGCTAAAGACGTATTAGAGGCTAAAGTTAAAGGATTAATTAGAAGTAATATTTCAAGTGGAGCAATGCCTTCTCAAAGTGCAATTAAATATATACTAGAGAACCATGAACAATTTGATAAAGAAATACAAGCTAATGTAAAAACACTACAAGAGCGTTATGAAGTAACAAAAGAAGTAGTTTATGATGAAAAATATAAACAACATTGGCAAGCATATGATTTTAACTCTGGATATTTTATGGCACTTAAAGTAATCGGTGTTAACCCTGAAGAACTTCGTGTTCATTTAATCGATAAATACTCAATTGGTATTATTGCACTTAATGATACAGATATTCGTATTGCTTTTAGTTGTGTTGAAAAAAACGATATTCCACATGTTTTTGATTCTATTGCTAAAGCAATTGATGACTTAAAATAACATAAAAGTATAATAGCGAGAGACCTAACCAGGAAGGCTCTCGCTATTTTTTAATGACTTGTAATAAAATCTAATAATTTAAACATTACTTCTTTATTCTCTTTTGGTACTTCTTGGTTAAGAATCTGTTCTGACGTTTGATTTAATACGGAATCAACCGCGTATGAAGCATCATTCATGACAATCTCTTTTATATCATGAGCATCTGGTTCAAAATGAAATTGTAGTCCAATAATATTATTATTCAAAATAAATCCTTGATTTTTTAAATATTGACTTGAAAATAATAATTGTGCATTTTTAGGTATATAAAATGTTTCTTCATGCCAATGTAATGCCATCAATACTTTTGGAATATTAGGAATGATCGGTGACTCAAGATAAACTTTATCCCAACCGACTTCTTTTACTGGAGATTTTCCTACAGTATATCCTAGTGCTTTAGTAATTTGTTGAGCGCCAAAACATATACCAAATATTGGCTTATTTTGCTGTATTAAATTGCGAATTAATTCTCTTTCTTCAAAAATCCATTTATCCTCATTATTAGGACTCATGGGTCCTCCTAAAATAATAAGTAAATCTGTTTCTTTAACATTGGGAATGATACCGCCATTAAAATAAGGATGATAAATATATAATTCATGGTGATGCTCGGTAGCCCAATCTCTGATAACTCCAGGACCTTCATTAGGGGTATGTTGTAAAATATTAATCCTCATTGTTGATTCTCCTTTAAAAGTCAATGTTTATTTATATCTTTGCTATCATTATACTTCGAAACACTTAAAATAAATATCATAAAAATTATATAATTTTTATATTTAAAAACTTTTATAAGCAATCCAATATATATAAAGAATCTAAGACAATCATTTTTTGCCATAGACTCCAATATAAAACTCATACTTTTCTATTCCCTATTAAGTCACTATAGTATTTAATAGGGTTCATTCCATCTTTCCATGTAGTATAAATCAGTGTTCCACCTTGTTTTTTGAATTTTTCATTACTAGCACCACGTTCAAATGAAGACGCTAGTTCAATATTCATATTAGGATTAACATTTAATAAATTTGCATACTATTTAGCCCACACATCACCTTTAACTGGATTATTTTGAATTAACTAATCAATATTTCAGTACAGATTCACTCTATAATCAAAACCGTCAGAAAATTAAATAACAACATAAATATAAAAAGCAAGAATTCTTTTATCACTATATTAATCTATATTATTATTTTGATTATTAAATTTAGCATTTTTATTTATTATCTTTTTCTTTTTTTCAATTTGTATATTAAATAAAATTGTTGAAAATCAAAAGATGTAAAATTTCGACAAGTTTTATGTAAAAAATATTTAAATTATATTTAAAGATATCAGTGAAGCTAAACAAATAATTAAAGAATATGTCCATTTTTTTAATATAAAAAACTAACATTAAAAATGGCTGATTTTGCATAAAACAAAACCAACCATATCTTTTAATTATTTACTTGTCTATTTGACAAAGCACACTTCAAAATGAACTTATCAGTCTTTTTATTATATTTCCTAAATTTCTATAACTAAATTATGACCAGTAAAAACACAAAACATTGATATATCAACATTTATAGGCGTTTTTACATCATACCTGGCATACCGCCCATTGCAGCATTATCATTACTTTCAGGCTCTGGGATATTTGCAACTACCGCTTCAGTAGTTAAGAACATTGCAGCAACACTTGCAGCGTGTTGTAAAGCTGAACGTGTTACCTTAGTAGGATCTACAATACCTTCTTCAAGCATATTCACCCACTCGTTTGTAGCAGCATTGAATCCGACACCTGCATCAGCATGTTTAAGTCTTTCAACAATAACTGAACCTTCTAATCCAGCATTTTCAGCAATTTGACGTACTGGTGCTGATAAAGCTTTAAGTACAATATTAACACCTGTCGCAACATCGCCTTCCGCTTCTATTTTTTCAACTTTATTATAGATATTAACTAATGCTGTACCGCCACCTGCAACAATACCTTCTTCAACTGCAGCGCGTGTAGAATTTAACGCATCTTCAATACGTAATTTACGTTCTTTTAATTCTGTTTCAGAAGCAGCACCTACTTTTATCACTGCTACGCCACCAGCTAATTTAGCAAGACGTTCTTGTAATTTTTCTCTATCAAAGTCTGAATCAGTTTCTTCAATTTGTGCTTTGATTTGACTTACACGTGCATCAATACTGTTATCGTCTCCATCACCATCAACAACAGTTGTATTATCTTTTGTTACTTCTACTTTATTTGCAGTACCTAACATATCAATAGAAGCATCTTTTAATTCTAATCCTAAATCATCTGTAATCACTGTTGCGCCAGTCAATATTGCTAAATCTTCTAACATTGCTTTACGACGATCACCAAAGCCAGGTGCTTTAACAGCTACAGCAGTGAATGTTCCTCTCATGCGGTTTAATACAATATTTGTTAATGCATCACCTTCGACTTCATCTGCCACAATTAAGATTGGTCGACTTGATTGAACAACTTGTTCTAATAAAGGTAGTATATCTTGGAATGATGAAATTTTCTTATCTGTAACTAAAATATATGGTCTTTCTAATTCCGCAATCATTTTATCAGAATCTGTTACCATATATGGAGATTGATAACCTCTATCAAATTGCATACCTTCTACAACTTCTAATTCCGTATCAAGTCCATTAGATTCTTCAATTGTAATAACACCGTCATTACCTACTTTATCCATTGCTTCAGAAATATATTTACCAATTTCTTCATCAGCAGCAGAAATTGCACCTACTTGTGCGATTTCATTTTTATTTTCAACTTTTTGAGAAATGTCATGTAATGCTTCAACTGCTACTCTGACTGCTTTATCAATGCCTTCACGTAAACCAACTGGATTTGCACCACTTGTTACGTTTTTCAAACCTTCTTGAATCATTGCTTGTGCTAATACTGTAGCAGTTGTAGTACCATCACCAGCAATTTCATTTGTTTTATTTGCTACTTCTTGAACTAACTTAGCACCCATATTTTCATATGGATCTTCTAATTCAATTTCTTTGGCAATTGTTACACCATCGTTTGTAATTAAAGGTGCAACATATTCTTTATCTAATACAACATTTCGACCTTTAGGACCAATTGTTACTTTAACAGCGTTTGCTAATTTATCCACACCACGTAACATTGCTTGTCGTGCATCTTCTGAAAATTTAAGATCTTTAGCCATTTATACAACCTCCATTAATATTAATCCTGTTTTTCGACAATTTTATATAGTTATTTTTACTTTTCTATAATTGCTAATATATCTTCTACATTTAAAATTAAATAAGTTTCTTCTCCACGTTTAATCTCTGATCCAGCATATTCTTGAAATACTACTGAATCACCTTCTTTTACTTCGGGAGCAACTGTCTCACCATTATCAAGAAGACGTCCGCTGCCTACCGCAACTACAACACCTTCGTTAGATTTTTCTTTTGCGCTATCAGTTAAAACGATTCCACTTTTAGTTGTTTCTTCTTGTTCTTTTCTTTCGATAATCACACGGTTTCCTAATGGTTTAAGCATGATTGTTCCTCCTTAGCAGGGTCTATTTAGCACTTTAATATAATGAGTGCTAACCTAATTTTTATAATAATCAAATTTGGTCAATATTTCAAGTAAAAACATTCTCTTACTTTTGTACATCTGAGTTTTTTACGATAAAATAAGAATTATTGATATTTAATCTGGAGGTTTCAAATGGCAAGAATTTGGGTGGCAATACTAACATTATTTATATACGCTTTAGCACAATTTTTACCCTTAGTTCTAGCACAGACGCCTATATTTAATCGTTTATCAGGTATGGCTTTAGCTAGGGCTGGAGTGTATACTCAAGTTATCTTATTTATACTTGCAGCAATTTTAATCATCTTTCTTCATTTCAAAATTAAGAATCCTACAAACTTAGAGCAAGAACATAAAGAATCAAAACGTTATATTATCCCATGGGCTGTACTTGGCTTTTTCATAGTTATGTTATATCAAGTTATTGTAGGTGTGATTAACATATGGATTTTCGGTCAACCACAACAAAGTCCAAATACTCAACGAATAATGGCTGTAGCAAAACAACTCCCTATTTTTATTATATTAATTTCTGTTGTAGGCCCTATTTTAGAAGAATATGTATTTAGAAAAGTGTTCTTTGGTGAACTATATGATCGAATTAAAGGAAATAGAATCATTGCCTTCTTAATTGCTTCTATCGTAAGTTCTTTACTTTTTGCATTAGCTCATAATGATATTAAATTTATTCTTATTTATTTTGGTATGGGGATGATACTTTCATTAGCTTATACTTTAACAAAACGAATTTCTGTTCCGATACTTATTCATATGTTTCAAAATGGCTTCGTTGTAGTAATGCAAATTTTCCTTGGCGATTCATTAAATCATTTAAAACAACAAACTCAATTTATTATTCATTTGTGTAACTAGCACATAATTTATCTTAATAAATAAAAGCATCGAATGCTCTAGACATTTGATGCTTTTACTTTTTTTTCGTTTTTAACTTTTGATATACATAAATTATCATTACAGTGGAAGATATTAAAATTAAAGTAGGAATCAGTATCATATTCAAAGTTTTTATATATGATTTTGATTCTGTTTTTTTATGAGAAGAAGTAATGACTTTTTTGTGTTGTTCTTCTTCCACTTCATCCTTATGAATTGTTTTTGGCTTTTTTAAATCAGGCATAGAGCCAATGTCATTTGTAATTAATGATAAAACTTGCTCATCTAAATTTTTATAATATTCTTTAGCATTAAGTGGATTAAAATATTGAAATCTAAAGTATTGAGAATCCTCTTGTAATATATTTAGATTTTGATTATCAAATTTTTGTTTCTTAATTAAATGATTAAAATCTTTATTTGTTATTTTTTCACCATTATCATCTAAATGATTAACCTTATTAATAATATAAGGGTTGTACTTATAAGCACCTTTTGCATATTGATTAAACCTATTTAAGATATTTTCTGAAAATCTTGACTCTATTTGATATATATTTGGATAAGTGGATTCTTTTCTTCTATCACTTTGAAAATATAGATTATTTTGCTTTAAATGTGTTGGTTCAAAGTTATTATGATTGTTTTCAACTAGTTGTCGTGAAAATAATTGGTTAAACATTGTTTTTGAAACACTATTTTGAGACTTACCCTTTTGATAATTAGTGTTTGAGTAAACATTGGATGAAGTATTATCGTTATATGGTTGTATGATTTGATTTTGTTTCGACTTCATTGATTTAGACCTTACATTTTGATGTTCTTCTTGCTTAAAAATAGTTGAATCCTCATTTTTATAATTTTTACTTTTTTGTGCTGTTTTATATTTAGTATGATTTTTTTCTTTAGAAGATGACGTATTATTTTTATGAATATGTTCTATTCCACTCTTTTGTTGATTCTTATCATTAACTTTTTCTTTTTTTAGTTCTTCAAGGCTATTAGTTTCGTCGCTTTCTTTTCGTGATTCTTCTGCTGTTGATTTTTCTGTGCTATTAGTCTCGTCGCTTT
>NZ_KV792019.1:0-605 GCF_001808085.1 Staphylococcus sp. HMSC14C01
CAGAATGGTTGGAAATCATTCATAGAGTGTAAAGGCATAAGGGAGCTTGACTGCGAGACCTACAAGTCGAGCAGGGTCGAAAGACGGACTTAGTGATCCGGTGGTTCCGCATGGAAGGGCCATCGCTCAACGGATAAAAGCTACCCCGGGGATAACAGGCTTATCTCCCCCAAGAGTTCACATCGACGGGGAGGTTTGGCACCTCGATGTCGGCTCATCGCATCCTGGGGCTGTAGTCGGTCCCAAGGGTTGGGCTGTTCGCCCATTAAAGCGGTACGCGAGCTGGGTTCAGAACGTCGTGAGACAGTTCGGTCCCTATCCGTCGTGGGCGTAGGAAATTTGAGAGGAGCTGTCCTTAGTACGAGAGGACCGGGATGGACATACCTCTGGTGTACCAGTTGTCGTGCCAACGGCATAGCTGGGTAGCTATGTATGGACGGGATAAGTGCTGAAAGCATCTAAGCATGAAGCCCCCCTCAAGATGAGATTTCCCAACTTCGGTTATAAGATCCCTCAGAGATGATGAGGTTAATAGGTTCGAGGTGGAAGCGTGGTGACACGTGGAGCTGACGAATACTAATCGATCGAAGACTTAATCAATTTTT
>NZ_KV792020.1:0-19781 GCF_001808085.1 Staphylococcus sp. HMSC14C01
CCTGAGTTATTTGTTTCAAATGCATCTCTATCATAGTGTTTCGTCGCATTTGTATTCACGTCATCATTAGATTGATTTGCGCCACGACCATGTAAGTCATTGCCAGTGTTATTCGTTTCAAATGAGTCACGATTATATTTTTTACTCATGTTTATTCCTCCTATAAGAAATGCACTTAAACAAGTAAAAACCTCATTTAAGTGCATTTGATTGAATCATATTAAAAGTTTTTCTCAACATTTGTAGTGTAATTTTGATTTGCATCATTAGCTACAGAGTTAGCTCTGTAGTTTGCACTTCCTCTACGGTAGTGTCTATTTTGCCATTTGTCAGCAATTTCCATTGCAACATTTGACCATTGAACTACTTGAGAAATTTTATCTTCATTTTGAGAAATATTATGTGTGATTGAGTTAGTCACACGATCAACTGAGCTATTTAAAGTTTGAACTGAGTCGCCAATACCTTTAACGCCATCAACAACAGAGTTTAAACGTTCAACTTTACCTTGAATGTCTTCAGTTAAGCGATTAGCTTTATGAAGTAAATCAGTAGTTTCACGAGTAATACCTTGAACTTGACCTTCAACACCATCAAGTGTTTTAGCCACATGATCTAAATTTTTCTTAACTGAAATTAAAACTACAACAATTCCAATACATAAAATTAAGAATGCGATTGCAGCAATAATTCCAGCAATTGGTAAAATCCAATGCATAAAAAACGCCTCCTAAATATTCTTTTAAAATAAAAGTCATTAATTATAAATACCCATAATAATTATATATAAACATATTAGAATTCTTTTGACATACCAATTTTTTCTTCATAAGCACCTTGGATTTTTTGAATATCTCCTGCACCCATAAATAGAATAACAGCATTATCAAATTTTTCTAATACATCAATACTATTTTCATCGATTAACGCAGATCCGTCAATACGATTTATTAAATCTTGGATAGTTAATTCTCCAGTATTTTCACGTATTGAACCAAAAATTTCACATAAAAATACATGGTCTGCTTTACTTAATGCATCAGCAAATTCATCTAAGAAAGCTTGAGTTCTTGAAAACGTATGAGGTTGGAATACTGCAACGACATCTTTATTTGGATATTTTTTTCGTGCTGTTTCAATTGTAGCACTAATTTCTCTTGGATGGTGAGCATAATCGTCTACTAATACTTGTTTTGAAACAAAAGTTTCATTAAAGCGACGTTTTACACCGCCAAATGTTTCTAAAGCTTCTTTAATATTATTAACATCCATTTTTTCAAGATAACTAATTGTAATAACTGCTAAGGCATTTTGAACATTATGATTACCATATTGTGGTGTTAAAAAGTGATCATAGTATTCTCCATTAATATACACATCAAACTGAGTACCATTTTCAGTTATTTGTATATTATCTGCATATACATCATCGTTTTTACTAAGACCATAATAATAAATAGGTACATCTGCTTTTAGATTTCTTAAATGTTCATCATCTCCCCAAGCAATAATCGCTTTTTTTACATTATTTGCCATTTCTTGGAAAGCACTAGCAACATCGTCAATATCTTTAAAATAATCAGGATGATCATAATCAATATTTGTCATAATTGCATAATCTGGGTGATAGCTTAAAAAATGACGTCTATATTCACACGCTTCAAATGCAAAATAATCAC
The DNA here is from genome assembly GCF_001808085.1 of Staphylococcus sp. HMSC14C01. Taxonomy (NCBI): domain Bacteria; kingdom Bacillati; phylum Bacillota; class Bacilli; order Caryophanales; family Staphylococcaceae; genus Staphylococcus; species Staphylococcus sp. HMSC14C01. Next base: position 1,680 of record NZ_KV792020.1, read on the forward strand.
TACCTGGTAAGCCCATTCCTGTACCATCGCCAATTAAGAATGATGTTTTCTTGTCTCCATTCATAACGTGAGATAATAAACCAGTTGTAGACGTTTTACCATGAGCACCTGTAACTGCTACCGATGTATATTGATTAATGACTTGACCAAGAAAATCATGATATCTAATCACGTCCAACTTTAATTCATGTGCTTTAACAATTTCTTCATGTGTATCAGGGAAGGCATTACCTTGAATAACTACCATTCCTTCATGTATATTATCTACACTAAATGGTAAAATTTTAATCCCTTTATTTTTAAGTGCTACTTCTGTAAATACATATTTTTCAATATCTGAACCTTGAACTTCATGTCCTAAATCGTGCATAATTTGTGCTAATGAACTCATTCCTGCACCTTTAATTCCGACAAAATGATAATGCGTCATATCCATAAAACTCCTTTAAAATTAATCTTTCTTTAAATCTGCCTCAGTAATAAATACATCTCGTGGTTTAGAGCCGTTTGCTCCAGATATATAATCTAGTTGTTCTAATTGATCGACGATTCTTGCTGCACGATTATAACCAATTTGGAAATGTCGTTGGATTAATGAAGTAGATATATGTCCTTCTTTGACCATAAAACTACAAACATCATCAAATAATTCATCTCGTGCTTGAGTTTGAGTCTTTTTCAACAATTCTTTTTCTTCAAATAAATATTCTGGTTCTCTTTGTGCTTTGATGAAATCAACGACATCATCAATTTCTTCATCAGATACAAATGTACCTTGTACACGTATAGGTTTATTCATACCACTACCTAAATATAGCATATCACCGTACCCTAATAGTCTTTCAGCGCCTCCACTATCAATAATAGTTCTAGAGTCCACGCTTGAAGACACCATAAATGCAATACGGGTTGGTATATTAGCTTTAATAAGTCCAGTAATAACATTAACTGAAGGTCTTTGTGTCGCTACTAACATATGAATTCCACATGCTCTCGCTTTTTGAGCAATTCTAGCAATAGATTGTTCTACCTCTTGTGGAGCCATCATCATTAAATCTGCTAATTCATCAATAACAATGACTATTTTAGGCATACGTTGTTCGTAAGACGCTTTTTTATTAAAAGCAGTAATATTACGTACGTGATATTTTGCAAACAGTTTATAACGTCTTTCCATCTCTTCAACAGCCCACTTTAAACTTTGAGTAGCTGCTTTAACATCTGTAATAACTGGTGAAACAAGATGTGGTAAGTCATTATATGGCGCTAATTCAACCATTTTTGGATCAATCAATAATAATCTCAACTCTTCTGGATGATTTTTATATAATAATGACATTAATATACTGTTAATACATACAGATTTACCTGAACCTGTCGCTCCAGCTATTAAAGCATGAGGCGTTTTAGCAATATCCATTAATAATGGCTCATTATTAATTCGATTACCCATAGCTACTGTTAATTTAGATTCAGTATTTTTAAACTTAGATGATTCTAAGATTGATTTTAAACTTACTTTTGAAGAATTTTGGTTTGGTACTTCAATACCTACCAAGCTTGTACCTGGAATAGGTGCTTCAATTCTTATATCTTTAGCGGCCAGTGCCATCTTTAAATCATCTTGCAAAGCAGTAATTCTCGAAACTTTCACACCTTTTTCAACAGCTAACTCAAATCGTGTTACACTTGGACCTACAGTCACATTTTGAACTTCTGCAGGAACATTAAAGTAATAAAACGCATCATTTAATTCTTGTTTTTTCTCTTCAATCCATGAGTTATCAATTTGATGAATTTCCGGATCTTCTAATAATTCAAGACTTGGTAATTTAATATTAGGACCTTTTCTAATCGCAGCTTTACTTTCGTGTTGCTCGTTTTCATCTTGATCTTCATTCTGAGTATTTAATGTCATAGATATGGCTTGTGTATTTTCATTTTGTACATTTGAAAGTTCACTCGTTTCATCTTCTTGATTATCTTGAAGTGATTGTTCATTAATATTCTTTTTAATATGCTCTTCATGATTATTAGTCGCTTTTACTGATGGACTTGAACTTGGTGTACTAACTGATTTATTTTCCAATTTTGTCTCTGGTTTTAATTCTGGAACGCTAACTTTATTAGTTTTTTTGAATTTTTTAGCATCCATCAAACGTTTTTTGTCAGATGGCGTCATTACAACGTTAAAAGGTTTACTACCCGGAATGATTGAGGATTTAATAGATGATGAAACATCCTCATTTTCAACGATTTGTTTGTTATCATCTTCTAATTTTTCATCTTCAGTGTTAGATGATGAGTCATGAACTGAATCATTGTTATGTTCAATTTGTTCAGAAGCATACTCAGTATCTGTCTCAATTGCATTATCAATTGAATGGTCAATGTCATCATCGTTATGATTTGATTGTTTAGTTACCTCTTCATTCGAAGAAGCGTTCATCTCATGATACTTTGCTTCCTCTACTTCTTCTTTTGAAGTATAATTATCGTCTTGCAATTCATTAACTTTACTTAAATGAGCATCTTCATTTTTATTAAGATGATGCTGTTTGTCTTTAGTTGAATGTATAGGTGATACGTTAAGATTATCGTCTGACAATGGCTCATCATTATGTTCGTCTGTAGATGTCGTATCATTAACTTCTCGTACTTCTACATCTTTATCATTAACAGTTTGAATATTTGGGACAGATTTCAAATCAATTTCTTCATATTGATACTGCTCATCATCGTCATCATAATTAGATGTATTTGAATCAGTTTGAGTCCCTTCATCAATCACATGATTATTCATCGTATTCTCATTTGAGTCTTCCATTTTATCAGTACTATCTTCTGTATATGTCGTTCTCTCTTCATCATTATTTTCTTCATGATCTAGAGAACTCTCTCCAGTGTACTGCTTAGCTTGATTTGCATACATTTCATCAATGACTTTTTGGATTTCGTTATCATTATCCGCTGATTGTTGACGCTTATTCTGTAAAGCTTCTTTAAACTTACGTTTTTGTTGTGCTTTTTTTTCTCTTTCACGTCTAATTTCTTCTACTATTTGTGACGCATAAATATTCTCAATATTCACCGTATTATCTTTTTGAGAAAAATTAGGAACGTTACTTTTTGAAGATGTAGTTTCATAAATATTAGAATTTTGATCATTAATAATTGAAACATCAGTATCTTCATACTTAGTTTGACTCAACGGTTCATTTTTAGACTTGCTTATATTTGTTTTTACATCATTATCAGATACTCGTTGTGCTGTTTGATCTTGTTTTGAATTATGTTTCTCGTCATTATGATTATCGTCATTCTCATTCTCTTTTAGTGGAGGGATAACACCGTTTTCAATTGGTCGGCGTTTTTTTGTACCAAATACTGCAGACGGTACTTCTGAAGTTCTAAAACTTGAATGGTGATATGTAGAATTCGATGTCGTTTTATAGTTTGCTTTAAAACGCTCCGATTGTAATTTCACATGAGAATGATTATTTGTATGCTTATGATATTGAGAAGTCGTTTTTCTATTATTTTTATCATTTAATTGTGTACTATTCAACGACTTATTACGTTTATTAGAAGGTCTTTCTTTAATTGAAGGCACTCCAGTATCATCATGATTTGTATACTGTCTTCTTCTGCGTTTTCGAGTATCTGTTGCACTGTCATAAGTTTGAGGATAGTCATTATTATTATCTATTTCATCATAACTATAAGCGCCATAACCAAATTCTTTATCAACTTTAGGTGATTTCTGCGACATATATTCATCTTCATCAACTTCTCTGTAAACCGCTTCATCATATGTTTCAGCATCTTGCCCTATATCAATAGGAAAACGAAATTTTCCACGCGGACGATCATAGATATCATCATTTTCAGGAAGTAAGGTATGCTCACCATTCTTTTGTGTTTCTGAGTTATGTCGACGTTTATTTTTTCGTCTTAGTAATTCTTCATCAGAATGTTTATCATTGCCAAATAATTCATCAAACCAACTCATACTTCCACATCCTTCCTAGTTTTTTTAATCAAAAAATGCATTGCCTACTTTATAATCATCAGACAATACCATGATTCCTTTTTCTTGAGGTGCATTAGGCAAGTTCAATTCTCTCATTGAACAAATCATACCACTTGATGCAACACCACGTAATTCAGCATCTTTAATTACCATTCCACTTGGCATAACTGCACCGACTTTAGCTACGACAACTTTTTGACCTGCTTCTACATTTGGCGCACCGCACACGATTTGTAGTTTTTCACTACCAACATCAACTTTCAAAATACTTAATTTATCTGCATCAGGATGCTTTTCTTTAGTTTCTACATAGCCTACAACAAATTTAGGTGATAAATCCGCTTCAAGTTGATAATCAAAACCTGCATTTGTAATTGATTGTTGTATAGCTTCTACAAGCGTTTCATTTAATTTAATATGACCCTTACTATTAACTGAATATACTTTTGAAAAATCGAAAATATTAAATCCAACAATTTGATTTTCATGTTTAATAGCAACCACATTATTTTTTATTTCATATTCAAAAGGCCCATCTGTTGGTTCAATTTGTAAAAATGCAACGTCCCCTACGCCTTCTTTATTATAAAATAAATTCATTTAAATTCTCCTTTTTACGTATTATTAGTTATTTTTTATTAAATTTTTTACGATTCGCTTCTAAACGTTGAATAACGTTTGGATCTCTTTTTTGTTTATTATTTTTTCCTAAAATAAAAATCGGCTCTAAATGTTCTTTTTTATAACCAAATGAAAGTGACGTTATAGGTACAAGTCCCTTAGTAAAAAATTCCATCGTCAAGTGTGCCATAACATCATAGCCTGTTTTATTGCGTATATCAGCAATAATTAATACATCTTGATGAGGAACAGCGACTAACATTTCACCTTCACATTGAGCTTCAATGTCATTTAAAAACTTTGTATTTAAAATACGACTCGCATCATATCCGTCATTTGAATTGATAAAATAAAAAATATTTCCTTTTACTTCATCTGTTTTATATTTATTCTCAAGTTTACGTATATTAAACAACGACATTTCTTTAATTTGTTGTGAAGTTAAACCTAGTGTTTTTAACATACTTTCATCAATTAATCGGTACGATTTTCCTAAATCAAGTGCATAATAAATATTAGTTTCTGCAGTATGTTCTTCAATAACAAATTGATGACCTTCTTTAGTTTTTTTATCAAAACTAGTTGATCTTATTACAGGCATAACTTGAATATCTTTCATTTTAGATAGACCATTATCATCCATTTGTGCAATTGCCTCTTCAACATAATAGATAATTTCATCAATGATTTTCTCTTTTTGTTCTTCATACTTCGCTACAACTGCATTAAGTTTGATAGTTACGCCTTTAAAATTATCTCGTCTATATATACGTAATGTTTCTTCTTCACGATCAAACTTAAAATCAACGTCTAAATGTTTTAAACGTTGTTTTAATGTATCTCTCATTTGAAAGACGTTCATATTAAAACACTCCTATTTTCGCACCTTACAATATTTTACAATAAAAAGAGCTCCAGTTACAGAAAAATTAGGCTATTCTTTCATATAAATAAGAAGTTTAAGTCCTAATTACTCATTTACACATATTGACTTAAAAATGAATCTATTTGTTCGATTGATTTTCGTTCTTTTCCAATATAACTTCCCATTAATTCACCATTTTTATATACGAGAAAACTTGGAATACCCATGATATCATTTTCAATTGCTAAATCTATAAATTTATCTCGATCTACTGATACAAATTTAAAATTAGAGTATTTTTTTTCTAATTTCGGTAAATCTGGTTCAATCACTTTACAATCTGGACACCATCCAGCTGTAAATTCAAATACCGTTTGTTCATTTTTTAATTCTTCAAATTGTTTTTCAGTTTCTAATGTAATCATATTATTTCTCCTCACTTTGAAATTGTAATGTTAAAATGTTTTCATTTGTTAAGTGACTCACAGCTTGTTTTAATAATTCACGCGCGGCATAATAGTCTCTAATATCAAATACCGCATCTGTACTATGAATATATCTTGCACATACGCCTATAACTGCTGTAGGTACACCTTTATTTGCTTTATGGATTTCTCCCCCATCTGTACCACCTGGTGAAATATAGTATTGTGAACGAATATCAAATGTATCAACTAACTCCAGTAGATAGTCTCTGAAACGTGGAGAGAGAATCATTGTACCATCTTTAATTCGAATTAATGTTCCTTCACCTAATTGACCAGATAATTGCTGTTTACCTTTAATATCATTTGCAGGAGAACAATCTACAACGAATGCTATGTCTGGCTGTATTAATTCAGTTGATGCTTTTGCACCTCTTAATCCAACTTCTTCTTGAACATTTGCACCCACATATAAATCTACATCTAATTCTACATCTTTGAGTAATTCTAATATTTCAATTGCTAAGACACAACCGTAACGATTATCCCATGCCTTAGCACTATATCGATGTTCAGATAATTGAGTGAATGGTGTAAAAGGAACAATTGTGTCCCCTATTTCTATTCCACGTGATCGAACTTCTTTATCACTTTCTGCTCCTATATCTAACATTAAATCTTTAATCTCAGGAACCGCTTCATTACCTGTTCTAAAATGTTTTGGTATATTCGAAACTACACCTACAATTTTTTCACCTTTTCTATTTTTAACCTGCAGTCGTTGTCCTTGCCATATATCATTAGATACGCCGCCTAAATTAGTAAACTGTAACATGCCATTTTGAGTGATGTTCGTAATCATAAAGCCAATTTCGTCCATATGAGCCGCTATCATCACACGCTTTGCATTTTGTTTTTTTGATTTTTTTATACCAAAAACACTTCCCAAATGAGTTGTTATCACTTCATCTACAAATGGGGTCATTTCTTTTTTCATGTAGTCACGTACTTCTTCTTCAAAGCCTGGTGCTCCATGTAATTCTGTTAATGTTTTTATACGAAGTAAAGTTTTATCGTTTTCCATTACATAAACACACTCCTTAAATTTATTATATCATTTTGATTATGGTAAACTAATAATAAGAACTATTAATAGAAAGGTTAGATTCGATAATTATGACTCGTCAAACTATAAAATATATCTCCATTCCCATCGTAATAACTATAGGAGCATCTACGGCTTTTATACTCTATCATACATTGAAAAACAAAAAAGTAAAAAATCCGGATAGAATATTAGAGGAAGTAAAATCATATTTTATAGATATTAAAGGTTCTTACATTCTTCATGAACCTTTGCAAAATAAAGAGCAATATTTAAATCGTTTTGTTTATCAAGGTGGTATTACTCAAAATAAAAACAACCGTGATATAGAGTATACCTTCTATGCTGATGCACACACAGGTGAAATACTTACTATTGAAGAAAATTAATATTATTTTTTGATATTTAAAAAATATTTTAATACTTTTTTCACTTCATATTTATATTTTAAATTACATTTGTTTGATGTTTTTATTAATTTTTTATCATTTTCGAACTTAACAGTAAAGTAACGATTACTATGATAATACAAAAATCAATAATCATTTTAGATGAAATATGGACTAAATTTTTTCTTTTTCTCTTATATATTGCATGGATGTTTATCATATGTACTTATATTTATCATAAAGAGCAATAAATGATAAAACAACACACGAGCGTAAGAATGTATTTGCTTCTTACGCTCGTGTGTTGGATTTAATATATTATTTATTAATTTTTATGAAATTTGGCTTCCATTCTATAAATACGGGAACCTTTATCAGAAAATTTTTTCTCATATTCAGTTAATATATTATCTTCATCATCTTCATCATGAAGATTTAAATTTAACTTTGTAAAATACATTCCATATTGTGACATGCTTTCAAGACTATAAGCAAATAAACCTCTATTATCTGTTTTAAAGTGTATTTCTCCATCTTCTTTAAGAATTTGTTCATATAGAGCTAAAAAAGTGCGATACGTTAAACGACGTTTTGCATGTCTTTTTTTTGGCCAAGGATCCGAGAAATTTAAATAAATTCTAGATACTTCATTCTCTTTAAAGTCCTCATTTAGTTCAATTGCATCATTGCAAATCATTTTTAAATTTGTGAGTCCTTTATCCTTTACTTTATCAAGCACTTTATACATAACGCTTTTTTCACGTTCTAAAGAAACAAAATTAATTTCAGGATGTTGCTCTGCAAGTGTAGTTATAAATTGCCCCATTCCTGAACCGATTTCAATATAGATTGGCTGTTTCTTATCAAACCAATCACTCATTTTGCCAGCATGTGAACCATCCATATCTACTAGGTCAGGATGTTCTTTCAAATAATCTTCTGCCCATGGTTTATAACGGACTCTCATGTATTAAATCTCCTTAAATAAATAAATTACTATTCATTACCTCATTTAAAAATTTGAGCCATGTGTTCATATCTTTAAATCTTTTTTGTTCTTCATACCATTGAATCATGCCGATTGATTGAATCACAGTATACCATTTCATACGTTTATTTAAGTCCATACTTTCTTTAACACCATAAGTATTAAACCAGTTAGACCATTGTTGTTTTGGAACGTAGTTGTATAGCAGCATACCAATATCGATGGCTGGATCAGCAATCATTGCACCTTCCCAATCTACTAAAAATAACTCATCACGATCAGAAAGTAACCAGTTATTATGATTAACATCACCATGAACTACTGTAAAGAAACGTGAATCTAAATTAGGAATATGATCTTCCAAGTAAGTTAATGCTTTTCGAATAATATGATGGGTTAATACGTCTCTAGATAAAGAAGCATTAATTTTCTTTAACATAATATTTGGGGTAATAGGCTCCATTTCCATACGTTTTAACATATTAAGTAGTGGTTTTGAACCATGTATTTTTTTGAGAAGTTCAGCAACTCTTCTTTGAGACATTTCAGATGGTGTAAGTTCTCTACCATTTTTCCAATGTTGTGCTGTTACCACTTCGCCTGTTTCAATACGTTTTGTCCAAACTAACTTAGGCACAATACCTTCTGCAGATAAAGCTGCAATAAATGGATTTGAGTTACGCTTAAGAAATAATTTTTGTCCATCTTGTTCAGCCATATACGCTTCTCCAGATGCTCCACCTGCAGAATCAAGCGTCCACCCTAATTGATAAAACTGCTCCAACTCGTTCACCTCACTTTCAACTAGAAAATGGCTCGAGAAATATAGTTTTTCAAGAGCCATATATCTAATTTAATCATCGCTTTTTATCTAACGATTATATTTCTAACTTTGTTTTTGTTATATTGATAAAATTATTATTTAAATGTCTTCAAATCATTTAAATTTTTTACGTTATCTCTTTAATCACTCAATGATGATTTTATAATTTTTAGCTTAATTTTTCAACTGAAAATGAGAAACAAAATGATACATTTTACTAGTATGAAAAAGCTAAAATCCCGAATGCTTTATAAATATTATAACATATCATATACATCATCGTTGAAGAAATTTAAAGTTAATTGATACTTTTTGATTCAATATACTTTTCGAATCCTTCTTGTAATTTTTTAGTAATTGGACCTACTTTACCATCATTTACAATTTCGCCATCAATCTTAACGACAGGTGTTACTTCAGCAGAAGTACTAGACACAATGACTTCATCTGCATTTTTTAAGAAATCAACTGTAAATGTTTCTTCATTAAATGGTATGTTGTCATCTTCAGCAACCCATTTAATTACTTTTCGAGTAATACCATTTAAAATGTAATTATTAACGGGATGTGTATAGATTTCGCCATCTTTAATCGCATACACATTACTTGACGCACCTTCAGTAACAGTTTCATCTCTATGTTGAATGGCTTCTGTTGCATTATATTTAACTGCATATTCTTTAGCAAGAACATTTCCTAATAAATTTAAACTTTTAATGTCACAACGTAACCATCTAATATCTTCAACTGTTACAGCATTAATGCCATTTTCAAAGTCGTCATATGGACGATCATAACTTTTAGCAAATGCCATAATAGCAGGTTTAACTTCTGGAGTTGGGAAAGAATGGTTTCTTGGTGCTACACCTCTTGTCGCTTGAATATAAATTCCACCATTTTGAATGTCATTGATTTTTAAAAGTTGTCTTACAATATCTGTTAGCTCCTCGACAGTATAGCCTAAATCGATTTGAATTTCACTCGCACTTCTAAGGAACCTTTCAAAGTGTTCAGTTACTGTAAATAATTTACCGTTGTATGCACGAATATATTCATATATACCATCTCCAAATACATAACCTCGGTCTTCATAAGACACTTTTGCGTCTTCTTGATTTAAAAATTCTCCGTTAATAAATACTTTTGTCATTATTTATCCCTCCACACATAGTGAATAAATTGCTTCTAAATAGATACTTGTTGCGTTGAATAATTGTTTTTTAGTAATATATTCATTCTTTTGATGCATTAAATCCTCTGAATCTTCAAACATAGCTCCAAATGCAACACCTTTGTCTAAATTACGTGCATAAGTGCCTCCACCAATTGTATAAGGTTCTGTCATATCACCTGTTTGATTTCTATAAGCAGTGACAAGTTTTTGTACAAATGGATCATTTTTATCTACGAAATGAGGTTGTTGAACTTTACCTAATTCTATTTCAAACCCTTGAGATTTGATTTCATTTTTAAAACGTTCTAAAGCAGTTTCAAATTCGAAGCCTTTAGGATAACGTAAATTGATACCAAATTTGCCACCTTTTTCTTTATCATACGTAATGATACCTACGTTTGTTGTCACGTCTCCCATAACATCAGTATGGAACTTCATACCCATTTTTTCACCAAAATGAGATTCATGTAAATAACGATTACTAAATTCAGCGAATTCTTTTGCAGCTTGATTAAGATTCAAAGTTGATAGGAAGTCAATAAGATATAAACCAGCATTCACACCAAGTGAAGGATCCATACCATGGACGGCTTTCCCTTCAACAGTTAATATCAATTCACCATTATCTACAACCGCTTCACCTTCTAGTTGACGTTGGTCTAGATAATGTTCGAAATGTTGAACTACGTCTGTCATATTTTTTTCAACCAAAATATGTGCTTTAGCATGATCAGGAACCATGTTATAACGTTGACCAGATTTAAATGAAAGAAGTTTTGCTTCTGAATGATCAGTATGATGTGAGCTTACATTTTGGACTAAATCAAATGTTGTAATTCCTTTTTCACCATGAATAGCAGGGAATTCAGCATCTGGTGCAAAACCTAAAGCAGGCATTTCTTCTGTTTTGAAATATCTTTCTGTACATTTCCAGTCAGATTCTTCATCTGTACCAATAATAATATGAATACGTTTTTTCCAATCTACATTCATTTCATTTAAAATTTTAACTGCATAGTAAGCTGCGATAGTTGGACCTTTATCATCAAGTGTACCTCTTGCCACAATAGCATCATCTGTTACAACAGGTTTAAATGGATCAGAATCCCAACCGTCTCCAGCAGGAACGACATCTACATGACATAAAATTCCCAATACATCTTCACCTTGACCTGCTTCAATTCTTCCAGCAATATGATCAACATCATGGGTAGAAAAACCATCTCTTTGAGCGATTTTATACATATAATCAAGAGCTTCACGAGGTCCAGGACCAACTGGTGCTTCCTCTGAAGCTTGACTATCATCTCTCACACTCTTGATTGAAAGTAATCCATTTAAATCTTCAATAATTTGACTTTCATATTCTTGTACTTTTTCTTTCCACATTAGAGATCAACTTCCTTTTCAATAGATATACCTATTATTTTACATAAATCTAGTATTAAATGACAACAAGATGTCAGAAAATTTCATAGTACATATAAAAAAAGAAGTGAGAAAAAATTTTCTCACTTCTTTAAAATTTAAGTTTAATGTCTATCGTCTAAGGCATTATGATTGTTTTTCAAATCTTCTTCAGTGACTACTCTTAAATTATTATTAACAGTTGCGCCACCTTCATCATCAAATTTACCTTCTGCTAATTCATGTGTATCATTTTTTTTAGTATTCACTTTAGTGAATTTAGATTTTTCATCTTGTAATAAAGATTTAGGATCATTTTTTAAACGATTTGCATAACCTTGTGGGTCATTCTTTACGTTTTGAATTGTTTCATTTGCTTTTGAGCTAATATCATTAACTAGCCCTTTCGCATTTTGTTTATAGCCTTCTGGATTTTCTTTATATTTATTATACTCAGCTTTTAATTTATTTCTGCTACTTTCACGTGATAATGCTACTGCAGCCGCTGCAGCACCAATTCCTGCCACAATTCTTAATAAACCTGCACTTTTAGCCATCATATTACCCCTTTTCTCTTTTATTACTATAAAAGTTTTAATTCTTCTGAAGTTAGTAAACGATACTCTCCAGATTTTAAGTTTTCATCTAACGTCAAATTAGAAATTTTAAGACGTTTTAATTCTAATACCTCATTATCAATTGAATGAAACATTCTTTTCACTTGATGATACTTTCCTTCATAAATAGTAACTAAAGATAATTTATGATCTAGTTTTTCAAGTTGTGCTGGTTTTACTTTGCCATCTGATAGTTCAATTCCATTTTTAAAAGCAATAATATCTTCGTTTTTAATAGGATATTTAGAGGTTACTTTATACGTTTTAGACACATGTTTAGATGGACTCATTAAATTATGGTTAAATTGTCCATCATTAGTAATAAGTAATAAACCTTCAGTATCTTTATCTAGTCTGCCTACTGGAAATATATCAAGATGGCGGTAATCAGCAATAAGATCTATCACTGTTTGATTTATATCATCATAAGTAGCAGAAACATATCCTTTAGGCTTATTTAACATAATATAAACATGATTAATATACTCTATTATTTTGCCATCTACAGTAATTTCATCTTGCTCAGGATTCACTTGGTATTTAGGTGATTTTTCCACTTTATCATTAACTTTGACACTATTTTTCTTTAAAAGCTGCTTTACCTCAGTACGCGTGCCAACTCCCATATTCGATAAAAATTTATCTAATCTCATCTTAAAAATCCAACTTTACGTCTAATTTTTTCTGGTAATTCACCAAGAAATTGATCAGCTAATCGATTTTTAATTGTGATACTACCATACACTAAAGCACCTACAATAACCCCAACGAGTAATATAATCATTGCTCCAAATTTACGTTCTACAGGGACAAAATGACCTAAAATTAAGTAAACAATTTCCACACTAATCATCATGATTAAACTATAAATAAAAATTTTCGCTACTTGCACAAATGTTTCTGTAAATTCATATTTCGCATATATTTTTAAAATAAAGAAATTTGCTGTAATCGCAAAACTCAATGCAATAGCAGTACTTAAAATTGCTCCTGCAGTATGGAAAGTCATAATTAATGGAATATTAAGTGCTAACTTTAATACAACGGCTCCTAAAATGACAAACACTGTCAATTTTTGTTTGTCTATACCTTGTAACATCGAAGCAGTAACACTAAGTAAAGAAATTAATATTGCTACAGGAGCATAGATAAATAACATTTTGTTTCCATCTGGATTATATTGATAGAAAACTGTATATAAAGGTGCAGACAAGGCCATTATTCCTAAGCTTGCTGGAACTGTAATATACATTAAAACACCGATTGATGTTTTAATTTGACGATGCATTTCAGTTAAACGGCCTTCTGCATATGTTTTAGTAATAAATGGAATTAAACTTACCGCAAAACCTGCTGCAAGTGATGTTGGAATCATTACAATTTTATTTGTTGTAAAGTTTAATATCGTAAAGAAATAATCTTTATTTGCATGGAACCCTGCTGCATCTAATGCATTGTTATGTGTAAATTGATCAACAAGGTTAAATAATGGGAAGTTTAAACTAACAATTACAAACGGAATACTGTATGCAATAATTTCTTTATACATTCTTCCATAAGAAATGTCTAATCCTGTACGATCAGACTCTACCATTTTTTGAATGTGAGGTTTACGTTTTTTCCAGTAATACCAAAGAGTAAATAAACCTGCAATTGCTCCCACAGCCGCTGCGAATGTAGCTACACCATTGGCTTGTAAATATGTACCATGAAAAACATTTAAAACTAAATAACTACCTATTAATATAAATATAATTCTGGCTAATTGTTCAGTAACTTCAGATACAGCAGTTGGACCCATCGATTGATAACCTTGGAATACCCCTCTCCATGTTGCTAATAGTGGGATAAAAACTACTACTATACTGATGATACGAATAATCCAAGTAATCTCTGGTACTGTCCATCCACCTTTTCCTTCTTTTTGACCTAAAGTAATCACTGCAATATCAGGTGCTAAATAAAACAATATTAAAAATCCTATAATACCTGATATCGACATTACGATAAAACTCGATTTATAGAGTTTTTGTCCAACTCTATATGCTCCTATTGCATTATACTTTGCTACAAATTTTGAAGCTGCTAAAGGCACTCCAGCTGTCGCGACAGCAATAGCAATATTATAAGGAACATAAGCATAGTTAAACGGCGCTAACTTTTCCTCCGCATTTGCACCCATAATCGCATAAAAAGGAATTACAAATAAAACACCTAGAATTTTAGTAATTAAAATACTAAATGTTATTAAAAAGGTTCCGCGCACCATTTCCTTATTTTCACTCATATTCAATCTTCCTATCTTTAATTTAATCAAACTATGTCGTTATACATCTGTCTAAACTAAGGACTTGCATTACTATAAAATATATCACAAAATACTTATTGTTTCTCGTTTCTTTTTAAGTTTTTTAATCGTTTCTTCTCACTATTATTAAATAAAAATATTGTAATTTTTTTATTTATGTATTTAATACACTTTTTAACACAAAATTCTACTTCAGTTCGCAAAATAATAAGTATTTATGTAGAATATAGATGTATGATAACGGAGGTTAATATATGTATCAAACAATAATCATTGGCGGTGGACCAAGCGGATTAATGGCAGCAGTTGCTGCGAGTGAAAATAATAGTAAGGTTCTATTAATCGAAAAGAAAAAAGGTCTTGGAAGAAAATTAAAAATTTCTGGTGGTGGTAGATGTAATGTGACTAATCGTCTACCTTACGAAGAAATCATCAAAAATATACCCGGAAACGGTAAATTTTTATATAGTCCATTTTCAAAATTTGATAACGAATCCATAATAGAATTTTTTGAAAGTCGTGGTATAAAATTAAAAGAAGAAGATCATGGAAGAATGTTTCCAGTTTCAAACAAATCACAAGATATTGTTGATACTTTAGTTAATACAATTAAAAATAACAACGTTGAAATTAAAGAAGAAACTGTTGTTAATGACATTTCTAAAAATGATCAATCTTTTATAGTAAAAACACAAGATGGCGAATTTGAATCAAAAACAGTTATTATTGCGACTGGTGGAACAAGCGTCCCCCAAACTGGATCCACAGGTGATGGCTACAGATTTGCTAAAAATCTAGGCCACACTATTACTGAATTATTCCCTACTGAAGTTCCTATTACATCTAGTGAATCTTTTATTAAAAATAAAACACTTAAAGGCTTAAGTTTAAAAAATGTAGAATTATCAGTTTTAAAGAAAAATGGTAAAAAACGTATTAGTCATCAAATGGATATGATTTTTACACACTTTGGTGTAAGTGGACCAGCTGCATTACGTTGTAGCCAATTCGTTTATAAAGAACAAAAAAATCAGAAAAAACAAGACATACAATTACAATTAGATGTATTTCCAGAGATTTCTTTACAAGATTTAGAAAATAAAATAAAGAAAATCTTAAGCGAAGAACCAGACAAATATATAAAAAATGCACTGCGTGGTTTAATAGAAGAAAGATATTTATTGTTTATGCTAGAACAGGCTAATATTAATGAAAATACAACATTTCATCATCTTTCAAATCAACAGTTGACTCACCTCGCAGAACATTTCAAACAATTCATTTTCACTGTTAATGGTACCCTTTCAATTGAAAGAGCATTTGTTACGGGTGGTGGCGTTTCTCTTAAAGAAATATGGCCTAAAACAATGATGTCAAAAATTCAACCTGGTTTATTTTTATGTGGAGAAGTATTAGACATTCATGGGTATACAGGCGGCTACAATATTACAAGTGCTTTAGTTACCGGCCACGTCGCTGGAAACGAAGCTAGACAATTTATATATACTTAAAAATAAAAAACACTCCAAAAGTTAAGTAAAATTATAACTTTTGGAGTGTTTTTTATTTCATATTTTGAATACGAAGATAACTGAATTTATTTTTTATTATTTATCTTCTTTTTTTCTTCGTTTTAATAATAATAGCAGACCACTTAATAATGTGAACTCAGCTAAAGATAATAATGAGTTTTCATTTTCACCTGTATAAGGTAGAGTATTTAATTTTGAATGATTATTATTCACATTAAATTTATTATTAAAATTATTAAATGTAACTTTGTTGTCATTAACCAATCCAAAGTTATTTTCAAATTGCTTAACATTCACATGTTCAATCTCATTAATAGTCACTCTCGTTAATTCATTAATATCATTAGTAGTCACATTTTCAACTAATTTATTTAAGGCTTTCATAACATAAACATCAATTTGTTTATAAGCTTTATTTCTATTATATTCTGATATATTTGTTAATCCTTTAATATACGCTTTACGTTTATTTGCTACATCAAAAATTTGGGCTTTAGCTTTCAATTTTACTTTGTCGATTAGAACTATTTTATTAAATTCTTGAAGATAATGTATTTTTATATTATCAACTTGTTTATTAGTTTGAGCTTGGTTTACTTTTTCTTCTGCTTTTTTATATGATTCATCAAGTTTTTGTTTTATGAATAGTTTTTCATCTATTGTAAATGTTTGATCAGATGATACTTTATCTTTTAATTTTTGTAATTCCACTTCTAATTTAGATAAAGCATCTGCTTTTTTAATAACTTCAACTTGAATACTATTAATTGATTGTTTACCTTGCTCTGTAGTCTGATCGACATCTGAGTTAGTATTGGCACCTTCGAGCAGTTTTTTAGCTCTCATTACTGCCTCTTCTACTTTTTGTTTTGCTGCATCCTTTTCTTCTTTTGTTGCGTTTGGTGTTTGATCAATTTCTGCTTTCTTTTGTTTAGCTAATTCGTCGATAGTTTGTTTAGCTACAGATTTTTTAACTATTTCTGGTTGAATTTCATCAATAGCATGTTTACCACTTTCTTTGGCTATTTCAACATCAGAATTAGTCGTAGATTGAGCAATATTATTCTTTGCTTTTATAACTTCTTCATCTACTTTTTGTCTAGCCACATCCTTTTCTTCTTTTGTTGCATTGTGATTATTATCAATTTCTGCTTTTTTAATTGTTGCTTCATCATCTATCGCTTGTCTAGCTAAGGATTTTTGTATTGTCTCTGGTTGAATATTAGATATATTTGAAATTCCAATTTGAGTTGATTGATCTACTGTATCATTCGTTGTAGAT
Source organism: Staphylococcus sp. HMSC14C01 (assembly GCF_001808085.1). Taxonomy (NCBI): domain Bacteria; kingdom Bacillati; phylum Bacillota; class Bacilli; order Caryophanales; family Staphylococcaceae; genus Staphylococcus; species Staphylococcus sp. HMSC14C01. The sequence goes on from NZ_KV792020.1 coordinate 19,249, forward strand.
TGATCAACATTATGTTTCGCTTTTGTTGCTGCTTCATCTACTTTACGTTTTGTCATTTCTTTTTCTTCATTCGTTGCTTCATGATTACTATCAATTTCTGCTTTTTTTGCTGTTACTTCATCATCTATAGATTTTTTGGCTTGTGTTTTTTTCAAAGCTACCGCATTAATGTTATTTATTGCACTTATACCATTAATTTGTGCATGATCTACATTGGAATTATTTATTGATTGATCAACATTTCTTTTAGCTTTATTAACCTCATCATCAATTTTTTGTTTAGCTATGTCTTTTTCTTCTTTTGTTGTCGAATTATCTTGATCAATTAGATTTTTTCTAAGAGTTGCTGCTTCATCTATCGCTTTTCTTGCTTCAGCTTTTTTAACTACTTCTGGTTGTATATTTTCAATAGTATTTTTACCAGTTGTTTTAGCATTATTCACACCGTCATTTGTTGTAGCTTGATTTATAGTATTTTTCGCTTTTATAACTTCTTCATCAACTTTTTGTTTTGCTACTTCTTTTTCTTCTTC
>NZ_KV792020.1:19801-20061 GCF_001808085.1 Staphylococcus sp. HMSC14C01
TCAATTGCTTGTCTTGCTTCTGATTTTTTAACCACTTCTGGTTGAATATTATTGATCTCTGTATTTCCTGTTGTTTTTGCTTGATCCACTGCATCATTTGTTGTAGCTTGATCAATATTATCTTTTGATTTTGTAGCTTCTTCATCTACTTTTTGTTTTGCTACTTCTTTTTCTTCTTCAGTTGCATCTAGCATTTGATTAATTTTTTCTTTTTTTACTTTTGCTACTTCATCAATTGCTTGTCTTGCTTCTGATTTTTT
>NZ_KV792020.1:20081-21001 GCF_001808085.1 Staphylococcus sp. HMSC14C01
TTGCTACTTCTTTTTCTTCTTCAGTTGCATCTGGTGTTTGATCTATAATTTTTTTCTTAGCAATTGCAGATTGGTCAATTTCATGTTTTGCCTCTACTTTTTTTATAATTTCAAGTTGGATTGTATTAATAACATTTATCCCTTTTGTTTTCGCGTTATCAACTCCATCATCATTTTCTGCTTCGTTGATATGAGTTTTAGCTTCTGTTAACGCTTGATCCACTTTACTTTTCGCTGCTTCTTTTTCTTCTTCAGTTGCTTCTTGCGTTAAATCAATAGTTGCTTTTTTAAGTTTAGCTAAATCATCAATTGCTTGTCTTGCTTCTGATTTTTTAACTACTGTCGGCTGAATATTATTTATCACTGTAGTGCTATTTTGTTCAACTTGATCTACGTCATTATTTGTTCTTGCTTGATCAATTCCATGTTTTGCTTTTATGACTTCTTCGTCAACTTTTGATTTCGCTGCTTCTTTTTCTTCTTCAGTTGCATCAGGTGTTTGATCAATGATGGCTTTCCTAGTTAATGCAATTTGATCAATAGCATTCTTAGCTGTCTCTTTTTTTACAACTTCTGGCTGAATGTTATTTATAGCAACAGTTCCTCTATCTTTTGCTTGATCTACATCACTATTTGTTATGGCTTGATCAATACTATGTTTTGCTTTTGTAACTTCTTCGTCAACTTTTTGTTTTGCTGCTTCTTTTTCTTCTATTGTCGCATTTGATGTTTGATCAATATTATTTTTTTTAGCTCTTGCTACTTGATCAATTAACGTTTTAGCTGCAATTTTTTTTATAATATTGGGTTGAATATTATTAATTGCTATTGTGCTATTATGCTCAACTTGATTCACATCATTATTTGTAACTGCTTGATTAATGTTACGTTTTGCTTTTGTTACCTCTTCATCAACTTTT
>NZ_KV792020.1:21021-21797 GCF_001808085.1 Staphylococcus sp. HMSC14C01
CTTCAGTTGCATCAGGTGTTTGATCAATGATGTTTTTTCTAGTTAATGCAATTTGATCAATAGAAGTCTTAGCTGTCTCTTTTTTTACAACTTCTGGCTGAATGTTATTTATAGCAACAGTTCCTCTATCTTTTGCTTGATCTACATCACTATTTGTTACTGCTTGATCAATACTATGTTTTGCTTTTGTTACCTCTTCATCAACTTTTGATTTCGCTGCTTCTTTTTCTTCTGTCGTTGCATCAGATGTTTGATCAATGATGGCTTTTTTGATTTTTGCTTGAGTATCTATACCTCGTTTTGCTTGTTCTTTTTTAACTATATCTGGTTGGATATTATTTATTGATGCCGTACTATTATGTACTACTTGATCTACATCATTGTTAGACAAAGCACGATTAATATTATTTCTTGCTTCTGTCGCAGCTTCGTCTACTTTTGATTTTGCGGCTTCTTTTTCTTCTATAGTTGCATCAACATTATTGTCGATCTCTGTCTTCTTATTAATAACTTCATTATCAATTGCTTGTCTTGCTTCTGATTTTTTAAGCACATCTGGTTGGATTGCATTGATTGTATTCGTACCATTTGTTTTTGCTTCATCCACATCTGAATTAGTTATTGCTTCATTAATATGAGCTTTGGCTTCCGTTACCGCTTGGTCTACCTTCGCTTTGGCTGCCTCTTTTTCTTCTGTTGTCGCATCTGGTGTTTGATCAATCACTTCTTTTTTAGCTTTTGCAACATCATCAATTGCTTGTCTTGCTTCTGATTTT
>NZ_KV792020.1:21817-22061 GCF_001808085.1 Staphylococcus sp. HMSC14C01
CACCCGGTGTTTGATCAATCGCTTCTTTTTTAATTCTAGCTACTTCATCGATTGCAGTCTTTGCTGCTATTTTCTTAACTATATTTGGTTGAATATGACTAACTGTTGTAACACCATCTTCTTTTGCTTGATCAACAGCTTGATTTATTTCTGTATGATTAATATTATTTTTTGCTTCTACTGCAGCTTCGTCTACTTTTGATTTTGCGGCTTCTTTTTCTTCTGTTGTTGCACCCGGTGTTTG
>NZ_KV792021.1:0-158097 GCF_001808085.1 Staphylococcus sp. HMSC14C01
TACTTTATGTCCCGGACTCTTTTTTATTATGAGTTAGAACGAGGATCATAATTTGCGCGATCTCGCTGTTCTTGTGCGTAACGTTCAGGATTTTTTTTATAGAAATTTTGATGATATTCTTCTGCTTTATAAAAATTTGAAGCGGGAAGAACCTTAGTAGCAATGGCTTTATCAGAATGCATCGTTTGTTCTAAATCTTTGATATAGTTAATCGCAACTTTTCTTTGATCATCATTTGTATAAAAAATAGCTGTTTGATACTGTGACCCTCTATCTTGGAATTGACCCCCAGCATCTAATGGATCAATGACTGAAAAAAATATTTCTAATAATTTATGATAAGAAAATAAAGCAACATCATACTCTATTTTAACAGTTTCATAGTGTCCAGTAGTTCCGCTCTTTACTTGTTCATAGGTTGGATTTTTAACTGATCCTCCCATAAAACCTGATGTTACTGATTCAATACCTTCAAATTGATCAAACGGTTTTGTCATACACCAGAAACAGCCTCCTGCGAAGTATGCTGTATTAATATTCATTTACGCCATCCTTTCATAACACCTTTGTAATATTTATTGAAAACACTTGATTTTTTAAGATATTTTATATAACTTATTTATATATTATAGTATATCCGAATATTATTTTGAAGATTTTAGAGAGTGTAAGGTAGGTAAATATGACAGAAGAGAAGGATAATACAATATTAAGACGACAAACGGGGACAACGATACCTTCTAAACGACGCAAGAAGAAAAAATTTCGAAAATTACCTTTTGTAATACTGATTATTGTAGTTTTACTTATTGCAATGATTACGTATGTCGTTCATGGATATCAAAGTGGTATGAAATATGCACAAGAACATGCAAAAGATATTAAAATTCATAAATTTAATGGAGCCGTTAAAAATGACGGGAAAATCACAGTATTAATGCTCGGTGCTGACCAAGCTAATGGTGGAAAATCAAGAACTGACTCTATTATGGTTGTACAGTATGACTATATTAAGAAAAAAATGAAAATGATGTCAATTATGCGTGATATTTATGCGGAAATTCCTGGTTATGACAAATATAAAATTAATGCTGCATACTCACTTGGGGGACCAGAGTTGTTGAGACAAACACTAAATAAAAATTTAGGTATTAATCCTGAATACTATGCAGTCATTGATTTCACTGGCTTTGAAAAAATGATTGATGAATTAGAACCTAATGGTGTGCCAATTGATGTTGAAAAAGATATGTCAGAAAATATAGGGGTTTCATTAAAAAAAGGACACCATCGATTAAACGGTAAAGAATTATTAGGTTATGCGAGATTTAGACATGATCCAGAGGGAGACTTTGGACGTGTGAGACGTCAACAACAAGTTATGCAAACACTTAAGAAAGAATTGATTACCCCAAGTACAATCGTGAAATTACCTAAAGTAGCTGGTATATTGAGAGGATATATTAATACAGATATGCCAAACTCAGCTATTTTCCAAACAGGACTAAGTTTTGGAATACGAGGCGATAAAAATGTGGAAACACTAACTGTACCGTTAAAAAATTCTTATCAAAATATCAATACTAATAACGATGGTAGTGCATTAGATATTGATAAAGAGAAAAATAAAAAAGCAATAGAATCATTTTTAGACGAATAATAAATAAGCAGGCCAAAGTGGCCTGCTTATTTATTATCTATTTAACTACAATAATATTATTATGTAAACTTTGAAGATTATAATATTATTAATCTGATTTTCTTACGCCAGCTACACCGTAGTGATTTTTCTTCATTTCATCAATGACTACATGGATTGCTTCTCTATTTGCGCCTGTTGTTTTCTCTACTGCATTTGTAACCTCAGTGACTAAGTTTTTTAATTGCTCATCTGAGCGTCCTTCTAATAATTTTACATTTACAATCGGCATGATGTTTTCCTCCTTACATAATTATGTGCTTAGTATATCATTTTTAAAAAATGAACTTCAAGATATTTAAATAGAACATTTGTTCTTTTTAATGTTGTAAGAGAACAAGTGTTCTTATATAATTGAATTATCTAAGGAGGGGGTTGATATGTATGATTATAATTTACTTGAAGATAGAGACATACTATGTGTAGATCAGAAAAGTTTTTATGCTAGTGTGTCTTGTATAGAAAAAGGATTAGATCCTTTAATGACAAAATTAGCAGTGGTAGCTGACACTAAGCGACAAGGATCTGTTGTTTTGGCAGCAACACCTAAATTAAAAGAACTTGGTATTAAAACGGGATCTAGATTATTTGAAATTCCACAACGTAATGATATTTATATTATTAATCCAAGTATGAGAAGATATCTAGAAGTATCATTAGAAATTTCTAAAATTGCTCTTAAATATGTTCCAGGGGAAGATTTACATCAGTATAGTATTGATGAATTTTTTATGGATGTAACAAATAGCTACCATCTTTTTAATACTACAGTATATTCTTTTGCTAAGTGTTTTCAAAAAGAAATTTTGGATAAGACGGGAATATACTGCACAATAGGTATTGGATCTAACTTGTTACTTAGTAAAGTAGCTATGGATATCGAAGCTAAACACACCAAAGAAGGTATTACTGAGTGGCGGTATCATGACATTCCCGATAAATTATGGTGTATTTCACCATTAAAATCATTTTGGGGAATCAATAAAAAAACAGAAATAAAGTTAAATAAAAAAGGAATTATTACAATAGGTGATTTAGCCCATTATCCTCATAGATATTTGAAGAAAGACTTTGGTATATTAGGCACTGATATGCATTTACATGCTAACGGTATAGATCAAAGTAAAATAAGAGAAAAAAGTAAAATTAATAATCCAACTATATGTAAAAGCCAAATTTTGATGAGAGACTATCAATTTAATGAAACAAAAATTGTGATGCAAGAGTTGATTGAAGATGTTGCTTGTAGATTAAGAGAAAGAAAGCAATTAGCACGTACTATACATTTTTCATTTGGATATACTCAAGGTGGAGGAATACATAAACAACACACTTTAACTGATGCTACAAATCTAGAACAAGATATATTTAAAGTCGTTAATGATTATGCGAATCAGTTGTGTGATAAACAGGCTTTGTATCGTACGTTAAGTGTTTCACTAACACAGTTCATTAATGAAGAAAATCGACAATTAAATTTATTTGTAGATGAATATAAAAGACAAAGAGATGAAAATTTAGCTAAAACGATTGATACGTTACAAAAGAAATATGGTAAAGGCATCGTTTCAAAAGCAATTTCTTATACTGAATCTGGAACAAAACATAATAGATTAGGATTAATGGCAGGTCATAAAATGTAAATAAACGGAAGTAGGTCAAAACTCATTTTGAATTTTGGCCCACTTCTATTTTTATGGAATATAAGTATCAAATTCATTTAAAGCAACAATACCTAATTCACGATCTTTTGGAGTTTTAAAGGTAACTTGTAAAGCACCTAAAATATCCTCACGAACTTCTAAAATTTTTAAGTTTCTTATAGAAATATTATGTAAACTAAGTATAGAAGTAACTTTATTAATCATACCCGCTTTATCTGGAATATCAATATATAAATCATACCCAACATTGACTACACCATGTTGCTTAAGAGGTAATTGATCTCTAAAAATTTTTGCATCTTCAAAGAATTGATATATTTGTTGTTCTTCTTCATTTTTAAGTTTAACTATCATATCCTTAATATTGGTTTGCATATCTTCTAGTAAACTAATGATATTTTGTTTATTACTAAGTGAGATATCCTTCCACATTTCGGCATTACTACTTGCAATTCTTGTAATATCTCTAAATTCACCAGCAGCAAGCTGTTTGACTAAAGCATGATCATTTGCATGGCTTGAACTCAAGTGTACTAAACTAGAGGCAATAATATGTGGAACATGACTAACAATTCCCGTTACATAATCATGTTCTTTCGCATTAGTAATAATAAATTTAGCTAGTGTAGGGGAGAGCAAATATTGTAATGTTTTAGCCGCTTGTGTATTACGTTCATCATCGTAAACTAAAATATAGTATGCATTTTCAAATAAGTGTTTTTTAGAATTAAGGACACCAGATTTATGGCTACCAGCCATTGGATGCCCACTAACAAGATGAATATTTGATTCTAATAAACGTTTTTCAAAATTTTGAATGATAAGTTTTGTACTGCCAGTATCCGTTACAATCAAATGTGATTTGGTTTCATAATTAGGTAATGAATTTAGATATATTGCTGTTTGATGAACTGGAGTAGCAAAGATAATAATATCCGCTTCCTTAACACCAAGAGCATAATCATTAATCTTTTTGTCAATTATACCAATAGACATTGCTTTATCTAATTGAGTTACATCAGTATCATAGGCAGAAATTATAAGATCAGATTGATAAAATTTTAAATTACTAGCTAAGCTTCCACCAATTAATCCTAAACCAACAAATAAAATATTTTTCATATGAGCCCTCCTTATTTCTAAATATTCAGAATATCTATATTTTAAATTAGTCATTCATTTTAAACAATACTATTCATTAGAGTTCACTATTTATCTAGGTTAAAATATATTTAAAGTATTAAAGGGGGAAGTTGAATGGAATCAAAGATATTAGAATTAATTCAAAACTTAACTAACATTAATAGTCCTTCGGGAAATGCTTATAATGCAATAAGTTATGTAAAACAAAAAGTAGAACATTTAGGATATTCAACTCAATTAACAAATAAAGGTGCATTAATTATCACAGTTGAGGGTGAAGATAATGAACGTCAACGTTGTATTACTGCTCATGTAGATACTTTAGGTGCAATGGTAAAAGAAATTAAAGAAGATGGTCGTTTAACAATCGATCTAATTGGTGGATTTAAATATAATGCGATTGAAGGAGAATATTGTCAGATTGAAACAGACTCTGGCGAAACGTACACAGGGACAATATGTTTACATGAAACAAGTGTTCATGTATATCGCGAAAATGAAAAAATACCAAGAGATATTGAACATATGGAAGTCCGTATAGACGAAAAAACGTCTTCTAAGAAAGAGACAGAAGATTTAGGAATAGAAGTAGGTAATTTTATTAGCTTTGATCCAAGAACAGAAATAACATCATCTGGATTTATTAAATCCCGACACTTAGACGATAAAGCAAGTGTAGCAATGATATTAGATTTATTAGAAAGAATAAAAAATGAACAAATTAAATTACCACATACTATTCAATTTTATATTTCTAATAATGAGGAAATAGGATATGGAGCGAATGCATCTATTTCTAATAAAATTGTAGAATTTATTGCTTTTGATATGGGAGCACTTGGAGAGGGACAATCTTCTGACGAATATACAGTATCTATTTGTGCTAAAGATGCGTCTGGACCTTATCATAAAGAATTAAAAACACATCTAGTAAACTTATGTAAATTTAATCATATTCCGTATAAAATAGATATTTATCCTTATTATACGTCAGATGCGTCTGCAGCATTAAAAGCAGGAGCAGATATTAAACATGGATTATTTGGAGCTGGTATTGAGTCCTCTCATGCACTGGAACGAACACATATTGATTCTATACATGCCGCTCAAAACTTATTATATGCCTATTGCTTGTCATCAATAAATTGAAATAAATATTGACAAGGAAGATTTATTTATGTATTATACTGAATTATAATAATATTTTAATAATTCTGAGAATTGAGTAGAAGATATGTGATGTAGCAAATAGAAAGCTAATGGATGATGTAAATTAGCACAGCATATGTTTGAATTGGACTTAGAAGATTAAATTTAATAACAGTAAAGTGAACATGTAATGTTAATTAAGGTGGCACCACGGTAACGCGTCCTTATCTATGGAACGTAATCGTGGTGTCTTTTTGGTATAAATATAGTAATTATTAGCTAGATAATCATAGAAAGTTAGTGGTTGATGAAAACTAACATCACTAATAATGAAATTGGGTTTATACTTATAAAAAATCAAATAAAAAATAAGTGAACTTTAAATATTTTGATAATTCGAAATATTTAGTTAATTAAGGTGGTACCGCGCGTCAGCGTCCTTTTAAATAAGGATGCTGATATTTTTTTGAGAAAGGATTAAAGCTTAATGAAACTATATTATGAAATACTTAGAGCAAATATTACACCCGAAGTTTTAGGAAAGTTAAAGAAAAATAAGATTATTTTAGAAAGTACCAGCCAAAAGCAAATTAAAGGTAGATATTCTATTGTAGCATTCGAAAGCTATGGTTCTGTTGTGTTAAATAATGACTTACTAAAGATAAAAACAAAAAAACAAAATGTTGAAATTACTGAAAAGTCTTATGAATATTTAAAAGATTATATCAATCAATTTAATATTCAGATTACAGATGAAAAATTAAAACATTTACCATTTGTATCTGGCTTTATTGGTACGTGTAGTTTTGACTTAGTAAGACATGAATTTCCAATTTTAAAACAGCAATCTATACAAGAAATTAAGGATAGCAATGATATTGAATTTCACATGATAGAAGATGTATATGTATTTGATCATTATAAAGATGAATTATATGTTATTGCTACAAATCAATTTTCAGAAGTAGAACAGAAAGATTTAGAAAAAAGAGTAAAAGATAGAATAAAGGAACTATCTCAAATTAAAGCTTATACAGATGATTATATTCGTCCTCCTACGCCTTCAAATATCATACCAAATGTATCAGATGATGAATTTATAAATACTATAAAGCAATTGAAAAAGCTTATAAAAGAAGGCGATATGTTTCAAGTTGTACCATCTAGAATATATAGCTACAATCATCATTTTAAAAATAATACATTGCAATTAAGTTATCAATTATACCAAAACTTAAAAAGACGTAATCCAAGTCCATATATGTACTATATTAATATGAATACACAAATTATTATAGGCAGTTCTCCAGAGAGTTTTGTAGCTGTACAAGATGGAACGGTTATTACGAATCCAATCGCTGGAACAATTAAAAGAGGTAAAACCATAAAAGAAGATAAACAAAATGCAGAGCAATTATTGAGTGATGAAAAGGAATTAAGCGAACATCGAATGCTTGTTGATTTAGGCAGAAATGATCTACATAGAGTCAGTAGAACCGGTAGTTCAAAAATTACAAAATTAATGGAAATTGAAAAATATGAGCATGTCATGCATATTGTAAGCGAAGTAAAAGGTGAGATTAAGCAAAAATTATCTCCTATGACAGTAATTGCTAATTTATTACCTACAGGAACTGTTTCAGGAGCTCCAAAACTTAGAGCAATTAGGCGTATATATGAGACATATCCATATAAACGTGGACTATATAGTGGGGGTGTAGGCTACATTAATTGTAATCAGAATTTAGATTTTGCTTTAGCAATAAGAACAATGTTAATTGATGATACTACCGTGAAAGTCGAAGCAGGGTGTGGGGTGGTTTATGATTCAGTACCAGAAAAAGAATTAGAAGAAACATTATTAAAAGCAAAAAGTTTATTGGAGGTAACACCATGATTTTAATCATTGATAATTATGATTCATTTACATATAACTTAGTTGATATAGTAAGTCAATTAGATGATGTCATTGTTAAATATCCGGACGATAAAGATGTGCTTAACTACGTTAACCAAAGTGATGGTCTCATCATATCTCCAGGACCTGGTCATCCTTTAGATAGTAACCATCTATTGAATATTATTGAAAGGTATAAATCTTTACCGATATTAGGCGTATGTTTAGGTGCACAAGCAATAACATGCTATTACGGTGGCCGTGTTATTCAAGGCGAAAAAGTCATGCACGGTAAAGTCGATATATTAACAGTTATTCAACATACTAAATTATATAACAACTTAGCAAATCAATTTAATATAATGCGTTACCATTCATTAATAAGTGATGAAATCTCTTTTCCATCACAATTAATAATTACTGGAAGGACAAAAGATTGCATTCAATCTTATGAGACAAAAAATGGATTACATTTTGGTATTCAATATCATCCCGAGTCGTTTGCAACAGACCAAGGACAACAAATAATTAAAAATTTTATCGATATCGTAAAGGAAAGAGGTAAATATGATGACCTTAACATTACTCAACCAAATTCAAAGTCATGCAACACTCTCACAACATGAAACTACTGAATTTATTCAATATCTCATCGATCCAGAATGTCATACTCAAGATAAAGTAAAGTTATTACAAGCTTTCACAAATAAGTCGATACAACAAAAAGAATTAACTTATATAGTGAAAAGTCTTATTCATACGATGTATTCAACTCAACCTGAATACAAAGGAAGTATATGCGTTTGTGGAACAGGAGGAGATAAATCAAATAGTTTCAATATTTCAACGACAGTATCATTTGTAGTAGCAAGCGCAGATGTTCCAGTCATTAAACATGGAAATAAAAGTATTACATCTAATTCTGGAAGTACCGATTTATTACAACAATTACACATTCCTACTACGAAAGTAGCAAATGTAGCCAAACAAGTATCTAAAACACATTTAGCATTTATCAGCGCTATGGAATCTTATCCAATTATGAAATACATTCAACCTATTAGAAAACTTATTCATGAACCAACTATTTTCAATATTGTCGGACCATTAATCAATCCTTTTAAATTAGATTATCAAGTAATGGGGGTCTACGATGCTTCCCAATTACCCATGATTATTAAAACTATGAAAGATTTAGGACGACGAAGAGGCATCGTACTTCATGGAGCGAATAGAATGGATGAAGCAACATTATCTGGGGATAACGAAATATATGAATTACATGAAGATGGGACTATTTCACATTATGTTTTAAATGCACGAGATTATGGCATAGCTCATGCAAATAATATAGAACTTCAAGGTGGCACACCTGAAGAAAATAAAAACATTACCATTGACATATTAAGTGGAAAAGATCATTCCCCTAAAAGAAATGTCGTAGTGCTGAATGCAGCATTAGCCTTATATATATCAAATAGAGTGGATAGTATTAAAAAGGGCGTTGATTTAGCAAAAGATTTAATTGATAGTGGCAAAGCTTTAAAACAATGTCAGTTGATGAAAGGGGAATAAAATTGACAATATTAGATGAGATTGTACAGTATAAAAAACAGTTACTAAACGATGGGTATTATACAGATAAAATAAAACATATTAAAAAAGTTGATGTATCTTATAAGTCAGCTCTAGAAACCACTTTGAAAAGGGAATCAACATTGAGTATTATTGCAGAAATAAAATCTAAAAGTCCTTCTGTAAAAGCATTCAAGGACATTAACTTAGAGCATCAAATTGCTAAATATGAAAATCATGGAGCAAGTGCTATTTCAATTTTAACCGATGAAAAATATTTTGGAGGAAGTTTTGAACGTCTACAAACGTTAACACAACTCACACATTTACCAGTATTATGTAAGGATTTTATCATTGATCCGCTTCAAATTGATCTTGCTAAGAGAGCCGGAGCTTCTATTATTTTATTAATAGTAAATATTTTAACCAATGATACACTTCAGTCTTTATATCATTATGCAATATCTCAAAACTTAGAAGTCTTAGTTGAAGTTCATAACAAAGAAGAGTTAGAACGCGCTTATCAAATTAAACCTAAAATCATTGGTATAAATAATAGAGATTTAAAAACATTTATTACTAAAGTAGAACATACTAATGACATTTTGGAAATGAAAAAAGAAGGTTATTACTATATTTCTGAAAGTGGTATTACAACTTTAAATGATGTAAAAAAAATTGTAAGTAGTGGCATAGACGGATTACTTGTGGGAGGAGCTTTAATGAATAGTAATAATATATCATCGTTATTACCTTCATTAAAACTAAATAAAGAGAAATGAATATACTAAAATTTTGTGGTTTTAAAACAAAAAGTGATATTTTAAAAGCCAATTCCTTAGACATAGATATGATAGGTTTTATTCATTATCCAAAAAGTAAACGTCATTTAAATATAGAACAAATTAACTATTTAAATCAATTTGTAGCAAAGCACATTCATCGAGTTATAGTTGTTGTGAATCCTACATATAAAGAATTAAATACATTGTTGCAACAAACCAATGTGAACGGCATTCAATTTCATGGTAATGAAACAATTGAATTAATCCAAAAAGTTAAATTAAATTTTAAGAATATTAAGATAATTAAAGCGTTGCCGGCTACAGAAAACTTGAATAGAGATATGAATCAATATAAGCCATGGGTAGATTTATTTATTATTGATACCCCTTCAATTCAATTTGGTGGTACTGGTCAAACGTTTAATTGGAAAATATTAGAATCAGTAAGCCAAGACATTCCTTATCTTATTGCAGGAGGAATAAATATAAGTGCTATTCAACAGATTGAAAAGCTGGATTTATCACATAAAGGCTATGATATATCCAGTGGTATAGAGACAAATGAATGCAAGGATAAATTGAAAATGGAAACAATTATAAATTACGTTAAAGGGAGCTTAGAATATGAAACAGATACAAACGGAAGCAAATGAACTAGGTTTTTTTGGTGAGTATGGAGGACAATATGTACCGGAAACATTAATGCCAGCTATCATTGAATTAAAGAGAGCGTATAAAAAAGCAAAAAATGATCCTAAATTCCAACAAAAGATAGCATATTATTTAAAGGATTATGTTGGGAGAGAAACACCCTTAACTTATGCGAAATCATATACAGAAGCATTAGGTGGGGCTAAAATTTATTTAAAAAGAGAAGATTTAAATCATACTGGTGCCCACAAAATCAATAATGCCATAGGTCAAGCATTGCTCGCTAAACGAATGGGCAAAAATAAACTTGTTGCAGAAACGGGAGCTGGACAACATGGAGTTGCAAGTGCCACAGTGGCTGCATTATTTGATATGGAACTGATTGTTTTTATGGGAAGAGAAGACATCAAAAGACAACAACTTAATGTATTTAGAATGGAATTATTAGGAGCTAAAGTTGAAGCTGTGGATGAAGGTCAAGGAACTTTATCTGACGCAGTTAATAAAGCGCTACAGTATTGGGTAAGTCACGTGGAAGATACACATTATTTATTAGGATCAGCTTTAGGGCCGGATCCTTTTCCAACGATGGTTAGAGATTTTCAGAGTGTAATTGGTCAAGAAATAAAATCACAAATATTAGAGAAAGAACATCGTTTGCCAGATGCAATAGTTGCTTGTGTAGGAGGAGGTTCTAATGCAATAGGAACATTTTATCCTTTTATCGAAGATGATGTGAAATTATACGGTGTGGAGGCAGCTGGCAGAGGTAAGGATACTAATCAACATGCACTTGCGATAGGGAAAGGAAAGGCCGGTGTGCTTCATGGATCAAAAATGTATTTAATCCAAGATGAACATGGACAAATTGAATTGGCACATTCTATCTCAGCAGGATTAGATTATCCAGGTATTGGACCTGAACATTCATATTATCATGATATTGGAAGAGTAACCTATGAATGTGCTAGCGATGAAGAAGCAATGGAAGCACTTGTCCGCTTCACCAAAATAGAAGGTATTATCCCCGCTATAGAAAGTGCACATGCATTAAGTTATGTAGAAAAATTAGCACCTAAAATGAAACAAAACGATATATTAGTAGTGACAATATCTGGACGCGGAGATAAAGATATGGAAACGATTCAACAATATATACAACAGAGAAAGGAGGATAAAAATGAGTAAATTATTTATTCCTTACATCATGGGTAATAGACAATTTTTAGAAAATGTAAAATTACTTGATAAAAGTGGAGCAGATATTATAGAAATTGGTGTTCCATTTTCAGATCCTGTAGCTGATGGACCCATCATTATGAAAGCTGGTCATGAAGCACTTAAAGATCATATAACAATCGACTATATATTTGATGAGTTAGATAAACATCAAAATGAAATTAATTGTAAATGTGTTCTAATGACATACTATAATGTTATTTTAAGTTATGGAGAAAAAGCCTTTTTTAAAAAATGCGATGATATTGGTGTTTATGGAGTAATTATTCCAGATTTACCATTTGAATTAATAGAACAATTAAAACAACAATTAAATCATAATAGAGTAGTAAAAATAATTTCATTAATAGCAATGACGACAGATATAAATCGTATACAAAATATAGCAAAACATGCCGAAGGATTTATCTATACTGTAACGATGAATGCTACTACTGGAGAAGATGGAACGTTTCATCCAAAGCTTAAAGACCAGATAAAAATGATTAAATCTTTTACATCTCTCCCAGTTGTAGCAGGATTTGGAATAAGAACTACAGACCATATAAAAGATTTGGTAAAAGATGTAGATGGTGTTGTTATTGGAAGTGAAATCGTTCGAAGATTTCAAAATGATGACTTAAGTCAAACAGGAGAATACTTAAGGGAGATTAGACAAACTTTAGATAATGGTTAGCATAGTATAAAATAAAAATTATTTAGAGTATTCATAGCATGAAATACTTAAGAATTAGTAGCAATGTAGTATTAATTGATTTAAAATGAAATTAGATATGAATTTAAGAGCTGAAAAAGAATGATTTTCAGCTCTTATTATTTGGAGAAGATAGAAGAAGCCAAGAATTTAAGAGCATTTAGGTTAATTGGAAGTATATACAGGTTTATATTTTAGTTTTAACCTTATCTAGTGTATACTTATTGAGATTAGACCGATGCGTATTCACAACATATACATAAGCTAAAATTTTAAAATTAGTCAACTCAAATTAAATAAAGATTCTAAATTAGGAGTTATAGAGATAATGAAGTTTACAAATTTAACAGCTACAGAATTTGGCGATTTTACTGAAAAAATGCCATATAGCCATTTTACACAAATGACTGAAAATTATGAGTTAAAAGTTGCCGAGAAAACTGAAACTCATTTAGTAGGAATTAAAAATAAAGATAATGAAGTCATTGCTGCTTGTATGCTAACTGCTGTACCCGTTATGAAAATTTTTAAATATTTTTATTCAAATCGTGGTCCAGTCATTGATTATGAAAACAAAGAGCTCGTTCACTTTTTCTTTAACGAATTAAGTAAATATTTAAAACAGCAACGTTGTTTATACGTACGTATAGACCCTTATTTGCCTTATCAATATCGTAATCATGATGGTGATATTACAAGGAATGCTGGGAATGATTGGTTCTTTGATAAAATGAAGCAATTAGGATATCAACACGAAGGGTTTACAACAGGATTTGATCCAATATTACAAATTCGGTTCCATTCAGTTTTAAATTTAAAGGATAAAACTGCTAAAGATGTATTAAATGGAATGGATAGTTTACGAAAAAGAAATACTAAAAAAGTCCAAAAAAATGGTGTTAAAGTAAGATTTCTTACTAAAGAAGAATTACCTATTTTCAGATCATTTATGGAAGATACATCAGAGACTAAAGAATTTTCTGATAGAGAGGATAGTTTCTACTATAATCGATTTGATCATTTTAAAGATAGAGTATTAGTACCTCTCGCATATATAAAATTTGATGAATATCTTGAAGAACTTCATGCAGAACGTCAGACATTAAATAAAGACTTAAACAAAGCTCTAAAAGATATTGAAAAACGACCAGATAACAAAAAAGCACAAAATAAAAAAATAAATTTAGAACAGCAATTAAAAGCAAATGAGCAAAAAATTGATGAAGCAACACAACTTCAATTAGAACACGGTAACGAATTACCAATATCTGCTGGATTCTTCTTTATTAATCCATTTGAAGTTGTATATTATGCAGGTGGAACGTCAAATAAATATAGACACTTCGCTGGAAGTTATGCAGTTCAATGGACTATGATTAATTATGCAATTGATCATGACATTGACCGTTATAATTTTTATGGGATTAGTGGTCATTTTACAGATGATGCTGAAGATGCAGGTGTTGTGAAATTTAAAAAGGGATTTAATGCAGATGTAATTGAATATGTTGGTGATTTCGTTAAACCTATAAATAAACCAATGTATTCACTATATACAATACTTAAAAAAATTAAAAAAAGATTGAATTAAGAGGGGAATAGTGCGAATATGAAATTTACAGAGTTAACAGTTAAAGAATATGAAACCTTCGTACAAAATCCATCATTAGAGAGTCATTACTTCCAAGTTACTGAAAATATAAAAACTAGAGAAAATGACGGATTTGAAGTTGTGTTATTAGGTGTAAAAGATGAAAGTAATAAAGTGATTGCTGCAAGTCTTTTCTCAAAAATTCCAACTATGGGAAGTTATGTATACTATTCAAATCGTGGACCAGTGATGGATTATTCCGATTTAGGTCTTGTTGATTTTTACCTACGAGAATTAGAAAAATACCTACACCAACATCAATGTTTATATGTAAAACTTGATCCATATTGGATTTATCAAATTTATGATAAAGATATCAATTCGGTAGAAGGTCACGAAAAAAATGATGCTTTAGTTAATTTATTTAAATCACATGGTTACGAACATCATGGTTTCACTACGAAATATGATCGCTCTAGTCAAGTGAGATGGATGGGCGTAAATTATCTAAAAGGTGAAACACCTGCATCATTGAAAAAGCAGTTTGATAGTCAACGTAAAAGAAATATAAATAAAGCGATAAACTATGGAGTAAAAGTAAGATTTCTTAAAAGAGATGAACTAAATATTTTCTTAGACTTGTATCGTGAAACAGAAGCACGTACTGGTTTTGTATCAAAAACAGATGAATATTTTTATAATTTTATAGATACATACGGCGATAAAGCATTAGTGCCATTAGCATATATTGATTTAGATGACTATATTAAATCATTGCAAACCTCTTTAAATGATAAAGAAACGCGTCGTGATCAAATGATGTCTAAAGAAAATAAAAGTGACAAACAGCTGAAAAAAATTACTGAACTAGATAAACAAATAGAACACGACCAAAAAGAACTCTTACATGCAAGTGAATTACGTCAAACTGATGGACAAATTTTAAACTTAGCTTCTGGAGTATACTTTGCAAATGCTTATGAAGTAAACTATTTCTCAGGTGGCTCATCAGAAAAATACAATAATTATATGGGACCATATATGATGCATTGGTTCATGATGAATTATTGCTTTGATCATGGATATGATCGATATAATTTTTATGGTTTATCTGGTGATTTTACTGAAAATAGTGAAGATTATGGTGTTTATCGCTTTAAAAGAGGGTTTAATGTGTATATCGAGGAGTTAATTGGGGATTTCTATAAACCAATTAATAAACCTAAATATTGGCTATTTAAAACATTGAATCGTATACGTAAGAAGATTAAAAAATAACAATTAGAATAAAAAGCATATTGGCAATCTTGCCAGTATGCTTTTTTATAATTAGTGATAGAGACTAATTATAAATAGTGTAGGTAAATTCTAAGTTGTAAATACAAGTTGCATCCTACAAATTAATAATAGCATATCAATTATTTTTATCAATGATACACCAAAAGAAATTTATTTTTAATATTTTATAATAAATGAAATTTATAGTGTTTTATAATTTGAATAATAAATACATAGTTATGATATCATTAAATAACTAATCTAATTGGAATCATTCCGCTTTAGATTGTTTTGAGAAATAATTAAGAACGATTGTATAAATCGTAATGCCAATATCCATGATTCAATACTTTAGATAATGATTACCGAACTGTAGAAAAAATAACTTTAAATAAATACTACTAAAATTAGAATGCATGGGCATATGTAAACGAGTTAAGGTATATATTAAAACTTTAAATAATCTGTATTTTGTTAAAAAGCTTAAATTGAAGATATTCATATAAAAATGCAGATTTCTACAATTTAGTTTACATAATATATATTATAGGAAGTTGTATATATAACGATCAGGGGACCTATTCTATTTTAATTACACTTCAATGATATATTTTAGTTATCATTCTTTGGTTAACATTGATCTATCTAAAATGATTGACTTAGTTATAATTTGTTATGATAAAAATCAACTACATTATATGTATTATATATAATGTAGAAAATACTAATATGAATTTAGTGTTCGATATTTGTGACATAATTTATTTTGATAATTAATATAGTAATGAATCAATTATTGAATGCTAGCTAGTTTACATAATGCAAGATACCATATGAATTTGCAGATAAATAATTTATATCTTTTGTTCTACCTTATCAATTTAAAGATTATCGGTGATATTGGAACCATTATTTCTAATAACAATTATTTCAAAGAAAGACTTTAATATCATAAAAAGTGATCCATTCTTATAAGTTTGACTATCGTCTCGTCTATTAAGACGATTTTACTAAATATACCTTTCCAGTATTATGAGCAACATACCCCTTTTAAAATCATCAAATAAGTCAATAAGGCTACTTATTTTAAGTCTAATATACATGTTAAAGAAATCACCAACAATATAAAAGGAATATGTAATATTTTAGGTAAAATAAGATAATAAAATGTAAATATTTAATTGATAATGATTATCATTTTCTATTATAGTATTCTCTAGGAGGTTAGAAAATGCAAAAATCATTTAAATATATTCTATTAATTTTATCAGTTATTTTAATCTTATCAGCATGTGATAAGCAATCGGATTCAAATTCTTCATCTAGTAAAGATACCATTACAGTAAAAAATACATATGAATTTAAGGATAAGAATCATACACATAGTAGAGGCAAAAATAAAACAGAAACAGTTAAAGTACCAGTTAATCCGAAACGTGTAGCAGTACTAGATTATGGCGCGTTAGATATTATGCAGCAAATGGGACTTCAAGACAAAATAGTTTCTATTGCTAAAGGACAAGGTGCTTCATTTTTGCCTTCTTCCCTTTCAGAATTTAAAAACAGTAAATATACAAATCTAGGCAATCCAGGAAGACCTAATTATGATGAATTAGCTAAATCAAAACCTAATGTTATCTTTGCTTCATTTAGACAAGCACATACGAAAACAATAGATGAAATGAAAAAAGCGGCGCCTAATGCTAAGATTTTATTTGTTAGTCCCGATAATGATAATTATATTTCATCAATTAAAGAACATACGACATTGTTTGGTAAAATTTTCAAAAAAGAAGAAAAAGCAAAAGCACTTAATCATAAATTAAGTGAAGAAGTGAAAGAGGCTAAAAAAGTAATTAATAAAGATACCGTATTACTTTTAAATGTTGATGATAAAGGCATTAGTGCCTTCGGACCAACTGGTAGATTTGGAGGCTTCTTAAATAAAGATTTAGGAATTAACCACGCTGATCCTAAAATGAAAGCAAATTCAGCTGGTAATATAGTTACTAATGAGTATTTAAATAAAATTAATCCTGATAAATTGTTTGTAATTAATCGAACTAAAAATGCGGATGACAAAACGTTACCTTCTGCTTTGAATAATCAAGTGATAAAAGATATGAAAGCAATAAAAAATCACCAAGTCTATCAATTTGAAGCTAATGCTTGGTATTTTAGTGAAGGTGGCATTGAAACAACTATTCATCAATTAAACAAAATTGAAAAAGCTTTTAAAAAATAATCCTTTTATACACTATTAAAAATATAAATGGGAGTGGGATAACGAATTCAAAATGAATTCTATCCTACTCCCTTATATTTATCTTCTATCACGACGACGATACATGTACTCGTCGTTATCATATTTTTTCATCTCTTTTTCCAATTGCTTTTCTTTACGTTCTCGGCGCCATCCTCTTGTAAAATACCATAAAAGGAAACTAATCATTAAACTGATAATGGCAAGAAAAGCGGCATAGCCTAATAAAGGCTGGAACGTTATATTATAAAAATTAGGAATAAAGAAAGCTAATACTGCTAAAACAACGAAGGTAATTACTGCTGCTGAAAGCCATTTTTTCAGTACCAATGTACAAAAGACAGTTAATACCATCATTGCTAGGATTGTGATCCAAAGATAATTTGGCATATCAAATATCGTCATAAAAAACGCCTCAACTTTTATATTTTATAATATGTAATATACAATACTTTTATAAATAATTATACCTTCTTAATTATTAAAATGACTCAGACTAAAGGCTTAAAACTGAGTTTACAAATAATATTATGTATAATATATATGAGAATAACTATTTAGGAGTGAATAAAATGAACACAGGCTTACCACTCAGAAAACATGTTCCAGATAATGAAAAATGGAATTTAGAAGATTTATTTACGAATGATGAAGCATTTTATAATACTTTAAATGATGTATTAGAGAAATCCGCTCAATTTAATCAAAAATATAAAAATAATTTATCAGAAACTAAAATTATTCTAGATGCACTTAAAGAATATGAAGACTTACTTATACAATTTGATCGATTAGGTAATTATGCTGAACTTAGATTAAGTGTTGATACTACAAATGAATTAGCGCAAACATTAAATGCCAAACTATCAACATCTTATGGTAAGATATCTAGTTTATTATCATTTGTTGAATCTGAAATAATGATACTCTCTGATGATAAATTAAAAGAGCTAAAAGAGCAGTTCAATAGTCCTCATTATCTAGAAAAATTAATAAAACGTAAACCTTATCAATTATCTTCAGAAGTTGAAGAAGTGCTTGCCAGTTTGTCGCCTACTTTTCAAAGTGCTTATGAACTCTATGGAACAACTAAAATGCTTGATATTGCGTTTGAATCGTTTGAACATAATCATGAAATGTATCCTTTAGATTATGCAACTTTTGAAAATGAGTATGAAGACAGTTCAGATCCAGAGTTTAGACGTAAAAGTTTCGAAGCTTTTAGTAATGCATTGCGTAAATATCAACACACAACAGCTGCAACATATAATCAACATGTACAACAAGAAAAAATTGAGGCTAATTTAAGAGGCTATGATTCTGTTATAGATTTTTTACTACAAGAACAAGAAGTTACACGTGAAATGTATGATAGACAAATTGATGTCATCATGAGTGATTTAGCACCTGTGATGCAAAAATATGCTAAAATACTGCAAAGAATTCATAACTTAGATAAAATGCGATTTGAAGATTTAAAAATATCAGTTGATCCTAGTTATGAACCAGATATTTCAATAGAAGACTCAAAACAATATATTCACGGTGCTTTAGGTGTTTTAGGCGATGACTATATTAAAATGGTTGATAATGCTTATAATCATCAATGGATTGATTTTGCTCAAAATAAAGGTAAAGATACTGGTGCGTATTGTGCTAGCCCTTATTTTACGCATTCATATGTATTTATTTCATGGACAGGTAAAATGGCAGAAACTTTCGTATTAGCGCATGAATTGGGCCACGCTGGTCATTTTACATTGTCACAAAAACATCAACATTTATTAGATTCAGAAGCATCTATGTATTTTGTAGAAGCACCTTCTACAATGAATGAAATGCTGATGGCAAACTACTTATTTAGTAATAGTAATGATGCACGTTTTAAACGATGGGTGATTGGCTCAATTATATCTCGCACATATTATCATAATATGGTCACGCATTTACTGGAAGCAGCATATCAAAGAGAAGTATACAAAAAAGTTGATAACGGTGAATCTTTAACAGCACCCGTTCTTAATAAGTTAATGAGAAACGTTTATGAACAATTCTTTGGTGATGCGGTTGAACTTACTGATGGAATGGAATTAACGTGGATGAGACAACCACATTATTATATGGGATTATATTCATATACGTATTCAGCTGGATTAACTATTGGCACAGTGGTCTCTCAAAAAATTAAAAAAGAAGGACAAAAAGCAGTCGATGCATGGTTAGAAACGTTAAAAGCTGGAGGAAGTAAAAATCCAGTTGAACTTGCAAAAGTAGCAGGAGTTGATATAACAACAAATGCCCCACTTAAATCTACTATTGCGTATATTTCAGAATTAGTAGATGAAGTAGAAACACTTACAAATGAAATTGAACATAATTAATATATTATAAAGGAGTGAGACACGATTCAAAATGAATCGTGTCTCACTCCTTTACTTTGATTTTTTTAGTTTGAATAAAACTATCAACGATAAAGTAGTTTAACGATCATATTTATCAAAATGTTCACCAGTAAAGTAATAATAAATACTTTCTGCTATATTTCTTACATGATCCCCTACTCTTTCTAAGTTACGTGCAGCTAAATGCGCTTGACCAGCTACAAATGGATCATTATCAATTAGATAAGTTGTGTTAACAATATTCACGTATAAATCATCAATATCTTTATCACGTTCGATAATTTCTTTAATCAATGTTAAATCTTCACTTTTAACAGCAGTATTTAAGTCTTCTAACATTAATAATGCAAGTTTACCCATTGTTTTTAAACGTGTTAAGACATAATGATCTGTAATTTTTACTCTTAGTCGAATATGAGCGATATTTGCAGCATTATCCCCCATTCTTTCAAAATCAGTAGAAATTTTTAAAGCTGCCATCATCATTCTTAAATCAGTAGCAATTGGTTGTTGTTTCGTAATTAACATGATTACTTGTTCGTTAATGTCATAATCAAATTTGTTAATTTCTTTATCTTTTTCAATGACGTGTCTAGCAAAGTTTCTATCATCTTCACTTAATGATTCAATAGCATTGTTAACATTTGAATAAACACGAAGACCAAGACGACGAAGTTCTTTAATTAAATCGTCCAATTGGCCTTCATATTTTTGTCTAATAATTTTCATTAAGCATTAACCAAAACGACCAGAAATATAATCTTCTGTTTGTTTGTCTGAAGGATTAGAGAAGATTTTATCAGTATCGTCATATTCATTTACATAACCATTAAGGAAGAATGCTGTTTTATCAGAAACACGTGCAGCTTGTTGCATGTTGTGTGTAACCATAATGATAGAATAATTTTCTTTTAATTCTTGAACCAGTTCTTCAACTCTTAAAGTAGAGATAGGATCTAATGCTGATGTAGGTTCATCCATTAAAATAACATCTGGTTCAATTGCTAAACATCTAGCAATACAAACACGTTGTTGTTGTCCCCCAGATAATCCATACGCATTTGTATGTAATCTGTCTTTTAATTCATCCCAAATTGCAGCACCACGTAATGACTTTTCAACAATTTCATCAAGTAATTTTTTATCTTTAATACCATGGATTTTTGGACCATAAGTAATATTATCATAAATTGATTTAGGAAATGGATTTGGTTGTTGGAATACCATTCCTACATTCGTTCTTAATTTTTCTTTTGAATAGTTGTTATCAAAAATATTTTGTTCTCTGTATAAAATTTTACCAGCAGTTTTAACTGATGGTACTAATTCAACCATACGATTTAATGTTTTAATATACGTTGATTTACCACAACCAGAAGGACCGATAATAGCAGTGACATTATTTTCTAAGATATCTAAATTGATGTTTTGTAAAGCATGATTTTCACCATACCATAAATCTAAATTTTGAGTTGAATAAACTACTTTTCTTTCACTGTCAGGTTTAATATTTTTTTTATTTTCGCTATTAGTTGTTACAATTGTTGTCTTTTGAGACTGATTGTCGTTTGTTGGATGAGTGTGATTTGAGTGTTGATCAACAACATCATTTGTATGTTGTTCAATGTTCTTTTTCTTTTCATCTACGTTGATTTTTGCCATATATAAAACTCCTTTTATTTTAAGAGAGAAAGCAGAAATCTTTCTCTCTATCCCAAATAACTTTAATAATAAAATGCTTAATATTTTCTAGAAAATTTATTACGTAAGAAAATTGCTAAACCGTTCATTAATAATAAGATAACAAGTAATACGATAATACCTGCTGAAGCCACGTTTTGGAATTCAGCTTGTGGCATTTTAGCCCAAGTATAAATTTGAGTTGGTAAAGCAGTAAACATTGAGAATAAACCAGATGGTACTGCTAAGAAAATAGTTGGAATACCGATTAAGATTAATGGTGCTGTTTCACCTAATGCACGTGAAAGTGATAAAATAAATCCCGTTAAAATACCAGGTAAAGCAGCGGGTAAAACCACTTTTCTAATTGTTTGCCATTTATTTCCACCTAGACCATAAGATGCTTCTCTTACAGAATTAGGTACGGCACGAATCGCTTCCTGGCTTGAAACGATAATAATCGGTAAGATAAGTAATGACATTGTTAAAGCAGCAGCGATAACAGTATTTCCTAAAGATAATGATTCAATACCAGCGCCACGTACAAATAATGTTAATCCTAATAAACCAAATACAATTGAAGGCACACCAGCTAAGTTAGAAATACAAATTTTAACGAAACTTGTAAACATATTATCGCGTGCGTATTCTTCAAGATAAATTGCTGTACCAACACCTAAGATAATAGAGATTGGGATGATAGTAATCATTAACCATAATGTACCAGCTAATGCGCCTTTAATCCCAGCTTGTGATGGTGTTGAAGATGAGAAACTTGTAAAGAATTCAGGTGTTAAATGTCCTACACCTTTTACAAGTGTTTGAATCAGTAATGCGGCAAGAACGATTAAAGCAAATACAATACATGCAAAGAATAGCCATTTATTAAGACTATTTTTTTTATCGCGACTAGATAGGTTTTTTTCGACTTTACTTTTGTCAACTAAACCTTTAGCTCTTGGATCAGTCGTTGCTGTCATATTAATACTCCTCTCTATAACGCTTAGAAATCCAGTATGAAATTAAGTTCATAATTAATGTGAAAATGAATAATGTGAAGCCAACTGCATAAATACTATAGTAAATATCTGAACCGAATGTCGCATCACCTGTAGCAATTTCAACAATATAACCTGTCATTGTTTGAATAGAACTTGTTAATGTTAA
This sequence comes from Staphylococcus sp. HMSC14C01, assembly GCF_001808085.1. Taxonomy (NCBI): domain Bacteria; kingdom Bacillati; phylum Bacillota; class Bacilli; order Caryophanales; family Staphylococcaceae; genus Staphylococcus; species Staphylococcus sp. HMSC14C01. The sequence continues at coordinate 22,878 of NZ_KV792021.1, forward strand.
AGATGATGTCGGTGAACTACCTGCAGCTAATGATACGATCATTGTTTCACCAATAGCACGAGAAATACCAAGTACAATTGAAGCAATTACACCAGAAGCGGCAGCTGGTAATACGACTTTAGTTGCAACTTCAAATTTAGTTGAACCTAAACCAAAAGCACCTTCACGCATTTTATTAGGTACAGAAGCCATTGCATCTTCACTCATACTTGTAATAATTGGAACAATCATTATTCCAACCACGATACCAGGACTGATAGAGTTAAAACTATCGAGTTGAGGTATAAATGTTCTTAATAAAGGTGTTACAAAAGTTAAAGCAAAGAAACCGAATACGATAGTTGGAATGCCAGCTAAGATTTCAAGAATAGGTTTAATAATACGTCTTGCTTTATCGCTTGCATATTCACTTAAGTAGATTGCAGCGCCTAATCCGATAGGAACAGCTACTAAAGTACCAATGAAAGTAATTTTTAAAGTACCAAGAATTAATGCCCAAATACCATATTTAGGGTCAGAACTTGTAGGATTCCAATCTTTAGTAAAAAGAAACTCAGTAATTGAAACACGTGTAAAGAATGTGATTGTTTCAGTGATTAATGTAAATAATATACCGATAGTTGTTAAAATAGAGATGGCAGCAATAATTCCTAAAATAATTGGCACGATTTTATCAGAAAATCCACCTTTTTTAGCGTTATTTTTAGCTATCATCTCTCTAACATTAGTGTTAGAAGCCATATATAACCCTCTCTTTTTATTTCTCCCAATAGATTTTAAAAAAAGAGCAGGAAATTATCAGGTAACGAATGAGTTCAAATTAATTTAAAACACTTTAACAATCACCCATGTATATATCCTGAACAACTCATGTAAATGAATGTTACATGAGTTGTTAATTCCCAGCCCTTTATATTAATAATGATTATTATTTGTCAGAATCTTTTTTGTATTTATCTAATTCTTTAATTTCATCTTTATAAACTTTGCTTGGTGAAGCAACGTATCCAGCATCTTCAGCTGATTTACCTTTGTCATCTAAAGTGAATTTCAAGAATTCTCTCATAACATCATTATCTTCTAATGATTTTTCTTTAACATATAAGAATAATGGTCTACTTAAAGGATAAGAACCATCTTGGATAGTCTTTTTAGTAGGTTCTACAGATTTACCATCGTCACCTTTAATTTTAACTTCTTTTAATTTATCTTTATTTTGTTTATAGAAGTTATAACCGAAGTAACCAATACTTTCTTTGTTTTTCTCAACTGATTGAACGATAACGTTAGTATCTCCATTTTTTTGAGCTTTGATATCTTGTTTATCCATAACTTCTTCTTCCCAGAAGTCATAAGTACCATGACTTGAGTTTGGAGAGAAAGCTTTGATTTCTTTGTTAGGCCAGCTAGAATCTACATCTTTCCAAGTTTTAGCTTCGCCACTGTAGATTTTTTTTAATTGATCTTTAGATAATTCTTTTACAAAGTCATTATCTTTATTAACAGCAACAGTTACACCATCTTGTGCAATTTTAAATTCTTTATATTTAATGTTTTTGTCTTCTAATTTTTGTTTTTCTTCATCTTTGATAGGTCTAGAAGCTTGTGAGAAGTCAGTTTCACCAGCGATGAATTTTTCAAAACCAGCACCAGTACCTGCTTGACCAGATGAAATAGTTGCGCTTGGATGATCTTTAGACCATTTTTCATTTAATTTTTCAACGATTGGAGCAACAGTAGATGAACCTTCACCTTTTGCAGAACCTTTAAGGTCTTTTCCATCTCCTGAACCACTGCCGCCACTATTTCCACCGCCACATGCGCCTAAAAGAACAGTAGCACCTAAAACAGTTGTACCAACTAATTGCCATTTCTTCATTAAAACATCCTCCTAATTATAGATAACCCAAAATGTTATATGTATTTCTTACAATGCTTATATTACATACCTTTTGTTAATATAAAATAGAGTAATTGTAAATATTTTGTTAATTTATAAAAAACTTATGTTTTATATAAATAAAATCCATAAAAAAACCACTGAAAGTGTGACCTTTCAATGGTTTTAAACTATCTATATAATATGGAAGAAACTCGATTTTCATGAACTCATTATTCTTGAATAAGACTTTTACCTTTTTTAGTTAATGTGATTTTTCCAGTTTCAATATTTATAATTTTTCTTTTATATAAATGACCAATTGCACGTTTAAATGAACCTTTACTCATGTTAAATACTTCTTTAATTGCTTCCGGACTTGATTTATCCCAAAATGGAAGTTCTCCATCATACTCTACTAACAAATCAAAGATAACTTGACCATCCTCATCTAAACGTTCATGTGCGAGGGGTAAGAATGAACCGTTCAATTCACCTTTTTCATTATGTCCGATAATACGTACTTCTACAGCTTCGCCTAATCTTGGCTCATGTTTACGTTCAGACTCATGTACAAACACTTTGTAACCATCCTCAGTTAATAAAAAAGTCCCGATACGTAATAAACGATATGGTCTTGCTTTTAATACTTGATTTTGCATATCATCATTAGATACAGGTGTAAACATTTTTTCCACAATTGTTTCACTAGCTAAACGTGCGAACATTTGATGATTTCTATCGATTCTTAATGTGACTAATACATAATCTCCTGATTGAGGCCATAACGATTTAACTTTAGGTAAATCTTCCCATGGAATAAGCACCTCTCTTGGTAAACCAACATCTACTCTTGCACCATCTCTATCTGTTTTTAATACTTTTGCAAAATCATATTTATCTTTTGTAATGTCAGGCATATTTTGAGTAGCAAATAATTCACCTGAACGGTTTGGATAAATGAAGAAACTGTATTCTTCTCCAATTTCGAATTCATCTTCCTCATTGATTTCTGACTGATTTAACTTCACTTGTTCACCATTTGGACCTTTTAATAAATAAGTAGAGCCTTCCAATCCAAGAACTTCTAGAAATTCAATTGAACCAACGATATCTTTGTCTAATGCCATAGTTGTCTCCTTTAAGCAGTTTATTTCTAAGTATTATAACATGAGTTTTATAAAGTATCATTGGCATAAATGATATAAGGTCGAATATAGGAACATTATATGATATAATTTTTTGCGTTAGATAAACGATGAATAAAGGAGTAAATGAATGTTACAAGTTACGGATGTAAGTTTACGTTTTGGTGATCGTAAACTATTTGAAGATGTAAATATTAAATTTACTGAAGGTAATTGTTATGGACTTATCGGTGCGAATGGTGCAGGTAAATCTACTTTCTTAAAAATCTTATCTGGAGAAATTGATTCACAAACGGGTCATGTTTCTCTTGGAAAAGATGAACGTTTAGCAGTATTAAAACAAGATCACTTTGCTTATGAAGATGAACGTGTATTAGATGTAGTTATAAAAGGACATGAACGTCTATTTGAAGTGATGAAAGAAAAAGACGAAATTTATATGAAACCTGACTTCAGTGATGAAGATGGCATTCGTGCAGCTGAATTAGAAGGTGAATTTGCTGAAATGAATGGATGGAATGCCGAAGCAGATGCAGCTTCCCTACTATCAGGACTTGGTATTACCCCAGATTTACATGATAAGCAAATGTCAGAGTTAGAAAATAATCAAAAAGTAAAAGTATTATTGGCACAAAGTTTATTTGGAGATCCAGATGTTTTATTACTCGATGAGCCTACCAATGGTCTTGATATTCCTGCCATTAGTTGGTTAGAAGATTTCTTAATTAACTTTGAAAATACTGTCATTGTAGTATCTCATGATCGTCATTTCTTAAATAATGTATGTACACATATTGCAGATTTAGATTTTGGTAAAATCAAAGTCTATGTTGGTAACTATGATTTTTGGTATCAATCAAGTCAACTTGCTCAAAAAATGGCTCAAGAACAAAACAAGAAAAAAGAAGAAAAAATCAAAGAATTACAAGACTTCATTGCTCGTTTCTCTGCGAATGCGTCAAAATCAAAACAAGCAACAAGTCGTAAGAAGCAATTAGAAAAAATTGAACTTGATGATATTCAACCATCTTCAAGACGTTATCCTTATGTGAAATTCACCCCAGAAAGAGAAATTGGTAATGATTTATTAGTAGTTGATGGTATCTCAAAAACAATTGAGGGTGAAAAAGTTTTAGATAATATTTCATTCACTATGAATCCAAATGATAAAGCTATTTTAATTGGCGATAGTGAAATTGCTAAAACTACCCTATTAAAAATACTTGCTGGTGAAATGGAACCAGATGAAGGTTCATTTAAATGGGGAGTGACAACTTCATTAAGCTATTTCCCTAAAGATAATTCTGATTTCTTCGAAGGCGTAGATATGAATTTAGTTGAATGGTTACGTCAATATGCTCCTGAAGATGAACAAACTGAAACATTTTTACGCGGTTTCTTAGGACGTATGCTATTTAGCGGTGAAGAAGTTAAGAAAAAAGCAAGTGTATTATCAGGTGGAGAGAAAGTACGTTGTATGTTAAGTAAAATGATGCTTTCAAGTGCCAATGTTTTACTACTTGATGAGCCAACGAACCATCTTGATTTAGAAAGCATTACAGCTGTTAACGATGGATTAGCTTCATTCAAAGGATCAATTATCTTTACTTCATATGACTTTGAATTTATTAACACAATCGCTAATCGCGTGATTGATTTAAACCAACCAGGTAGTTTATCTAAAGAATTGCCATATGAAGAATATCTAAAAGAAATTGGTGTGTTACAAAATTAAAATAATAGGATTTTAATAAAGCATCTTCTATTTTTAAAATTTAGAATATGCATAACACTGTCGCTAAATAACGAACTTTAGCGACAGTTTTTTTATAAAATACTATTATTTTCGAATTATTGTTATTATTTATACAAATTACTTATTATTACTATCTCTTTTCTTTAACAGTAATATTACTTCAATAATTTTCAGTTTATTTCAAAAAATCACAATAATCGGTTTACAGTTAAAAGGTGCTTATGTATAATTAAAAACATAGTAATTGAATAAGAAATTGATGAGGCGCATCAATCATTAGTATATATTAGAACACTGTCTGCCACGGCTAATATAGAAAGGGTGCGATGCCGAAACGAATTGCAACCGCAGTAAGCGTTCGTTGGACTTTGTGGTTAAGAGCTGAGAGTTTGTCATTATTATTTAATAATGGAGTGCATCACTTGTATATAAATTACGAGCAAGTTCGCACATTCCGAACTTGCTCTTTTTTATGACGTGTGCCCCTAAATTCTAGGAGGTAAAATCTTGAAACGACGTGTTTTGAAGTTCGGTGGTTCATCTGTCGCCGATTTTACAAAGATAAAAAATATTGCAGAAATGCTTAAACGCCGTGTAGATGACGGTGAACAACTTATTGTTGTCGTAAGTGCTATGGGCAAAACAACAGATCAATTAATGGAAAATGTTTCTCATCTTACAACAACTCCAAAAGATGAAGAACTTGCTCTATTATTAACAACTGGTGAACAACAAACAGTTTCTTATTTGTCGATGGTATTAAATGATATTGGCGTAAGTGCTAGAGCTATGACTGGATATCAAGCAGGTATCAAAACAGTAGGTCATCATTTAAAAAGTCGAATTGCAGAAATTAATCCTGAAACATTTAATAAGGAATTTAAAGACAAGGATGTTTTAGTTGTAGCAGGTTTCCAAGGAGTGAACGACGAATTAGAGTTAACTACACTTGGTCGTGGTGGTTCAGATACGACTGCTGTTGCATTAGCAGCTAGTAATCAAATCCCTTGTGAAATTTACACTGATGTTGATGGCGTTTATGCTACTGATCCAAGAATTTTGAGTGAGGCAAAACGTTTAGATTATGTGTCTTATGAAGAAATGATGGAAATGAGTGCTTTAGGTGCTGGTGTGTTAGAAACAAGAAGTGTAGAACTTGCTAAAAATTATGATATCCCCTTGTATTTAGGTAGAACGTTATCAAATGTGAAAGGAACATGGATTATGCCAAGAACAGAAATATTAGAAAAAAAAGCCGTAACTGGAGTTGCATTAGATACACATATGATGCATGTAACAATTAGTTACCCTCTTCCAGATAATCGCCTTCTAACTCAATTATTTACTGCTTTAGATGAAGGTTCAGTTAATGTGGATATGATTTCTCAAATCGTAAATGTTGAAGGTTTACAACTATCTTTTTCTATTAAAGATAGTGATGTACAACAAATTTCAAGTATCTTAGAGGAACTTTCTACAACATTTGATGCTTTAGATTATAAAATTAATGAAGCTTACGTCAAAATTTCGTTAATTGGTTCAGGAATGCGTGATATGTCTGGTGTAGCTTCAAAAGCATTTATTACGTTAATTAATTCTAATATTCCATTTTATCAAACAACAACTTCTGAAATTAGTATTTCTTATGTTATTGATGCAGAAAATGGAAATAAAGCGGTTGAAGTTCTATACGATGCTTTTGATATTTAAACTTAAGTTAAAATAAGTAATTCAAAATTCAATTAATATTTAAATGGAGTGATTCTTTTATGACAAGATTAGCAGTAGTTGGAGCAACAGGATTAGTCGGAACAAAAATGTTAGAAACAATTGATCGTAAACATATCCAATTTGATGAGTTGGTATTATTCTCATCAGCAAGATCAGCAGGTAAAGAAATTGAGTTTCAAGGGAAAACATATACAGTTCAAGAACTTACAGAAGAAGCAGCAAGTGAAAAATTTGATTACGTGCTAATGAGTGCAGGTGGCGGAACAAGTAAACAATTTGCCCCTATTTTCGAAAAAGCTGGAGCAATTGTTATTGATAATTCAAGTCAATGGCGTATGACAAACGATGTGGATTTAATTGTACCAGAAGTTAACCAACCAGAATTTAAACGTGGTATCATTGCTAATCCTAACTGCTCAACAATTCAGTCGGTCGTGCCACTTAAAGTTTTATACGATGCTTTTGGATTAAAACGTGTAGCTTATACAACATATCAAGCAGTTTCGGGTTCAGGGGTTAAAGGTAAGAGAGACTTAGCTGAAGGTGCGAATGGTAAAGCTCCAGAAGCTTATCCACATCCTATTTATAATAATGTTTTACCACATATTGATGTTTTTTTAGAAGATGGATATACAAAAGAAGAGCAAAAAATGATTGATGAAACACGAAAAATTTTAGGACAACCTGACTTACGTGTGACTGCAACATGTGCACGTGTACCTGTTCAAGATAGTCATAGCGTAGAAATTGATGTTACTCTTGATAAAGAGGCAACAGTTCAAGAAATTAAAGATTTATTTGAAAACGATAATCGTGTTGTTTTAGTAGACAATCCTGAAAATAATGAATATCCTTTAGCTATTAATTCAACAGGTAAAGATGAAGTGTTTGTAGGTAGAATTCGTCGTGATGACTCACTTGATAATACTTTCCATGTTTGGTGTACTTCAGATAACCTACTTAAAGGTGCAGCTTTAAATGCAGTTCAAGTGTTAGAACAAGTCATTAAATTAAAAGGAGCTAGATAATATGGCACATATTTTTGAAGGTGTAGGTGTAGCGCTTGCTACTCCATTTACTAATAATGAAGTTGACTATAAAGCATTAGAACGACATGTTCAATTTTTACTTGATAATAATGTTAAAGCAATTATTGTAAACGGCACTACAGCAGAGAGCCCTACTTTAACAGAAGAAGAGAAAGAAAAAGTACTTCAAGCGGTGATTAAACAAGTTAATCATCAAGTGGCTATTATCGCTGGAACTGGTACAAATAATACAGCTAAATCTATTCAAGCTTCATTACGTGCTAAAGAATTAGGTGTAGATGGTATTATGTTAATCACACCTTACTATAATAAAACGAATCAACGTGGCTTAATTAAACATTTTGAAACCATCGCGAATGAAGTTAAGTTACCTGTTGTTTTATATAATGTACCTTCAAGAACGAATATGACAATTGATCCTGAAACAGTCGAAACATTAAGTCATAATGATTACATTGTAGCTATTAAAGATGCTACAAATGACTTTAACTATTACGAAGAAGTGAAAAAACGTATTCATCAAGATGAATTTGCTTTTTACAGTGGTAATGATGATAATGTCGTAGAATTCTATAATCGTGGAGGTAATGGCGTAATTTCTGTCATTGCTAACGTTATTCCGAAAGAATTTCAAGCACTTTATGATGCTAAACAAAATGGGAAAGAAATTGAGAAAGACTTTGAACCGATAGGTCAATTGTTAGATGCACTTTCAGTTGATGTCAACCCTATTCCAATTAAAGCTCTAACAAGTCATTTAGGATTTGGAAATTATGAATTAAGATTACCTTTATTACCACTAGAGAAAGAAAAAGCAAATGTATTAGTGAATGCTTATAAAGCATTTAAAACGGAGGAATAAAAATGAAAATTTTACTCATTGGATATGGCACAATGAATCAACGCGTTGCCAGATTAGCAGAAGAAAAAGGTCATGAGATTGTTGGTACAATTGAGCCAGAAGAACATCAACATTCACCATATAAAGCTTATCATCATATTGCAGACGCACAAAATGAAGCCGATGTAGCGATCGACTTCTCTAATCCTAATCTATTATTACCTTTATTAGATGAAGAGTTTGAATTACCTTTAGTGATTGCTACTACTGGTGAAAAAGAAAAACTGATTCAAAAATTAGAACAATTAAGCGAACGTATGCCTGTTTTCTTCAGTGCAAATATGAGTTATGGCGTCCATGCATTAACTAAAATTCTAGAAGCAGCTGTTCCCCTTTTACAAGATTATGATATTGAGTTAACTGAAGCTCATCATAATAAAAAAGTGGATGCGCCAAGTGGCACACTCGTCAAACTTTATGATGTTATTAAAGAATTACGTGAAAATGTAACGCCTGTTTACGATCGACATGAGCGAACTGAAAAACGTGAAAAAGATGAAGTCGGTATTCATTCAGTTCGTGGCGGTACAATTGTAGGCGAACATGATGTTTTATTTGCTGGCACAGATGAAACAATTACCATTTCTCATAAAGCGCAATCTAAGGACATTTTTGCAAATGGCGCAATTACAGCTGCTGAAAAATTAAACACAAAATCAAATGGTTTTTATACATTTGACAACTTATAAAATAACTTAAGGAGATTCTAAACTATGGTACAACACTTATCTGCACAAGAAATTATTCAATATATTAGTGATGCTAAAAAATCAACACCATTAAAAGTATACGTAAATGGACAATTCAATGACGTCACTTTTCCTAATACATTTAAAGTATTCGGATCTGATGATTCAAAAGTAATATTTTGTGAAGCGGATGATTGGAAAACATTTTATGAAACCAATCAATCATATATTACTGACTTAGAAATTGAAATGGACCGTCGTAATTCTGCTATTCCTTTAAAAGACTTAACTAATACAAATGCACGTATTGAACCAGGTTCATTCATTCGTGAACAAGCTATTATCGAAGACGGTGCCGTTGTGATGATGGGAGCAACAATCAATATTGGCGCTGTTGTAGGTGAAGGTACTATGATTGATATGAATGCAACATTAGGTGGTCGTGCGACAACAGGTAAAAATGTTCATGTAGGTGCTGGTGCAGTATTAGCGGGCGTTATTGAGCCACCTAGTGCTTCTCCAGTAGTAATCGAAGATAATGTATTAATTGGCGCAAACGCAGTTATTCTAGAAGGTGTAAGAGTTGGCGAAGGCGCTATTGTAGCTGCTGGTGCTATCGTGACTCAAGATGTTCCTGCTGGTGCGGTTGTAGCTGGTACACCTGCTACAGTCATTAAACAAACATCTGAAGTTCAAGACTCTAAACGAGAAATTGTTGCAGCGTTAAGAAAATTAAATGATTAATGACAAACTTGAATAATTGAATGCTAAAGGCTGGGACAATATGTTCTCAGCCTTTACGATTAAATGAATACATAAGTTAAATAATAAATGAATAAAGGATTGATTAAGATGAGCGAATTAGAATTTGTCACACAACATAGAAGACATTTACATCAACATCCAGAATTAAGTCTTCATGAATTTGAGACAACTCAATATATTACTCGATTTCTAGATGAATTAAATGTACCTTACGAGCAACCTCTTGAAACGGGTGCTATTGCATATTTAGAAGGTAATAGTGACCATACAATTGCATTTCGGGCAGACATTGACGCCCTACCCATTTTTGAAGAAAACAATGTCGATTATCGTAGTCAAACAGATAATGTGATGCATGCTTGTGGTCACGATGGTCATACAACAGCATTGATGTTATTTGTTAAACGATGTAAGGTGATGGCTGATCAACATCAATTACCTCATAATGTCGTGTTTATCTTCCAACCAGCTGAAGAAACAGGCGGAGGCGCAAATCGCTTAATTAAAGCAGGTGCTTTTAATCAATATCCTATTGAAGCAGTATTTGGCATTCATGTAAATCCTTTCGCTGACGAAGGACAAGTCGTGATACGCGATGAAGAAATTACAGCAAGTGCCACTGAATATCGTTTTTTCTTAAAAGGATTATCTAGTCATGTAGCTGATAAAGAGCAAGGTCATTCATGTGGCGAAGCACTGATTCATGTTTTAAATCAAGTTGGTCAAATACAGCAATATCATTTAAATGGACTAAAACGTAATATTGTTCATATGGGCCACTTTAATGCAGGTGAAGCAATTAATACGGTTCCTAGTAATGGTTATTTAGAAGGAACTATTCGTACTTATGATGCCACTGATTTAAATATCGTGAAAAATCAAATGAATAAAATTGCAAAAAGTGTGAAATTATTATTCAATGTTGATTGTGAAGTCAAATTTGAAGAAGGATATCCTGCTACAATGAATAGTCCTAAACTACGTCATATCGTTGAACAATCTATTCTATCTGCTAATTTAAAAGTTATTGAAAAGCCTCTGCCATTTTTATTCGGCGAAGACTTTAGTTTTTATGGCCAACAATTAGCACCGTCTTACTTTGCTTTTGTAGGAACTCGAAGTGAAGATAAAGGCTTTATCACAGGCTTACATACATCGCATTTAAATTTTGACGAAAAAGTGCTTATTGATGTTGCCAATTACTATGAACAAATATTGAACCATTATGGAAAGGAGTAAATTAAATTGACAGCAGTTTGGTCAGTTGATTCAAAAATCTTTTTAAGAAATGCAACTAAAGTAAAGAATAATCAATCAATAATGGCAGTTGTAAAAAATAATGGTTATCATTATGGATTAGAGTTTGCAGTAAGAACATTTTTAGAAGCAGGTATCCATACATTTAGTACGACTTCCTTAAAAGAAGCAGTGAGAGTTCGTAAACTTGCACCTCATGCTACAATTTTTTTAATGAATGCAGTTTATGACTTTGATACAGTTCGAAATAATAATATTCAAATGACGCTTCCCTCTTTAGAATATTATTATCAGTACAAAAGTGAATTAAAAGATATTAATGTTCACTTAGAATTTGAAAATTTACTCCATCGTTCAGGTTTCAAAAATCTTGATGAAATTAAAGAAGTACTTCATCATCATGAAAATGATAATGGAAGTGAAATGAATATCGTTGGCCTATGGACGCATTTTGGATATGCAGATGAATTTGATGTTCCAGAATATGGGATTGAACGTGAAGCATGGTTAAACGTCGTTAATACATTATTAAATGAAGGATACCAATTTGAACTTATCCATGCGCAAAATAGTGCGAGTTATTATCGTGAAGGACAACAACTTCTTCCCTATCATACACATGCACGTGTAGGTATCGCTTTATATGGTTCAAGACCATATAGCAAATTAGATGAACATGAGATTGAACAAGCCTTAACCGTAAAAGGAAATGTAATTCAAGTTCGTGAAGTAAATAAAGGTGATTATTGTGGTTATAGTTTTGCATTTGAAGCAACGCATGATCATACACATCTTGCAGTTGTTGATATTGGCTATGGTGATGGTATTTTAAAAAAACGTGCAACACACGAAGCATTAATTAATGGCAAACGTTACCCTATTCGAGCATTAATGATGAGTCATATGTTTGTTGAAGTCGATGATGATGTTCATGCACAAGATGAAGTGATACTATATAATAATGATATACGCATTGATGAATACACATTCAAAGGTGTTGGCGCTAATTCAGAACAACTTAGTGCGATGAATCACGATTCTCTTATAAAGGAGTTTAGATAAAATGTCAGTTAAATATAATGATTACGGTGAATTAACAATGGCGGGTACAAGTTTGAAAACACTAGCTCAAAGTTTTGGTACGCCTACCATTGTTTATGATGAAGATGAAATTCGCAATCAAATGCGTCGATTTCATAATGCTTTTCAAAAAAGTGGATTAAAATACAATATTTCATATGCTTCTAAAGCTTTTACTTGCATTCAAATGGTAAAGTTAGTTCAAGAAGAAAACTTACAATTAGATGTCGTATCTGAAGGCGAACTTTATACAGCATTTGAGGCTAAATTTGACCCTAGTCGCATCCACTTCCATGGCAATAATAAAACGAAACGTGAAATACAATATGCTTTAGAAAGTGGCGTTGGCTACTTTGTTATTGATTCTTTAGAAGAAATTGAATTAATCGATCGCTATGCAAGTGATAGAGTTAATGTTGTCATTCGTGTGAATCCTGGCGTAGAGGCGCATACCCATGAATTTATTCAAACTGGTCAAGAAGATAGTAAATTTGGTCTTTCAATTCGCCATGGTCTTGCAATTCAAGCAGTTGAAAAAGTCGAAGCATCAAAACATCTTCATTTAAAAGGAATACATTTCCATGTAGGATCACAAATTGAGGGTACTGAAGCTATGATTGAAACAGCTAAAATTGTTTTAAATTGGCTTAACGAGCATCATATCCAAGTTGAATTACTTAACTTAGGTGGCGGTTTTGGTATTAAATATGTCGAAGGTGATGTAAGCTTCCCTATTGAAGAAGGTATTGCTGAAATTACAGATGCGATTAAATCTGAATCAGAAAAATTAAACTGTGACGTTCCTGAAATTGGTATTGAACCAGGACGTTCAATTGTTGGCGAAGCGGGTATTACGTTATATGAAGTTGGAACAATTAAAGACATTCCTGAAGTAAATAAATATGTTTCTATTGATGGTGGTATGAGTGATCATATTAGAACTGCTTTATATGGAGCCAAATATCAAGCATTACTTGTAAATCGTCATGAGAAGGCAGACGAAACGGTAACTATTGCCGGAAAATTATGTGAATCTGGAGATATTATTATCCGAGATGCTATGTTACCTTCTTCTGTAAAACGTGGAGATTATTTAGCCATTTTATCTACTGGCGCATACCATTACTCTATGGCATCTAATTATAATCAAATGCAAAAACCACCTGTTTTCTTCTTAAAAGATGGAAAAGCACGTGAAGTTATCAAACGTCAATCATTACGTCAATTAATAATTAATGATACAAAATAAAATAACGAGAAAGTTTATACTTACCCGTTCAAGTTGCACCATAATAAAGAAGCCAGTAAAAGAGTTTTTAAAAACTCTTTTACTGGCTATTTTTTCTGAGATTTATGTCCCAGCCTCATTTATATATAAAAAACACCCTACATCTTGGTAAGGTGTTACTAAAGTCAATTTTTGCAATCTATAAATTATAGTTTAACAACGTTTGCAGCTTGAGGACCGCGATCGCCTTCAACTACTTCAAACTCAACTGATTGACCTTCTTCTAATGATTTATAACCTTCTTGGTTAATTGCTGAGAAGTGTACGAATACGTCGTTTTCTCCTTCAACTTCGATGAAGCCAAAACCTTTTTCAGCGTTAAACCATTTAACTGTACCTTGTTTCATAATTGTGAAACCTCCAAGACTAAAATTCATTCAATATGCATTATTCGCATATTACAAAAAATACGTGTTATAAATATGTATAAATAACAAAATGCTATCAATCAATATTACAGATATTCTTTGCAATATGGAATAAAACTATTGCTTGATAACTATTATATGTTAGTTTGAACTAAATTGCAATACAATTATAGAAAATTCTCTTTTAATTAATTTTTGGTAGATTATAATAAACTTCTTTATTATTTAAAACAATAAAACTATAAAATATTTGTAAATCTTCATCACAATCTTCACAAAAATTTAAATCACAATTATTATAAAATGCATAAATATTATATTTCCCAATAACATAATTATTATAATATTTTTTACTTTTTTTAATAATTGATTGATAATCTTCTAACATTTCTTCATAGTTACTATAATGATGTTGTTCTACGATTTTTTCTGTCCAGTCGCTAAATAACCACCATCCCTCGTAGTCAGCACGAATCTTTGCAACTGTCCACATGACTAAGTCCCCTCTCAAATTAAAACTCTAATAAATATTGTAACTTTTTTTTAGACGAATTCAAGCTTAAAGACTTCGTTCTTTTAATTGAGATAAAGATGATATGTATATTAATTATTAGTTTTTTGTAGGAAAAATACGTATAATATAATGTAGAGGTGATAATGATGCAACATAAACATATACAAGTATTTGGAACTGTCCAAGGTGTAGGGTTCCGTCATCATACTGAATTAATTGCAAAAAAACTTGATATATTTGGTACTGTTCAAAATGTTGAGGATTATGTAGATATATATGCTCAAGGTGACGAGGAAAAAATAAAATCATTTATTAATAAAGTGATTGCTGGTGCTTCTCCTGCATCTTCAGTTTCTGATTATAGTATTGAAGATTTAGACGTAACAAATAGATACTCAGAATTTAAAACGATTTATTAAATAAAGGAAGATGAATATTGAGATATAACCTTTCTCGGCTTCTGGGTGTTTTAGTAGGAATTCCAATAGCTATTATCTCATGGGTGACAAGTGTATTTGGATTTGATTTATCCTTTATACTTGATGCCCTAATAGGTATTGGAATGTTTTTTGTATCTTATTTTCCTACTCAAAGATTGACATCCAAAAAATATTTAAATGAAATTGGATTATCACGTAGAGACTATCGTTTTGTTAATCAACAACTCAATCAATCACATAATAAAATTCGTAATATTTTAAAATCATATATTAATATCAGATCGATTAAAGATTTTCGTCAAATTAATGATATTTATAAAATTTCTAAGTCTATTCATTTTGCTGTTAAACAGAGACCTTCATCATTTTTCAAAGTAGAAAGTTTCTTTTATTCGCATATAGATAATGCACTAAATTTAATTGATGCATATACCCGTTTATCTAAAATGCCAAAAAAATCTGCTGAAGAAAAGCAAAAATTAGAGCAAACACGTATTACTTTAGATGAGGTGAAACGTACACTTATTGCAGATTTAAAAAGACTTAATGAAGATGATTATGAGCGTTTAGATATTGAAATGGAACTTAATCGGTTACAACACAAGCGATATAAAAAATACTAATTTAAAGTTAAGATAAGAATGGAGAGAATTTTTAAATGAATCAAAAAGACCAATTTATTAACTCACATCCATTAGATGATTATATAGATCATCAAACGCATGATGTTTCAACTCAAAATGTTAAGCAAGACTTTGAACAACAATTTAACGAACAAGATTTAAAAAAAATTGATTCAATTAGTCAACAAATCAAACCACTAGATAGTGAAGGCCTATTATCTTTTGGGACACATCTACAACAGAACATGTCTCAATTTTCACATCAAATGTTAGATGAAGTTCAATCGAAAGATGTGGGTCCTATTGGTGATACTTTAAATCAATTAATGTCTAAGTTAAGAGAAGTTAATCCTGATGACTTGAATCAAGACAATCAATCTAAACTTAAACGTTTATTTAGACGAACAAAAGCTTCAATAAATGAAGTATTTTCTAGAATGCAATCTGTAAGTGCACAAGTCGATAGAATCACCATTCAATTGGATAAGCATAAAGGAAATTTAACTAAAGACATTCAGTTACTCGATCATCTTTATGAACAAAATAAAGTATATTTTGAGGATGTTTCTCTATACATTGCTGCTGCACAGCGTAAAAAACAAGAAATAAATGCTAATGAATTGCCTAAATTGCGTCAACATGCAGAACAATCTGGTAATCAAATGGATATTCAAAGTGTCGCTGATATGGAGCAATTTGTTGATCGATTAGATAAAAAAATTTATGACTTACAATTATCACGTCAAATTGCAATTCAAACAGCGCCGCAAATTCGTATGATTCAAAATGTGAATCAAGCATTAGCTGAAAAAATTCAAAGTTCTATTCTCACAAGTATTCCTTTATGGAAAAATCAGATGGCTATTGCCCTCACTTTAATGAGACAAAAAAATGCTGTAACAGCTCAGCGTGCAGTTACTGATACCACAAATGATTTACTTACACGAAATGCAGCCATGTTAAAACAAAATGCAATTGAAACGGCTACTGAAAATGAACGTGGTATCGTAGATATTGAAACGCTTAAAGCGACTCAAAATGACATCATTGAAACGATTGAACAAACACTGCAAATTCAATATAATGGACGTCAAAAACGTCAACAAGCTGAAAGAGAATTATCACAACTCGAGAATGAATTAAAAGAACATTTACTTACTATGAAAAAAGAATAGATAAAATTAAAACACCGATTGCTCTCATTTAAAGAAGTAACCGGTGTTTAGTATATCTATTCCTTTTGATAAACAATATACGATTGATTTATAAACTTAGATACGATATACCCCATTATGATTGAAATGATAGCTATAGGTAACCATTCTAAAGAATATTGCTTAAGGGGTAAATGATTTATAACATTTAATTTTATTAAACCTAATGTATTTATTGTACTTACAATTGAAACAAGACTAACAATAATAATAGGTATTTGTTGCGCAATAGGTTTAGTTGGAATAAAACGCGCAAGTAAAATTAAAATAATCATAGTAATGGCTACAGGATAAATAATACTTAACACAGGAACAGACATGTTTATAACAGAATTTAATCCTAAATTAGCCAATATAAAACTGATAATTGTAAAACCTATAACATATACCTTATAACTAATTTTTGAAAATATACTATAAAAGTATTGACTCACAGATACAATAAGTCCACAAGCTGTAGTTAAACAAGCTAAAGCAACAATGATACCTAGTAAGTATTTTCCTAGAATACCAAAGCCGTTTGTAGCCATGGTAGTAAGTAAATAAGTTCCTATATTTTGATTTTTAGCCATTAGAGATGTAATCGTATTTTGACTTATTCCCATATGATTACCAATATAGCCTAAAGAAACATATATAAAAATTAATGCTAAAGCGGCAATAAATCCAGCTATAACTGTTTGTTTAAATATTTGATTGGTGTGTTTAACTCCTGTTGCTTTAATGGCATTAACCACAATCATTGAAAATGCAATTGCTGCAATTGCATCCATTGTTAAATACCCTTCAATAAAGCCGTGTGAAAAACTTTCTATATTTGAAGAATATATCTCTGGATTTCCATGAGATGAACTGTGTCCCTTATAATCTACAAATCCTTTAATAATCATGGCCAAAATTGTAATTAATAATAAAGGAGTTAATAAAGATCCAATTCGATCTACTATTTTACCAGGATTAATACATAAATATAAAACAACAATAAAATAAATAAGTGTAAAAATGAATAAAGACATATTACTATTTGAATGCGTAATGGGTGTAATAGTCATTTCAAAAGACGTAGATGCAGTACGTGGTATAGCAAATAGAGGTCCAATAGTTAAATAAATAATAATGAGAAAGACAACTGAAAATCTCGGTGACAGTTTATTAAAGGCACCAATATATCCTTGTTTGTCAAGTGCCCCAACGACTACTCCAAGTAATGGTAAGCCTATTCCAGTCAAACAAAAAGCTAAAATTGCTGGCCAGAAATAGGCACCACTTTCTTGTCCTAAATTAGGAGGAAAAATTAGATTACCTGCGCCAAAAAACATAGCAAATAGCGTAAAGCCGATAATCCAAGTATGTTTATTCATAGAATTGCTCCTTTTTATGTATATGTTTGCAATATTTAACATTCTAGCACAAAAAGAATTGACAAGTCTATGTATGTCACAAAAATTTGAATATTATAAATCAATATACAGTTTAATTATTAGAAAGATTTTAATAATAATTTTTTTAGCAATGGTGATAAGTGACTCGGTAAATTTTCAACACCTTCTACAAATAATGCAAATTGTCCATAAATATTATGAATGGTTTCTTCAATATCTTCAGTAATAGGATCTTGGCTTAAAAAGACATTAAATACTTCGATTCCAAATTTACGCGCCATTTCCACAGCTTCATACGTATCTAAAATACCGTCTTGAGCATAGTTATACGCTGAAGGTTCCCCATCTGAAAAGATAATTAAGAAACGTTGTTGATGACTTCTTCTTAATAAACGTTCACTTGCAATTCGTATAGCTACGCCATCTCTATTATCATCTTGAGGATGTAATGACATAATGCGTGGTCCGCTTTTTTCCATGATTGAACGATCGTAATGAACGATTTCATCAATGATATTGGGTTGTTTTCGATCATCAGAGTCAAAAGCATCTTCATTAAAAGCAAGTATCTCATGTTTAACGTTGAGTGCTTTTAATGTTTCATGAAATAATACGACGCCTTTAATCGTTTCTTCCATTTTATCAAACATACTAGCAGATACATCAATCAGTAATGTAAAAGTCGCATCGAATGTTTTACTAAGGTCTTGTTTTTTATAAAACAATTTATATTGATCATCAATAAACCAATTGGTTAAATCACGTTGAAGACGACCTTTAGTCAAATTATGACGTTCGTCAACATGTTCTCTATCGATGGTTTTCTTTATAATCTGAATTAAATCTTTAGTTTCAAATTGTACTTCATTTTTAACTTGCTGGTAGCTTGAAATATACTCTGGCTCTATATCAGGTACTTTCCATTCTATTTCGACATTTTCATTAATACCACGTAAAGCAAATGATGGATTAGAACCTATAGAACCGCCTTCATCACGATCAAGTGCATGATTAGAGCCACGTCCTTTTTTCGTCATCATATCTGTCATATCATCAGTTGAATCACCTTCACGTGCAGTGTCGTTATCACTCATAACATCACTATTTTCACCTTCATGTAATTCCATTTCAAGATAAGCGTCACCTTCAGATTTACTATCTTGAGCGTTTGTTTCAGCTTCGGCTGATGTAGTGTCAGTTTCTTCGTTTGTATTATCTTGGCCATCAACATTACTTGCATCCATACGTTTGATATCCTCGTAAGACATTTCATGAATAGCTTCATATACTTTTCTAGGAAGATGATAATATTCATTTAACATGTCATGTGATAACATTTCATCGATTTGGAACATGACACGTTGTGCAAGATACATATTATCTTCAGATGATTCATTTTGGAAAAAATCAGGTAAATATTGAAACATGTGATTTAATATGTCATCTAATTGTGGATGTATCGTGGGTATATCAAAGAAGTTTTGACTTAAAAATGCGCGCTCTAAATATAAGAAAAGTAAATCTGTATATACCGTTTTTGTTTTATAGAATTTAATTTGTGATTCCGTATAAGATAATCGAGTTTTCACTCTTAAATCAATTTGTTTAGCAGTGCTAGGTCGCTCCTCTTTAATAAAATTAAAAACGCGCATATCTTCTAGCAATCTAAAGAGTTGATGATAAAATTTAGAATGGCTAAATTCATTATCATGAAGAACTTCATTTACGATAGCTTCGTCCATCATTTTATAACCATATGCAGCGAGCATGACATCTGTTTTTAACCCTGCACTTTCAATATCTTTTGGACGATGAGACCAAAACCAACTTGTAATTAAAGTATTATTAATAGGATCATAATAAGGGAACTTTTGAATTTTTACTTTAGTTTGTTCGTTTTTCAGTAGTAAGCGCGCTAAATCTTGTAACATCATGACTTGCTTAGCATCTAGCTGCTCATCATTAAATTTTATAAAACGATCACTCATAATAATCCCTCTCTAAAAGTTTAGTTCGATTGCATTTCTGATGGCTTGCTGTTCGCGTTCATCTTCAAGTTTATCGATAATTGTACGCTGAATTGCTCTCTCTATTGGCATAACTGTAATTAAGTCACTTAAGTCAATTAACGCACGAATACTAGCTGCTTCTTCTGAAATTTGTCCTTGTTTTGACATTGTACGTAAGTCTTCATTAAATTTAATGATTTTTTTAATTATATCATCATCTTGAAGCTGGCTTTGTTGTTTAATGACATCTTTAAGAATGTCTCCTCCAATGTAATCAACTTGTATGACAATAAAGCGGTTTTTTAATGCTTCATTCATTGGTAATGTACCAACATAGCCTTCATTTATCGCAGCAATTACATTGAAACCAGGGGCTGCTTTAATTACTTCTCCAGTAAATGGATTGGTTAACTGACGTCTATAGTCTAATACGCCATTTAAAATAGGTAATGTTTCAGGTTTAGCCATATTGATTTCATCAATATATAAGATATGACCTTCTCGCATGGCTTTTATAACTGGGCCGTCAATAAAAATAATTTCTTGTTGACCTTGTTCATTTGTTTTTATTGTTTTAAAACCTAATAAGCTCTCTGCGTCTAAATCAACAGAACAGTTAACTTGATGCATCGGCGTTTGGACTACTTCACTTAAAGTTTCAGCTAATCGTGTTTTACCAGAGCCTGTAGGGCCTTTTAATAAAATATTTTTATTTAAATTAAACAATGCTTGTGCATCATTGAATACAGATTGATCTGAATTGATATAATGATTATTTGGCATTTTAATATTCTCCTTTATAAGATGAAAAAATAGACCAAGAGCGTGTATAAATGTATAGATATTGGTACATCACTCTGAGTCTTAATTTAATCGTTATCTTTTAGAAATTGAATGTATTTAAACTTCTTTAAAATAATCTTTGTAATAACCACCTACTAGACCAGAGTTATCAATGATTTGATAATATTCTTCAGTTTCATTGATGACATCATATTGTTTTCCAATAGTAAGCATATCTGATACTGTGAATTTTTTTGCATCAGTATTAACTACCATCACTTGTTTAATTGGTGTGCGTGATTTCCAATCTTCATGTAACATTGCCATTTTAAATCCTCCAATAAAATGAATTATATTATTTTTTTTTCTAAAGTATATATGAAAGAGATGCCGCTACCTTCAGTAATGCGTAACGATTGAGCATCACCTTGATTTAATATTTGATAAGGAATACCAATTTCATCCAGTTCTTTTCGTGCATCTTCAAAGTCTTCAGTTGAATTTGTACTGAATTCAATTTGTTCCACAATTCCTTCTTCTTTTAATTCAACTTGTTCATTAGATTGATATAAATGAATTTCTCCACCAAGTCCACCATCTCCGATTTTAAATACCTGGACAGTTTGATCAGGAAATTCAGTAGATTCATATTCAGCATAATGCGTTAAATTAAATACATTTTTAAAGATAGAAGTTGTAACCAATAATTCGTTTACTTTAATAATTACTGGTCCCAACCCTTGAATTTGGTGAAGAGGATTAACAGCACTTTCAAAAGTAGGTGTGCCTAATCCAATACCAACATTCAGTTCATTAGAATAGATATCAAAAATTTGATGATTATCATCTTTAAAATTAAAGTGCTGATTACCGTTTAATTCAGTGATTGAACTAAATTGAATATTATTTTTTTCTAATATTTGTTGATATTCTTCTAAACCAGCATTCGATGGTGTTCTTAATCCCACGCTTGATATATGTACATTTCTATAATTAGGATTAGGAACTTCTACAAAGTGAAGTCTTGTACCAGGATTTAATTCAGCATCACCAAAACGTAATGCCTGTCTTTTTGTTGCAACATTAAGACCTAAAATATTATGAAATAAATTCTGTGTTTTTGAGAGATCACTTGTTCCAATCGTAACACTTCTTAGTCCACTCATTCATCGACACTCCCATTTATATATCTTTTCTTAAACATTATAACGTATTTTATATATGAATAATATGTTGAACGCTTAAATAAGAGTATTGTTTTTTATTATAAAATATACGTAAATAAAAATATTATAAATGATTAAAGTTTGTATAATAAATAACATATATATAAGATAATATATATGATATACCCCTCCCCTACCTTGTTTTATAAAGGTAGGGGGGTATATCATAGGTTATTTAATTGTCTAAAAACAAACTTGATAAATTATATAAAGTTCGTTTTTAACTTATTGTAGTTTTAATAATTATTATTTTTTAATAGATTCTTTTGTAATACTCTTAAGAATATTTGTTGTTTTTTGTCCAAATATAATACTTAATTTATCATTTTTATACATGTTAGCATCTGCTTTGGAAAAGTCATAAATGGATAATGAGGGATGCGCTTCTCTGCTATTTTTTATATTCTCATTATTAGGATACATTTACGTTATCTTCTTTTATTTCTATATTACATATTTATTTTTAACTAATGATAATATCGAAATATTCTAGCGTAATTTTTTTAATGCTAATATAACTAAAACTTAAAAAGAGTAGAATAAATTCATTATGAACTTATTCTACTCTTTATCAATTTATGATTAAGATTTCAATATATTTAGCGCTTTAATAAATGAAATTAAGATTCTAATAATAAGTCTTCTGGGCTCTCGATCAGCTCTTTAATTGTTTTTAAGAATCCAACTGCTTCTTTGCCATCAATAATTCTATGGTCATAGCTTAATGCAATGTACATCATTGGTCTGTTCTCGATTGTATCTTTATCAATAGCAATTGGACGAGTGATAATTGAATGCATACCTAAGATAGCAGCTTGATTACCATTAATAATTGGTGTACTCATCATAGAACCAAATACACCACCATTAGTGATTGTAAATGAACCATTTACCATATCATCTAATCCAAGTTTTTTATCACGTGCTTTTACTGCTAAATCTGCAATTGATTTTTCTAGTTCAGCAAAGTTTTTCTTATCACAATCTCTAACGAATGGTACTAATAATCCATCATCTGTTGAAACAGCAATACCAATATCATAGTATTGTTTAGTAATCATATCGTCTCCATCAATTTCAGCATTAACTTCTGGATATTTTTTGAGTGCTGCTACTGCTGCCTTAGTAAAGAATGACATAAATCCTAATTTAGTGCCGTCATGATCTTTAATAAATTGTTCTTTTTTACGTTTTCTTAATTCCATTACATTTGTCATATCAACTTCATTAAATGTTGTGAGCATTGCGGTATTATTAGATACTTCTAATAATTTTTTTGCAGCTGTTTTCTTTCTTCTAGACATTTTTTCACGAATCACTGGTTTATTAGGCGTATTAGCAGTTGATTTTTTAGATGTTTCTTGTTGTGAATTAGGTTGAGTATTTTGATTAGATTGACTTGTTTTTTGACGATTATCAACATCTTCTTTTCTTATCACATCGCTACCTTTTCCAGCTACTTCATTTAAATCAATACCATTTTTACGAGCATGACGACGTGCTGATGGCGTTGCATTCACTCTTTTATTATTGATTGATTCTGAGTCGTCATTTGAACTTGTATCGCTACCTTGTGCTTCAGTAGAAGTGCGTGGTGTTGAATGATTAGTTTCTGCAGAATCTGTTTTTATGTTTTCATTTTCAGAAGTTGAATCGTTATTTTGTGATTTGCTTGAACTACTTGTACTACCTTTACCTTCACCGACAATTGCAATAGCTTGGCCCACTTCTACAGTGTCGCCTTCAGATGCAAGTTGTTCTTGAAGTATACCATCTTCTTCAGATACAACTTCAACATTCACTTTGTCAGTTTCTAATTCAAGAATAGCGTCTCCTTTTTCAACATTATCCCCTATGTTTTTTAGCCACTCTGCAACTGTACCTTCTGTAATTGATTCTGCTAATTCTGGAACTTTTACCTCTGCCATTATATTTCCCCCTAGTTATTTTTGACACTATTTTCAATAATTTTATGTTGAACAAGTTTGTGAATTTCTCCATCACCTTCGGCAGGTGCTGCACGTTGTATTCTACCCTGATAACTTAAATTATATTGATGTCCAACAATAGATTTAAGATATGGGTAAACAAATAACCATGCGCCTTGGTTTTTAGGTTCTTCTTGAACCCAAGCAACAGATTCTAAATTTGGTAATTCTTCTAAAGCTTTTTTAATGTCTTCCTCTGGGAAAGGATATAATCTTTCCACAGCAATAAGTTGTATATTTTCATTAGGTTCTTTTGCTAATGTTTCTTTTAAATCAATAAACATTTTTCCAGAAGCTAAAATGACTTTTGTTACTTTAGCTTTTTGAGCATCTTCAACAATAATTGGTTTGAAACTGCCAGTTGTAAATTCACTAATTGGCTTAGCCACTGTTTTATTTCTTAACAAACTCTTAGGTGACATCACAATTAATGGTCTCATCGCTTCAGTATTTAAACTTTTAGCTTGTGCACGTAATAAATGGAAGTAGTTACTAGAACTTGATAGATTGACCACTGTACTATTATTTTCAGCCGCCAGTTGTAAGAATCTTTCTAAACGTGCTGATGAATGTTCAGGACCTTGACCTTCAAAAGCGTGTGGTAAGAATAAAGTTAGACCACTACGCTCGCCCCATTTGGCTCTGGCAGATGACATAAAATTATCAAAAATCATTTGTGCCATATTTGAAAAATCTCCATATTGGGCTTCCCAAATATTCATACTATTTTTATTTTCAACATTATATCCATATTCAAAGCCTACGACTGCAGCTTCTGATAATGGACTGTTATGCACTTCAAATGTTGCTTTTTGATTTGGTACATGGTGAAGCGGTGTATACGTATTGCCATTGTCTTCATCATGTAGTACAGCATGTCTGTGACTGAATGTGCCACGTTCACTATCTTGACCTGTCAAACGAATTGATATGCCATCTTGAACAATTGTTGCAAAAGCTAATTGTTCTGCTTGAGCCCAATCAACTAGGCCATTTTCATTTTCAAAAGGTTCTCTACGTTTTTCTAATACTTTATTTAATTTTCTAAATACCTGGAAATCTTCAGGATAGTTCAACATTGCATCATTAATTTCTTTCAAATGTTCAAAGCTAAACTCTTTTTTATCACTTTGTAAAGGTAACTGAAGCGATTCAGGTTTATTCATTACAGTACTATTCATTTTATCTGATTTATCAATTTTATCTTGAGCAGTACGCATTTCTTTTTGTACAGAATCAATGATTTCAGACATTTGTTCTTTCGTTAAAATACCTTCATCTACAAGTTTATTTCCATAAATCACTTCAACTGAATCATGCTGTCTAATATTGTGATATAACGTTGGATTTGTAATAGATGGTTCATCCATCTCGTTATGTCCATATCGACGATAACCTACTAAATCAATGACAAAGTCTTTATGGAATTCTTTTCTAAATTCCATAGCAATATCAATTGCTTCAATTGTCGCTTCTACATCATCTGCATTCACATGAAGAATAGGTACATCGTACCCCTTAGCGATATCTGATGAATACGTTGTAGAACGACCATCAATAGGTTCAGTTGTAAAACCAATTCGGTTATTTGTAATTATATGTAGTGCTCCGCCAGTTGAATAACCATTTAAATTACTTAAATTCATTGTTTCAAAATTGATACCTTGACCAGGATATGCAGCATCTCCATGAATAATAATTGGCATACCGTGATGGAAATCTGTAGTTGGTCCACCCGCATGATGTGTATCATCTTGAGCAGCACGTGTTTTTCCTATAACTACAGGTGCTACAATTTCTAGGTGACTTGGATTGTTTGCTAAAGAAATACATTGTTCAATACCATATGAAGAAGTAGTTTTAACGCCACCTAAGTGATATTTAACGTCTCCTGTCCAACCAGCAGTAAGTTTTAAACTGCCATCTTCAGGTAAGAATTTCATTGGATCCGTGTGCATAAATTCTGAGATCATCATTTCATAAGGTTTTTCTAATACATGTGTTAAAACATTGAGACGTCCCCTATGTGCCATTCCAATTTGAATATTCTGAATGTCCTCTTGAGCAGCACGCTTCAATGTATGTTGTAACATTGGCACTAATGTATCTACACCTTCAATTGAGAAACGTTTTGCTCCAACAAAATTCTTATGTAGATATTTTTCAAAACCTTCAACAT
Source organism: Staphylococcus sp. HMSC14C01 (assembly GCF_001808085.1). NCBI lineage: Bacteria > Bacillati > Bacillota > Bacilli > Caryophanales > Staphylococcaceae > Staphylococcus > Staphylococcus sp. HMSC14C01. The sequence continues at coordinate 49,147 of NZ_KV792021.1, forward strand.
GAGCAAGTGTTTTAAATAAGTTAATTTTTTCATCACTATTAATGGTAGCTTTATAAGGTGTTTCAATACGACGTTTTAACCAAGTACGTTCTTTATTATTGTTAATATGATTGTACTCAAACGCAATAGAGCCTTTATAACGCTTTTCCATACGCTTTAACGCTTCATAAGCATTATCGTATATATCACTAAAGTGATCTGATACGATACCAGATGAAATATTTTTTAATGTCTCTTTATTTAAATTAAAATCTTCAATTTCTAATTTTGGGATATGCGTTCTTTTAGGCGCATTTACAGGATAAATATCAGCCTTTAGATGACCATATTGTCTAATATTATCAATTAATCGCATGACACGTTTGATTGTGCTATCATCTGCTGAAGTACCACTCCCATCTGTGGTAAACTTAGCTTTAACTTGTGCTTCGCCATTTTTTATTGTACTAAAAAGCACTTGTAAATCATCTGAGACAGAAGTTGGGTCTTGAAGATAATCATCATATAAATCGAGCATAAGACCCAAATTTGCCCCAAAATTTACTGGAGCTTCTGTAACATCCCTTTTATCCTTTGCCATATTATACCCTCCACAAAATAGTTAAACCGCTTACAAAACCATCATAGCACTATTTTAACTATTGATAAAGACTATTGACTGAATATTATGTAAAAAGAAAAAATTCAATAAAGATAAACTTTTTTAATTTTATATTAATAAAAAAACACAGATGATAATCATCTGTGTTTTTATTTAAAATTGATTTTGAATGTTGTGAATTTATTAAGTTCACTATCTACAGAAATGTAACCTCCATATTGACTCACAATCTTTTCGGCAATTGAAAGCCCTAAGCCATTACCACCTTGGCTTCTTGCTCTAGATTTATCTACTCTATAGAAACGATCGAAAATAAATTCTTGATCTTCTTTTGGTATGCCTAAGCCATGATCGGTAATTTCAATACTTATTTGTTTATTACGCAATTGTGTTTTAATACATATATGCTTTCTCTCTTTATCATATTTCATAGCATTGTCTATAAAAATTAAGATTAATTGTTCAAATTGATGACGATTAATTTGTAAAACTAAAGGTTTTTGTTCTAATTCAATCTCAAATAGATAATCTGGATGCAATTGTTGAAGTGCCTTAATTCGTGATTGAATTTCTTCATTGATATCAACGTCCTCTTTTTCTAAGGATTGCATATTTACTTTATCTTTGGTTAATAATAATAATTCTTCTACTAGCTTTGTAATTCGATTCATTTCTTCTAGTGAAATATTTAAAGACTCTTCTAAAATAGCAGGATCTTTCTTACCCCAGCGTTTAATTAAATTTAAATGGCCTTGAATGATTTGAAGTGGTGTTCTTAACTCATGAGAAGCATCTTCAACAAATTGTCTTTGTTGATTAAAAGAGGCTTCAATTTGATACATCATTTCGTTGAAAGTTTCTATTAAATTGTCTGTTTCTTCATAACTTGTATCAAGTTCTAATTTATTTTGAAAACCATCGCGTCGTATTTGATTCATTTTATTAGACATTGTTACTAGCGGTTTTGTAATATTTTTAGAAATGAAATAGCTAATACATGCAGTAATCACTGTAGCAAGTAGACCAAAAACAACAGCAATAATATAAAGTGATTTTACTAAGTTGTTATAATGCTCAAGAGAATGAATGAGTACGCTATAACCTTTAAAGTTTGGACTATGAAGTGGTTCAGTAATAACTAAATACTCTTTTCCATTATTTCGCATTACTTGAATTCGATCGGTCTTTTGTAAATTATTATTAGGTATAAACTGAATCGTACTTTCATTAGATGATTTCATTATTCTTTGACCTGTATGATTGTAAATAATGACTTCTTCATAATTTTCTAATGAAGCACTTAAATCTAATATCGATATATTATTAATCGGACGCGTTTGAATTAAATTGACAATATCACTTAAACTATGTTCTGCTTCATCCACTTCTCCTTCTCTTAAAGTATCTTTTAAGAAGAATATAATAATAAGACAAAATAAAATAATTGTCGTAAACATAATCAATGTAGTGATAGTCATCCATTTATATTGTAATGTATGATTTTTCATTATCGAATCACGTATCCTACACCACGAACAGTTTCAATGACTTTTTCTTTATTGAAAGGTTTCAATTTATTTCTTAAATATCTGATGTATACATCAACCACATTCGTTTCTACTTCACTATTATATCCCCATACATGATTTAAAATTTGTTCACGTTGTAGTACGTGATTGCGATTCGTTGCTAATAGATACAATAAATCATATTCAGTTTTAGTAAAATCTAATTGCTTACCATCAACAGTTACTTTAAATGCATCAATATCTATTCTGATACCATTAATATCGATAATATCCTTATGAGGCTGACGACGTAATATAGCACGAATTCTTGCAAAAAGCTCCTCAATTTCAAAGGGCTTTACTATATAGTCATCTGCACCATAATCTAATCCAGTCACTTTATCGTAAGTATCACTTTTAGCAGTGATGATAATAATTGGTGTTGATTGCACTTGGCGTACACGTCTACAAATTTCTAGGCCATTTATATTTGGTAACATTAAATCTAAAATAATCAAATCAAAATCGTTATTTAATGCTTTTTCTAAACCAGGTTCCCCATCATATTCGATGTCCACCTTATAACCCTCATGTGTTAATTCTAATTCAAGAAATCTGGCTAAATTTTGTTCATCTTCGACGATTAAAATATTAGTCATTTTTTCAGACACCTCTTTTTTAATAAACGTATGACTTCTCATAACATAACCAATATTCTATCACAAAAATTATTTGTTAATAGAATGAATAAAATAAAAGTAAGATTTTAATTGACAATCGTTATCAATAAGTTATAATATTAATTGAAAATGATTATCAATTAAATCTAAGTTTCCCCCATAATTTAAAATACTTAGAATTATAATCATTTTCAAGCCATTCCCCCCTTAATTTATATGTCCGTAAATACTAATAAACGTTCGTTTTAAAACGAGACGTAAATAATAAATAAGTGCGCCAAATAAGGCGCACTTATTTATTATTTATAAGGTTGTAGGCTCATGTAATCCTTTTAATACTAAAGTTGAAAGAACGATACAGAAAGCACCTCCAATGATTCCTGCAATAATATCAGTTGGATAATGCACGCCTAAATAAACTCTTGAAATAGAAATGAGTAAAATAAGTGCCGCACATAGTCCAATAATGACGCCTTTTGTACTTCCTGATGCTCTACGCTGAGCAATATACATTGCACTTCCAAAAAATGAAGTCGAACCCATTGCATGTCCACTAGGAAAACTAAATCCAGAAATATCAATTAAACGTAGTAATGTTGGACGTTCACGATCAAAAATATTTTTTAGTAAGGGATTTAATATACTTGATAGTGACATTGTGATAACAAAAAATAAAGCTTCAATTTTGTAACGTTTAAGCATTAAATAAGCAACAAGCATTAATGACAAACAAACCATTGCCCATACTTCTCCAATTTTTGTTGCACCTAATAAAATAGATGTAGTAATAAAACTCTCCGATGCATAAATAAATTCATATACTTCATTATCAATCCATTTGCCTAAACGTGATTCATGGAAAAATGCAATGATGCCAAAGATTAATGTAAAAACAATGAGCAATGTAATGCGTTTCGTTCTATTCATCAATTGGTCCTCCTATATTAAAGCGCGTCGTTCAAGATTTTATTAAATAAGTCTTCTTTAGTATAACTTTCTTTATAAGATTCCATTTGATGAGTAATATCAGTACGGTGAGATTCAATTTGTTTTAATTGTTCGAGTAATTTGAATTGTGTAAGTTGATCTTCTGGAATCATTTTTCCATATCCTTTGGATTCAAAATATTTAGCATTGTCAATTTGATCCCCTCTAGATTGATCAAGTCCTAGTGGTATGAGCAACATTGGGATTCTTAAAGTCAAGAATTCATAGATAGCATTAGAACCTGCACGACTTACGACTGTGTCTGTAATAGATAATAAATGCGTTAATTCTTCTTTAACAAATTCATATTGAATATATCCTTTTTGTTTATAAGACTCATCTACTAATCCATGCCCTGTTAAATGAATGATTTGATAATCATGTAGTAAAGCTTCAAGATTTTCTCTAATAATATCATTTAATTTTTTACTACCTAGGCTACCACCCATAACAAGTAATACTTTTTTATCTGAATCAAACCCTGTTATTTCATAACCTTTTTGTTGATTACCTTCTTTTAAATCTTCTCTAATGGTTGCCCCTACAAAATCAGCTTTATCTTTAGGTAGATATTTAAGTGTATCTTCAAATGTTGTATATATTTTTTTTGAAAATTTTAAAGATATTTTGTTTGCTAAACCAGGAGTTAAATCTGATTCATGAATAATAGTAGGAATATTCAATGAACGTGCTGCTATAACAACAGGAACAGAAACAAATCCCCCCTTAGAAAATAATAAATCAGGCTTTTCTTTTTTTAGAACGCGACGGGCATCTAAGATACCTTTTAATACTTTAAAAACATCTTTTGCATTTTCAAATGATAAATAACGACGTAATTTACCACTTGAAATTGGGTAATATTTAATATTCGAAAGTTGTGATTCAATCATTTCTCGTTCAATTCCGTTTTTAGAACCAATATAAAAAACTTGATGTCCTTTTTCTAATGCAGTTGGAATTAAACTTAAGTTCACAGACACATGGCCTACTGTGCCGCCTCCGGTAAACGCAATTTTAGACATGATTATTAACCTCTATTCTTATATGTTTTTATAATATGCATAGAATGGTGCGCCTCTATCGAATGGATGATAGTCAATTTTTGTTTCTCCTACTTTTTGGAAACCAAATTTCTCGAATAAACCTTGAGCGGGTTTATTTAATGCAAAAGTATCTGTCAGAATCACATGGATATGATGTTCTTCTGCTAATTTAACTGCAAAATCAAATAATTGAGTTGCTGCACCTTTATAATCTTTAGAACCAGCTAATCTATGAATAACATAAGCGTTATTTCTATCAACTGGCCATTCTAAATCATCATACCACTCTGATTGTTGTTGGTCGACAACAATAAATCCATAAATAGTGTTATTTTCTTCTAAAACATATAACGTCTCTGTATCAATATCTTCCTTAAAATGTTCAGTAGCTGGGTATTTATCGTCCCACTGATTATTCCCAAATGATTTCATTAAATCTTTTGCTTCTGACACTAATGTTTCGATTTGATTAATATCTTCATGTTTACCTAGTCTAATCATATAATAGTTATTCCTTTCTATTTTATTAATTTTAATAATTTGTCTAAGACTGTGTCTTCTTTATTTGATTTTTCAACTAATAATTGAGTGAATTTTTCATTTGTTTTGGTGTCAAATTTTCCCGTTTCAGATAGTTGATTATCTGATTGGAATAGTTTAATAGCATTAGCTAATTGATTATCAAATTGGTTTGATTCATCTCCGTTATAATAACCTAAAGCATCTAAACCAATTTTTATCGATTTAACGTTTTTATTATTATCGCCAACAGAATATGTTTTATCAGACGGAATAACACTTAATGATTGATACTTAGGAGAATCAATTGTAACATCTGGTCTAATACCTTTTCCATGAATATAATGATCATCAGGTGTTAACCATTTCATTTGTGTATATTTTAATAATGACCCATCTTTAAGTTCTCGTGTGGTTTGAACGATTCCTTTACCAAATGTTTTTGAACCATACACTTTAGCTTTATGGTGATCTTTCATTGCCCCTGTAAAGACCTCTGACGCACTTGCGGAACCTTCATTTACTAAAATACTCACTTTCATATCTTTAACATCTTTTAAAGCATCATTTGAAGTTTTAATTGCTTCTTTATCATTGCCTTTTTCAAGTTGAACAACAGTTTGACCTTTATCAATAAAAATATTAGCCATTTTAACTGCTTCATCTAATAATCCCCCTGGATTATTACGCAAGTCTAAGATGATATTTCGAACACCAGCATCATGAGCTTTTATAATTGCAGATTTTAATTCACCCGCAGTATTTTGTTGGAATTTAGTAATCGTAAATACAGCTATGTTACCTTTTTTCTTATACTCCACACTTTTGACATGAATTTTACCACGTTTAATATTAATATCTTTTTCTTCAGAACCGCGTTTAATAGTTAACCTAACATTTGTGCCTTCTTTACCTCTTACCACTTTAACAACTTGATCTAAAGGTTTACCTACTACAGACTTACCATTAACTTTTGTGACAACATCTTTAGGTTGAAGGCCAGCTTTTTCAGCAGGAGAATCTTTCATAGGACTTGTAATCATAATATCTTTATTTTTCTTTTGCATTTCTGCACCAATACCTACAAAATCTCCAGATACATCTTCATTAAAGCTCTTTGTTTCAGACTTTGTCATGTATTCAGAATATGGGTCTTTTAATTCTTTTACCATACCATTAATTGCAGCTTCAGAAAGTTTACTTGAGTTTTGTTTTTTGTAATAGTCTGTATCTAACGTTTTATATGCAAATTCTATTTTTTTCATTTCTTGACGCTCTTCTTTAGTTAAACCACTTAACTTATGACTGATTCCTATCGTTGCAAATACAGCTATAATTGTTGTAATGATAATAACACTTAATAAAATTAAGATAAACTGCCATATTTTCAAATGCATCTTTTTTTTAGGAGATGCATGTCTTTTTTCATCTGATTGTCCGTCATGGTGCTCCTCAGAATGATTATTCATAAAATCACTTCCTCTAATTACATCTTGTCTCTTATCATTTTATATAAAGACATACCTAGTATGTCTTTATTTTTAAGCAAACGCAAATTATAAGAAATTGTATTCTTAATTAGATAAAAATAAAAAGAGTGGCATATAAATCTAAAATTAAGATTTTATAACACCACTCCATATCATATTTAGACATAAAATGAATTTAAATTAGAATTTTAACCATTCTGTATATTCTTCATATAAATCATCAAATACGGACATAGGTAACGTAATGTCACTTTGCATTTCGATATAGTCTGATAATACGTTGAAGTCACTTTCATGTTTTGGAAACGATAAGTCATTGAAAATGTCTTCGGCTAATTCACCTTTATCATCTTTACGTCCTCTAGCCGTTAAGGCAAATTGATAAAATGAATAATCTTTCATTAGCTCATTGTCACATCGACAACTTTAGTTTCGCCTTTAATAACAGCTTTAACATCATCGAGTGAAATAGATTCTGTTTGATCAGAATTTGTAATAATAATAGGTGAAATAACTGATTTGGCATTATTTCTAATAAATTCTAAATCGAATTTGAGTAAAGGGTCGCCTACTTGTACTGTGTCACCACTGCTAACCAGTACATTAAATCCTTCTCCGTCTAACTGAACAGTATCTAATCCAATGTGTACTAAAATTTCAAGACCATTTTTAGTTTTTAAACCAATTGCATGTTTTGTTGGAAAAACATTATCAACTTTTCCAGCAACTGGGGAAACTACCTCACCTTCAGTAGGATTAATACCGAAACCTTCACCCATCATTTTTTGGGCAAATACAGGATCTGGTATATCTTCAATTTTGACATATTCACCTGTTAATGGTGCATATAGTTGAGTTTCCTTATTGACTTCTTTATCTTTACCAAATAATTTTTTAAACATTATTCATCGCTCCTATTTATTAAAATGTTGTATCAAATCGCCATATCCTAATTCTTCTAATTTTTCGTATGGAATAAATTGAATAGCTGCAGAATTAATACAATAACGCAATCCGCCACTTTCTTTTGGGCCATCATTGAATACGTGACCTAAATGACTGTTAGCATCTTCTGATCTAACTTCAGTTCGAATCATACCAAATGATTTATCTACGAGTTCAACAATTTCATCATCGTCTAATGCTTTTGAGAAACTTGGCCAACCACAATCAGATTCAAATTTCTCTTCAGAAGTAAATAAAGGCTTACCAGAAATTTTATCTACGTATATTCCTTTGTCAAAATGATTCCAATATTCATTTTGAAAAGGAGGTTCTGTACCATTTTCTTGAGTAACGAGATACTCCATATCATTTAATTCGCTTTTATCTTTTTTAATCATTTTGAGACCCCCAATGTGATTCTATAAATGCTTTTCTACCAGAACCGCGTTGATATTGCTCATAATGCATAGGATTTTTTTTATAATAGTCTTGATGGTAATCTTCCGCTGGATAAAAGTTTTTGTAAGGAAGAACTGGTGTGATGATTGGTTTTTTAAAAATACCTTCTTCATTTAGTTGTTGGATTTTTAATTCAGCAGCTTTTTTTTGTTGTTCATCATGATAAAATATTGCTGGTTCATAGCTTTCGCCTCTATCAAAAAATTGCCCTTTATTATCTGTCGGGTCAAATAGTTTAAAGTAAACATCCAAAATATTTTCAAATGACGTAATATCTGGATTATAAGTAATTTGAACTGCTTCTCTATGACCAGTTTGATTTGAACATACTTGTTCATACGTTGGATTTTCTATATTTCCGCCACTATAACCTGATACGACATCTTCAATACCTGGGTAAGATGTAAAAGGTTTAACCATACACCAGAAACATCCTCCTGCTAAAGTTGCATATGCCATTATATTACCTCCTCTATCTTTCTTTAAATTTACGATATAATGATATGAAATTAAAGTAATTAACTCAGAGATCAATAACTTAAGTCACCTATTATTATCTATTATCCTCTAACTACGACAAGACCGATAGCGCCTTGACCAGTGTGTGTAGAAATGACTGGTGTCGTTACATTAACATCATAATTTTGTTGTCCAAATGCTTCATTAAATTGATGTTTTACTTTTTCAATGAATTCAATCGTATTTGCATGTGCAATACCAATCGATTGAATAGTATGATTTTCAATAAATTTAGCAATTTCTTTTTTTAGATATTGAATACTAGAGTTTTGTGTACGAGAATTATGTACGATTTCTAAATATCCCTCTCTAAGTGTTCCTATCGGTTTTATTTTCATAATATTTCCGATTAAACCTTTTGTTTTACTGATGCGTCCACCTTTAATTAATTGATTGAGTTGGCCAATAACAACAAATAGTTTAATATTTTTCTGCAATTCTGAAATATGTTTAATAATTTCTGCACTTGAAAGATTAGTGTTTACAAGTTCTACTAAACGTTGAATTTGGTATGCTAATCCAAAAGAAATTGATTTTGAATCAATCACATTTACTTTTGCTTCAATCATATTGCTCGCTTGTAAAGCAGTCTGATATGTTCCACTTAATCCTGAAGACATATGAATGCTAAAGATTTCTACATCGTCATTGTCTTTATCAAGTTGTTCATATAATTCAATAAATTTACCAATTGATGGCTGACTCGTTTTAACGTCAGCGTCTTCTTCAATACGTTTAATGTACTCCTCGGATGAGATATCTACTTGATCTACAAATGATTCTTTATCAATGGTTAAATTTAATGGAACAACATGGATGTTATGTTGATTTAAATATTCAGCTGATAAATCTGAGGTAGAGTCTGTAACGATTACTTGTTTAGTCATAATTTCTCCTGTTAATTTATTTTATTTTCGTACTAAATGTAAAAAGGTATGTGGAATAGTATTTTTTCCATCAAGTTGACCCTCTTCAGAAGATACAACCGTCCAATCTTCAAATGTATAGGGAGGGAAAAATGTATCACCTTGATGTTTTCCATCTACTACAGTGATATACATATCGTCAACTTTATCAATCATTACTTCAAATAATGTTTGGCCACCAAAAATAAATACATGACCCTCTAAGTTGTAGATATCATCAATTGTGTGAATCACTTCAACGCCATCAGGTTTAAAATTGTTATCACGAGTTAAAACTACATTTTTTCTATTTGGTAATGGTTTGCCAATGGACTCAAATGTTTTTCTACCCATTACAAGTGTATGGCCAGTTGAGAGTTGTTTTACATGTTTTAAATCATTTGGAATATGCCATGGTAGAGCATTTTTATAACCAATGACACGTTGTTGATCATGTGCCACTAAAATTGATAAGGTCATTTATCATATCCCCTTTTAGTTTATTTTTAATTAAAGATAGATTACACAGCAATGGGCGCTTTAATTGCTGGATGAGATTGATAGTCTACAAGTTCTAAATCTTCATAATTAATATCAAAGATTGAGTGTTCAGAATTTATTTTTAATGTAGGAGGTGCAAAACCTTCTCTAGAAAGTTGAGTCTTAATTGCCTCTATGTGATTAGAATAAATATGTGCATCTCCAAAAGTATGAATGAATTCTCCAACTTCTAAGTTACATTCTTTAGCAATTAAATGCGTAAGTAATGCATAACTTGCAATATTAAAAGGCACACCTAGGAAAATATCTGCACTACGTTGATAAAGTTGACAACTTAATTTGCCATCTTGTACGTAGAACTGAAACATTGTATGACATGGTGGTAATGCCATAGTATCAATTTCAGTGGGATTCCATGCTGAAACTATGTGTCTTCTCGAATTAGGGTTTGTCTTAATTTGCTGAATAACTGTTTTAAGCTGATCGAAATGATTACCATATTGATCTACCCAATCACGCCATTGCTTTCCATAGACATTTCCTAAATCACCATATTTTTTAGCAAAAGTATCATCATTCAACACTTTCTCTTTAAATTTTTTCATTTCCTGTTGATACATTTTATTGAAATTTTCATCTTCTTGAGAACGATGTCCAAAATTTGTCATATCTGGACCATGATAATCTTCAGATTGAATATATTTTTCAAAAGCCCATTCATTCCAAATATTATTATTATATTTTAATAAATACTGAATATTAGTATCTCCTTTTATAAACCACAATAACTCAGTAGCAATAAGTTTGAAAGATATTTTTTTTGTAGTGAGTAAAGGGAATCCCTTCGTTAAATCGAAGCGGATTTGATGTCCAAATTTAGAAATGGTACCTGTATGTGTTCTATCATCACGTTGATTACCAATTTCTAAAATGTCATTACATAAATCGTGATACGCCGAATCAAAAGGATTGAGCATATGTACATCTCTCCTAAATTTTATATTAATTATCATTATACTAGAAAATAGAAAGATATTGAATGAATTATATTATTTCAAAACATTTTTATATTTAAAAATCTCCAATAATAAATTATCAAACTGATATAATTTATTATTGGAGATGCATATTAAGATAGATTAATTTAATATAATCATATTAACAATTTTCGTCGAAAGCATCTTTAATATCCATACAAATATCTTGAATATCTCTACCTTCAATATGTTCACGCGGAATAAAATGCTTTAATTCTGTACCTTTAAATAAAGCATACGAAGGGCTTGAAGGTACTTGTTGGATATAATCGCGCATTGTTTGCGTTGCTTCTTTATCTTGTCCAGCGAATACTGTGACTTTATGTGTTGGCTTTTTATCATTTTGATCAGCAACTGCTACAGCAGCAGGTCTCGCTAAACCAGCAGCACAACCACATGTAGAATTAATAACAACAAATGTTGTTTCGTCATCTTTAACATTGTTCATATAGTTTGATACATCTTCACTTGATTCTAAACTTGTAAAACCATTATCAGTTAATTCAGAACGCATTTGTTGTGCTAGTTCATGCATATATTGTTCATACGGATTCATATAAAAAACTCCTTTAATGTTTATTACGATTAGCAATTTGTTTCCATACGGAACCTAATGCTTCATCGCCATTTTCAATTCTAGAAATTGCCATTTTCACTTGAAGTTTTACTTCGTAAGCATTGTCGTTTGCATGCGCTCTTAGAGATGCTAGTTGCGCTTCGCCACCTTCTTCAAATAAAAACATTGCAGCTCTCCAACGAACAATTTTTTGTGGATCATCAAGTGCTTTTTCCATTTCTGGCAAAGCTTCTTTATAACCTAAATCACTGATACAGTCTCCAGCTGTACGTCGAATAGCTGGATGCTGATCATTTAATCCTTTATACAAATATGGCAATATTTCTTTACTTTCAATCATACCAAATAAAACAATCGCTTGACGTCTTAATGGTAACTTATTTTCATTTAGGGCTTGCTCTAAGAGTGGAATATCCTCAAGTGTTGGTGTTGGGAATTCTGTTAACATTCTGAGACGTACTTTCCAGTCTGATTCATTCAAGTACTCCTCGTATGAAACATGTTGATAAAAATGAGATGTACTTTTCGTTTGTGTAGATAAAGCTTGAACGACTAATTGTTCCAATCGACTTTTTGGATATAATGCAATGATTTCTTCATAAACTTCTTCCATAACTAGAGAAAGTTCTCCATAACGTAAACCAAGCTCTTTTCATTTTCTAAGAAAAATAACATTATCATCATCTTCTTGTGCTTTAAGCATACTATTAATAAAGATATCAGGTAGTTGTTTACGTACTTCTTCATGAGCATTTGTTAATTTAATTTGATATGGGATATTTTTAAAAGTGAGTATCTCTGCTTTCACTTCTCCATAGTGTTCATCAAACTGAGATGATTGACTAATAGTTTCCTCTTTTTGAAGTGACGCAGTAATTTGAGGTAATACCTCTTCCCAATTTGCTTTCGGATACTTATCAATAGCTAAAAAGTCAATTACATGAAATATAGATTTAACATCTTTAATTTGTAATAAGTCATTAATAAAATCAGGTTGAGATGTTTTGACTTCTGTATATGTGTTCGACTGATTATCAGCACGCTTTTCACTTAAAACGATTTTCATTGTATTTGGGCTTGGTGTTGGTTCAATTTTTAATATTTCCACTACTGTTCCTCCTAAAATTAAAATGTGTCTTCAATTTTAGGTACAAGATCATCCCAATTGGCATATTCCTCTTTATCTACTGAAATAAAATCCATGACATAAAAAACTGACTTTACTCCTTCGATATCAAATAATCGATTAATAAAATCAGGTTGCCCATCTTGAGCAGATGTATACGTATTTGATTGATTATCTTTACGTTTTTCACTTAAATTAATTTTAATCGTATTATAATTTGGTGTGTCTTCAATTGACTTTATATGCATAAAATTCCCTCCTATTGAAGTTCATTGCCTAATTGCTTAATTTGCTTACCTATTGAACATTCAGAAATACAAAAATGATGTGCTTGTGTTTTTCCTTCTGTTTTTCTAATGTGTGTTTTCAGTAAACATTTATCACAATAAGTATTCATTAATTCATCAATTTTTTCTATTGCATTTTGTTCGGAATGTGTAAGTATAACTTTCACTCCTTATACTTAATTTTATAAATATGGAGTTATTATAACTTATATGATGATCATTTTAAAATAATCGATTTTATTTTTTATTATTTATAATATGAATTGATTAATGAGTATTGAATTTGAATTACTTTTACTATAAAATATTAAAGTTGCTTAGCGGTTTCTAAACACCCGCATTATCAAAATTTAGGAGGAATAAATGATGTATAATGAATTTTTTGGTATTGCTACTTTTTTTGTAACATTTATTGTAATGGTTTTAATGTATCGTTGTTTTGGTAAACAAGGTCTTATCGCTTGGGTAGCTATCGGTACAATTATTGCTAATATCCAAGTCATCAAAACGGTTGATATTTTTGGTATCTCAGCAACTTTAGGTAATGTAATGTTTGCCTCTATCTACCTAGCTACAGATATTTTAAATGATATTTATGGACGAAAAGTTGCTAAACGTGCTGTATGGTTAGGCTTCTCATCAACTCTTGTTATGATAATTGTAATGCAAATGTCATTACATTTTATACCCGCACCAGAAGATATATCTCAAAAAGCATTATCTACGATTTTTGATTTAGTGCCGAGAATTGCTTTAGGTTCAATTATTGCTTATATTATAGGGCAACATGTAGATGTGTTCATCTTTTCAATGATAAAAAAAGTTTTCCAATCAGATAAAACATTTATTATTAGAGCTTATGGAAGTACGGTATTAAGTTCAATTATTGATACTGCATTATTTGTAACTATCGCATTTATCGGTACATTGCCTGCAAGTGTTGTATTTGAAATCTTTATTACTACGTATGTTTTAAAATTAGTCTCAACGATTTTCAATGTTCCATTTGGTTATATTGCGAAGTCTTTCTATCGAAAAGGAAAAATTCAAAAATTAGACGAAGGTTATTAAAACAATCATACATGCATATTGTTTAGGTTTACTAAGCAATATGCTATTTTTAAATAGACAAATAGTGTTTAATTAATGCTTAAACTAGAGGTGTTTTTAATGGCTAAAATATTTTTTGATGCTGCGACGAGTGGCAATCCGGGACGTAGTACGTGTGGGATAGTAATTAAAGAAAATGATATTAAATATACGTATACACATGATTTAGGAGAATTGGACAACCATAGTGCTGAATGGTCTGCATTCATTCATGCATTAGAACATGCTCGTGAATTAAATGTTTCAAATGCTTTATTGCATACAGATTCTAAATTGATAGAAGATAGCGTGAATCAAGGTTATGTAAAAAATGCGCGTTTCAAACCATTTTTTGAAAATATGGAGATTTTAGAAGCAAGTTTTGATTTGCTATTTGTAAAATGGGTTCCAAGAGATAAAAATAAAGAAGCAAATCAATTAGCACAACAAGCTCTATACAAATTAATTAAGAATAAACAATAATAATGTAAAAAAGAAGATAAAAGAATTTATGTTGAATTCTTTTATCTTCTTTTTTTATCTGTTTTACATTAAAATTTTTGAAGCAAGATATTTACCAGAGACATAAAGTTCGTGTTCATTACAAATTGAAAGAATATGATTCAATGAATGTGTATATTCCATTTCTTTATATAATGCAGTTGTATCGATAGGCACATCCGTATAGATTTCCGCTAATTGTTTGGATAAAATCAAATTTTCTTTATCAGTTGCAATTTTTTTCTGTTGACCAGGTGTAAGTGATTCGATATGGTCTAGTACGTTTTCAACGCTACCATAAGATTGTATTAATTTAATGGCGGTTTTTTCCCCAATACCTTTAACACCAGGATACCCATCTGCTGAATCTCCCATAAATGCTTTAATATCAATAAGTTGAAGTGGATGTAATGCATACTCTTCATTAAAACGATTAAGAGTATAATGATGATAAATATTAAAACCTTTTCTGATTAACCAGACTTCTACTTGTTCATTGATACATTGTAAAATATCTCTATCTCCAGTTACAATATGTACTTCATTATCTTTTGAATATATTTTAGCGAGTGTTCCTATGACATCGTCTGCCTCATAATTTGCAACACCGATATTCACAAAACCAAATTGTTCTGAAATGTCTTTTACGTAATCGAATTGAGGTATCAATTCTTCTGGTGGCGCAGGTCTATTTTGTTTATAAGAAGTATACATAGCATCTCTAAAGGTCGCTTGCCCCATATCCCAACATATCGCAACATGGCTTGGTTTAATATCCTTAATTGCCGTAAAGATATGTCTAACAAAACCTTGAATCCCATTGGTTGGCATACCTTTAGAATTATACATAAATTGATTGTGTAGACTTGTAGCATAAAAATGTCTAAATAAGAGTGCCATTCCATCTACAAGTAAGACACGTTGAGTCATATTAATCCTTCTTTCTAATTTAAAAGTGGTTCCAATTGTTGATTTACTGTTTCTAATTGTTCAATGAGTGAATTATCGATACGTTTAGATAATAAGTCATTGATTTGCTCTAAAACATTATTATTTAACTGATTAAGTTCGATGTTCGCGTCGTGAGTTAAGTTAGATACATAATAATTTAATTGTTGTTTTAATACGTTTAGTGATGGTTGTAGCAGTTCTAGTGTATTTGTACAAATCATTTCTTGCAGTTCTCTTTGCGCATTTGCATTTAAAATTTTACGTTTAGACAACTGTTTAGGTAAAACTGAAAGCATCTCTTCTAAACTAATACGTAATAGTGCATCATCAGTAAACGGCGCTGTTATTTTAAAATGAGGTTGGATAAGTACATGAACTGAGTTTAATTTTTGAATTGTTGGTGCTATTTGTTGATCTAATTGAGAAGTAAAGTATGTTTTTATTCTTTCGACTAATAAAGTTTGTTCTAAATATAATCGTTGATGAACTTGATCTAAGTACATTTTCGTAGCACGTTTCTTTTCATCATTAAAATCATTATTTTGTGTCATTTGACTATTATATACTTTTTTAACCTCATCTAATAATTGAAGCTGTAATCGTTTATTTAAATGATAGATTTGTTCTTCAACCTCATTTTTAGTATGCTGCTCACTTGTATGAATAATTTGGTTAGTTAATGGTGTTTTATTTTTATAAGTTTCAAGTTGTTGTTGTTGTTCTAACATACGTGTTTGATTTGTTTTAAATTCATAGATGATTTGATTAAAGTTATCGCGCATTTGCTCGATTTGATGAATCATTTGCTTCTCTAAAATCGTTTTCGATTCAGTTTCGACAAAATGATTAATACTTTCTTTTAATTTAAGAATGCCTTCATCTTTAGTCTCCAATGCACGTTTACTTGATACACCGAATAATTCAGATGGCAGATTCACTTGAGATAGAGCATCTTTTACATACTGCTCCACTGCTATTAAATCTTCATTAGTTTCAGCTAAATCTATCGCATTAATAATCATTTTAAATGTCTGTGCTTCATTTAATTGGTTAATATCTTTCATATGTTCAATAAATGCTTTGTCATTATCAGTAAATGAGTGATTAAAATAGCTCACATATAAAATTAGGTCTGAAGAAGTTAAGATGCGTTCAGTTTCATTTGTATGTCGTTGATTATTAGAATGTAACCCTAATGAATCAACGATAATTTTGTCTTTTAACCAATCCAGTGGAAGTTGTATATGAACGGTTTTAACAAATGTAGCGTATTCGTCTTCAGCACTCCATTGCTTAATTTCATTTTGTGAAATAGTATGTGTTATACCTTCTGTTAGCATATCTTGGTACATTGAAAAGTGCTTCTCTACTGATGTTATAAAAGCCAATTGATTTTTTTCTAATTGTTGTTTTAAAGACTCAATATTACTATTCATAAATTTTTCTAACGAGTTAAAAGAAACGTTTTGATATTCAAGTAATTGGTTTAATTCATTTAACAATTGCGTATTTGTTTTCAAAGTAATTTGACTATCATGACCATATGAGATTTCAGTCGTAGCTGCTGTTGTTGGATTAGGTGAGCTTACAAGATAATGATCTCCAAGTAAAGCATTAATCAAGCTACTTTTTCCTGCACTAAATGTACCAAAGACGCCTATTTTTACAATTTTATTATCTATGCGTTGCAATGTTGCTTTGATGTCTTGCTTAGTTTTATTGAATAAAGGAACAGGCTCAATGATAGCCAGAGCTTTCTGAATATCAAAGTGATGAGTTGTCGTATCCTTAGTTGATGTAATATCTTCGTCTAAATCATTTGTTGAAGATATGGTTGATTGATTAAGTTTATAATGTGTTTCTGTTCGATCAATTAATTTATCGAGTGAGTCATTTATATGAATATAATAATGTTTATAATTTTCAGTTGTTAATGACTGTTTTAAATTCTTGAACTCAAGATACTGTTCATATAAATGTGCATCATTATCTTCTATGTTAGATAATTCCGTTGCTTCAGTATGTTCAATAATGTCTTTAAATAATGAATCTGATTGTTTTTCGATAGCACGTGCAATTGCTTTTAAAACGTCATCACTAAATGTGAGCACATAGGTATTATTAATGCTTGTTTGTACTTGATATAAATTAGAAATTAAAGTAGGTTCAATTTCATAATGTTGATTTAAAATTCGTTGATTTACTTCAGAATGATGAATAAAGCGAGTTACAAAAGATAAATCTTCACGCATTGGTTGACGAATGTGTCGATTCACTTTTTCTTGTAAACGGTCTACAACAATTTGTAAACGTTTTGCTCTCTCTTCTTCCGTTTTCTTTTTTTTATTTAGAAGACCGCCCACTTTGAAGTCTAAAGCCATGCTTTCAAGATAATAACGAATATCTTCTCGCATATCATGAGTCATAATATAAGCATTATCTAATATATTTTTCCGTTTTTCTTTTAAGTACGTTAATAATTGAGAAGAATGATTTAATAATTGTGCTTCTTCACTTATAGCTTGATTCTGTTGAAATTGTTTATAGGATTCTTCAAATTCGGATTCATTGATATTTAAAGCGTCAAGTATATTTTGCATATGCTCTTGAATATATGAAAGCTGAGTACGATGTATAAATTCAATGATACGTGTTACAAAATCTTCAATAGGTTCACGTAGTTTATCTTGTTCTACTAAAAACTCTGAGAATAAATGAAGTTGATTGTTTGGATGATCAAATTTACTAACATAAAATAGTTGAGCGACTTTAATATCCCAATCTTGTATAGATTGTTCTACTTTTTGTTTAAATGTATCAAAAGAAATTTCATTCTCATTATGCTTATCAATTTGATTGATAACAAAAATAATAGGTATGCCTACTTGATTCATGCGTTTCATAAATTGGAAATTGAGCGCAGACTGAACATGATTATAATCAACTATATACACAATCATATTGCTTGTATATAAAAATTGTTCAGTAGTGGATTGGTGTGTAGAAACATTTGAATCTACTCCTGGAGTGTCTTGTAATGTAAAACCAAGATTAAACTTATTTGAAGGAAACTTTATTTCAATAGATTCCACATCAATATTTAATCGGTTCATTATTTTTACATCATCATACGTTTTTAACTTAGCATATTTTTGATATTCTAAATTAGCAATAATTTCTTCTTCTTTTGAAACAGAAACTATAGCCGTATTACTCGTTGTTGGTACAGGTGAGCTAGGCAATATATCTTGTTCTAATAATAAATTGATTAATGTTGACTTACCAGCTGAAAAATGTCCAACAAATGATAAAGTATATTGATTTAAATATACTTTTTTAATCACTTGATTTATTGTATGTACTAATGCTTCGTTATTCGATTTTTCTATTTCTTTTTTTAATTTGTATAATACATCTAATTGTTCATTATTTTGCATAATGCTATCCCCTTTATTTCACTCACTCTAAAATATAAAAAAATTAAGGTTATAAAACTAAAAAGAATTATAACCTCACTTTTAGGGTGATAAAACTAAAATATCTTTAGCTATGTTTATTAAATTTTATCATAAGAAATAATAAAAACCTATATAGAATGAATTAGTTAAACCAAGCTGGTTTATCGCCATCAGTATTTGGTTTATTTACTCCAATATTTTGTCTAGAATAAAGTTCAGGTTGTTTCGCTATACGCACTGCTAAATTGGCTACACTTCTTCTAGAAACTTCTGTTCCTTTAAAGGTATCACCTTTTTGAGTAATTTCATAATCTGATTCATTTTTAAATGTTAACCAAGCAGGACGAATAATTGTATAATCTAAGTCAGACGCTTCAATTAAATCAGCTGCTTTACGATATTTAGTTAATTTTTCACCAAATTGTTCTTTGTTAAATGTATTGAATTTATCTGGTAATTCGTCATAAATACCAGGAGCTGCCACAAATATTAAACGTTTAACATTCTTTTTGTTCATGGCATCTATAATGGCTTGTGCTTCTCTATCTAGTGATCCTGATAAACTTGCAAAAACAATATCTACTTGATCTAATGCTTTTTCTAAATCTTCAACATTTTTAGCATCACCTTCAAAGACAGTGATACGATTAGATGCGTAATCAGGAATACGGTGGGCATTTCTTAAAAATAAATCAACGTTAAAACTAGAATTCTCTAAGAAAATTTTAGTTGCTTCAATTGATACTTTTCCGTTAGCCCCTACAATTAAAACTGTTTGCATAACTTATTCTCCTTACTATACTGTTTAAATGTGCTATGTTTTTAACACGCTTACTAATAACTTTACAATAGTCACTATTATAGTGCTAATAAATACATAAATTTTAAATAAATATTATCCAATTTATTAAGAAAAATTTACAAAATTAATTATTTTCAAATAAATCTTCAAGTCAAATTTATTTATCAATATTAGGCTTTTTTCCCCAGTATTGATAATACGTACATTCGATATAACCGTTAAAAAGTTTTCGACGTTTAGTTGCTTTACGATCTACTAAATACTCAAATTCTTTATTACTTGTAAGGATATATGTTGATAAATAAGGATGTTGTTTCATTAGTTTACCTACATATCGATACATTTCTTCAACTTCAGCTCTACCTCCAATACGCTCGCCGTATGGCGGGTTACCAACTAACGCTACAGGTCCTTCTTGGTCGATAGTTAATGTATTAACATCCTTAACACTAAATTGAATAATATCACCTAGGCCTACTTCTTCAGCATTACGTTTAGCAATTTCAACCATTTCTGGATCGATATCAGACGCATACACTTGAATGTCTTTATCATAGTCAGCTTGTTGATCAGCTTCGTCACGCATGACGTCATAAATATTAGGAGGCATAATATTCCATTCCTCTGATACAAATTCTCTATTAAAACCTGGCGCAATATTTTGAGCAATTAAACATGCTTCAATAGCAATGGTTCCAGAACCACAAAATGGATCAATAAAGGGTGTATCACCCTTCCAATTTGCTAAACGTACTAAGCTAGCTGCTAATGTTTCTTTAATAGGTGCTTCACCTTGTGCAATACGATACCCTCTACGATTTAGTCCTGAACCTGACGTATCAATGGTAAGTAGGACATTATCTTTAAGAATAGCTACTTCAACAGGATATTTCGCACCACTTTCGTTTAACCATCCTTTTTCATTATAAGCTTTTTTAAGACGTTCAACGATAGCTTTTTTAGTAATGGCTTGACAGTCAGGAACGCTATGAAGTGTAGATTTTACACTACGACCTTGGACAGGAAATTGTCCTTCTTTATCGATAATTGTTTCCCAAGGTAATGCTTTTGTCTTTTCAAAAAGTTCATCGAATGTTTTAGCATTGAAGCGTCCTACTACTATTTTTAATCGGTCAGCTGTACGTAGCCATAAATTACATTTTACAATGGCATTAGCATCACCTTCAAAGAAAATGCGTCCATTTTCAACTTGAGTATTATAACCAAGTTCTTGTATTTCTTTAGCAACTACGGCTTCAAGACCCATTGGACACACGGCTAATAATTGATACATTATTTCATCTCCTTTGTCTCATATCATATTAGTATATTAACAAATATTAAAATAATTATGTATACAAAATAAAAAAAGCTCTCCATAAAAAGGGAGAGCTAAACTAGTCTGTGATATCTCTATAAGCCATGTTCTGTACCATTGTACTCATAACGTACACTAGTTGTACTGGTACTTTGGTGGTAATCATCTGTCTACAGATCTTTACTATGCGAGTAAAGATGTCTCGTTTATACGTTGAATTCCGCTAAACAAGTGCTCCTACCAAATTTGGATTGCTCACTCGAGGGGTTTACCGCGTTCCACCTTTTATATTTCTATAAAAGCTACGTCACTGTGGCACTTTCAAACTATTTTAACCATATCAATGAATGACTTAGGTTATTTCATTGCCGTCAAATTAATGCCTTGACTTATTGTTTCATCAAGCACGAACACTACAATCATCTCAGATTGTGTGAGCATGGACTTTCCTCTATATTTCTATAGCGATTACCCAAAATATCACTTTTGTGAGTATAACATAATTTTAAAATATTTAATAGAATTTTAAATAGATAAATAATTAGCTATCAAAATCAAACATAATAGCAATCAAACATGCTTCGTAACAAGCTTATATCTTTAAGATATCAATGTATTATTTGCCAAAAACAGCTTTTTCAAGATTAGAAATTCTTTTTAAAATGTCTACGTTGTTATTCGCTGATTTCGAATTGCTTGAAGCAAATGACTTATTATCAGAAGGACGTGAAGTTGCAACTCTGATTCTCAATTCTTCAACTTCTTTTTTAAGTTTATTATTTTCTTCAGATAGTCTGACTACTTCATTATTCATATCAGCCATTTTCTGATAATCAGTAATGATATCATCTAAAAAAGCATCAACTTCTTCACGACGATAACCGCGAGCCATCGTTTTTTCAAAGTCTTTTTCATAGATATCTTTTGCTGAAAGCTTTAAAGAAACATCTGCCATTAATTTCCACCTCATTCAAAACTTTGGTCTTGTTGCCATTGTAAATCGTTAATAAAGTCAGTAAGTTCATCAAATGTCACAATATCACAATTATAAGTCGTTTTTTCCATAAAATCAACTAACATCCTCTTAAAATATTTTGGACTTCCTTCTTGTTCATCATCATAAATTAATAACGTCATATCTGTATGATCTAATATAAACTGGTCTGTTTGTTTAAATTGAAAAGGTCCTTGATATTCAGAATGAAATACACTTTCTAGAAATTGTGCATTACTAGCAATAGATTCATACTTTGCTATATTGTGTTCATTCCATTTGGAGGTATGACCATAAAATGGTGTGATAATACCTAATTTTAACTCAGGATATGTGTCTTGTAATTTTAATACTACTTCAGCTGCCCATAATTCAATACCAATTTGTCCTTGAATGAGTACCCATTCTAGCCCTTCGTCAATATACTGTAATAATTTATGTTCTATAAATTGTTTAAGATAATCCACTTCTTTCATATCATCTTTAAATATATTTAACTCAAATGATTTATATCCAGTCACATATACTGTTTTCAATGTATTGATTCCTCTTTATCTTTTATATGTTTAAGCAAATTGGTAAGATCATAATTAGCAGATTTCAATTTTTCATTAAATAACTTCTTACTTGTTTTATTGTAGTGACACTCTACAGATAATTCCTTAATATGTTTAACTAAAATTTCTAATTTTTCCTTATTCATATAAGGAAATTGAATTAGTTCATCATGATAATGAGATAATTCTTCAGTTAAACCATCAATTTTTTTTACATAAGGAACAACATCTCGATGAAATTGCTTCTCTGACTGTGTCAATTTTATTTCATTATAGCTTGACGCCATGTACTGTAGTTCTTTAAGTATTTCATTAATTAATGTGTACATAACGAGGCCTCCTATATTCTTACAATTTATTACAATTATTTTATAGTATTGTTTAGATATAAATTTTACATTATTACAAATTTTTAAACATATTGTTTTCACTGTTAAAGCACGTTAAAATAGAATAGATAATTAATGAATATATTTAATTATGTGTAGTATAATATAAATATTATGCTCATTTCATTATTATCGTATTATAGTTTAATATTATTCTCTGAGAAATTGAAAGTGTAATATTAAATTTGTGTGGTGAGTATGATAAATTATCCAAATGGAAAACCATTCAAACTAAATCCTACTAAGGTTGGAAGTAATCAAAGTGATGCTTCTAGTAACATTAAATATGGTGGACGAGGTATGACTCTCGAAAAAGATATTGAACAATCTAACAATTACTATTTTAAGCATGGTGTGGCTGTTATACATAAGAAACCTACTCCTATTCAAATTGTAAATGTTCATTATCCTAAAAGAAGTAAAGCTGTAATTAATGAAGCATACTTTCGAACACCTTCTACAACTGATTATAATGGCGTTTATCGAGGCTATTACATTGATTTTGAAGCGAAAGAAACGAAAAATAAAACGTCTTTCCCTTTAAATAATATCCATGATCATCAAGTAGAACATATGAAAAGTTGTTTTCTACAAAAGGGACTCGTCTTTTTACTGATTAGATTTAAAATGCTTGATGAGGTATATCTATTACCTTTTTCGAAGTTTGAACCTTTTTGGGAAAGATATAAAAAGGAAATAAAAAAATCAATAACAGTTGAAGAAATCAAAAAAAATAGTTACTATATTCCTTATCAGTATCAACCTAGATTGAACTATCTCAAGGCTGTTGATAAGTTGATATTAGATGAAAGTGAGGACCGCGTATGACGGAAAATAAAGGATCTTCCCAACCAAATAAAGGTAAAAATGGGAAATCCAAATCAAAAAAGAATAAGAATGTAAAAAGAACGATTATTAAGATTATAGGCTTTTTATTCATTGCCTTTATCGTGTTACTTCTACTCGGTATACTTCTATTTGCATATTATGCTTGGAAAGCTCCAGCATTTAATGAGTCTAAATTACAAGATCCAAAGCCTGCTGAAATTTATGATAAGAACGGTGACTTGGTTAAGAAATTAGACAATGGTGCACGTAGAGAACATGTTGATTTGAAAGATGTTCCTAAAAATATGAAAAATGCCGTGTTAGCAACTGAGGATAATCGCTTCTATGAACATGGTGCTTTAGACTATAAACGTTTATTTGGTGCTATTGGTAAGAACGTAACTGGTGGTTTTGGTTCTCAAGGGGCATCTACTTTAACACAACAAGTGGTTAAGCGTTCATTCCTTTCAGAAAAGAAATCTATTGGACGTAAAGCGCAAGAAGCTTATCTATCTTACCGTTTAGAGCAAGAGTACAGTAAAGATGATATTTTCCAAATGTACTTAAATAAAATTTATTACTCAGACGGTGTATATGGCGTTAGGGCTGCAGCTAAATATTACTTTAATAAGAATTTAAATGAACTTAATTTAGCTGAAGAAGCCTATCTAGCTGGTTTACCACAAGTTCCTAACCTTTATAACATTTATGATAACCCAAAAGAAGCTGAAAACCGTAAAGAAACTGTTTTATACTTAATGCACTACCATCATAGAATCTCTGATAAACAGTGGAAAGAAGCTAAAGCTACTTCATTAGAAGATAATTTAGTAAAACGTACAACAAAAGAACGTCAAATATCTAATAATGATTCTGATACTGAGTATGATTCTTACGTTAATTTTGTTAAAGCTGAATTAATAGGCAATAAACACTTTAAAAATAAAAACTATAGTGATTTAATGCAAAGTGGTATTAAGATTTATACAAATATGGATAAGGACGTGCAAAAAACGCTTCAAGATCGCATTGATAATGGTAATTACTATAAAAATGATGATCAACAAGTGGGTTCAACCATTCTTGATAGTAAAACAGGAGGCATTGTAGCCATTTCTGGTGGACGAAATTATAAAGATGTCGTTGATCGTAACGCTGCTACAGATACACACTTGACTGGTTCATCACTTAAACCATTCTTATCATATGGTCCAGCAATTGAAAATATGCAATGGGCTACAAACCATGCAATTCAAGATGAATCAAGTTATTCCATTGATGGCGGTACATTCCGTAACTATGATAGTCAAGGTCATGGTACAGTATCTGCATATGATGCATTAAGACAAAGTTTTAATATTCCTGCCTTAAAAGCTTGGCAACAAGTATCATCAAGTGCAGGTAAAGATGCTCCAAAAGAGTTTGCGTCTAAAGTTGGTTTAGATTATGACATTGATTTAGGACCATCTGAAATTTTAGGTGGTGGTGCTTCTGAATTCTCACCTACTCAATTAGCATCAGCATTCGCATCAATAGCTAATGGTGGTACTTACAATAATGCTCATTCAATTCGCAAAGTTGTAACATCTGATGATGAAACTATCGAATTTGATCATACAAGTCATAAAGCGATGGAAGATTATACTGCTTATATGCTTGCAGAAATGTTAACTGGTACATTTAAACCATATGGTTCTGCTTACGGTCATGGTGTTGCTGGCGTTAATATGGGGGCTAAAACAGGTACAAGTACTTATGGCACAGAAGTTAATAATCAATATAACTTACCTGACAATGCAGCCAAAGATATCTGGATGAATGGTTTCACACCTAAATATACAATGTCAATTTGGATGGGCTTCAGCCAAATTAAACAAGGCGGTGAAGATTCATTCTTAGGACATTCTGAACAAGAATATGCACAATATCTATATAAAGATGTGATGTCAGATATTACTTCAAGTAATGATGGAGACTTCAAAAAACCTGATTCAGTTGTTGGTTCAGGTGCAAGTACATTATCAGTTAAAGATCATCCAGATAATAATACAACATCAGGAAGTAAATATGATAATATGTCTACTAACAATTCAGATAGTAGCTCATCAAGTAATTCTAGTAGTACAGGAAATAGTTCAAGCAATTCTAATTCTACCAGTGATAACAACTCAAATACTACATCAACAACGAACAGTAATACTACAACGAATACAGGTAATACAACTGATAACTCAGTAAATAATTCAACTACGAACAACAGTGCTAACAATAGTACCACATCAACTCAACAAAATAATAATAATGATAATACAAATAACAATAGTAGTTTATCTAACATATTTAAAGCAAATACGATTTTTAATTTTAGAAAAGCGTCGTAATAGCTTTAAAAACGACATAGTCTTTTATAAGGCTATGTCGTTTTTTTAACTAAAAAAAGTCTAGAACAACTTTGCTCTAGACTATCTTTCATATTAATTATTATTTTGATTTTTTCTTCTAATTTGATATGAAGCGTTCATTTTAATAAGTTCATTTTTCAAAGTTTTCATTTGACTATACCCCATAAAGTGGTATTTTCTTTTTAACATATATTGATATCGTTCTAAAAAATTCATAGGAACAACTGGATATTGGTCTAACTGATTTAAATCAATAGACTCTATTTCATTAATTTGTCTAAAAAACAAAAGAAGTAGTTCAAAATAATCATCGATATATTGTTTTGCTAAATCAGAATTTAGTTGTCTTTTCTTAGCATAGACATCAAGTTCATTTTCTAGCGATTCAAATTGTGATTTATTAATCATTTGATTAGACTTCCTTTTTCATTGCTTTCATGCGTTTTTGCCCTTCTCTACAATCCTCAAGTAATGGACAAATATCACATTTTGGTTTTCGAGCAATACAATGATAACGTCCAAAAAAGATAAGTTGATGATGACTTTTACTCCATCTTTCTTTTGGAATAATATCACACAAACGTTCTTCTACTTGTTTAACATTATCTTTCCACTTATTAATACCTAGACGCTTTGAAACACGTTCAACATGTGTGTCTACTGCCAAAGAAGGCTCATCAAAAGCTACACTCATGACAACGTTCGCTGTTTTTCGTCCGACTCCAGCTAAACTTTCTAAATCTTTATGTGTATGAGGAACTTGTCCATCGTACTGGTCGAGTAAAGATTGGCATAATTTTTTAATATTTTTTGCTTTATTACGATATAAACCTATGGATTTTATATCATTCTGCAATTCTTCTATATCTACTTTTAAATAATCTTCAGGTGTTTTATATTTTTTAAAAAGTGAACGTGTTACTTTATTAACTAAATTATCTGTACATTGCGCAGATAATAATACAGCTATTGTTAATTCAAACGGATTATTATGTTTTAATTCACATTCTGCATCGGGAAACATATCTGCAATAACGTCAATCATTTCTAATGCTTTTTTCTTACTTACCATCTAGATTCTCTCCATTTAACCAGTCAAATTTAGGTATATGTTTTACAGTATGAGTTAATTTAGGTTTATTGAATTTTTCTCTCACTTTGTTAGATTCTTCTAAAGTTGTTACATTGTTTTTCTTCCAATTTAATAAAATACGATCAACATATTTAAAGCTTAATTTATCATGACTATATGCTTCATCTAATGCAGCACGTATTAAAGTGTAATCATGTTGGTCTATATCAATCCATTGGTTGAGCGTTTCGATTTCATATGGTGATAAGGGTCTCGAAAACAACTGTTCAATATATTGAAATAAATCCTTAAAGTTTTGTTGCGTTTGATGATGTGTAGTTTCATTTTTTTCTTGAGTTAAAATATCACTTAACTTTTCGTAAAAACGATTTAAATTCATATATTCAGTAAATTTTCCTTCCTCATCTTTACTTACATGCAGTGCAAGTAAATCACGCTGAATTAAATTTTGAATAATTGATGTTATTTCTCTCGGCTCCATATTTGAACCTTTTTGCAAAAATTCTATTGAGGGTTGTTTATTAGAAACTTCAGCGGCATAAATCAACTTAATCAAAATGACTAAATCTTTTTCATTTAAACCTAATTCATTGTAATGATCGAAAAGTTCCCTTCTAACTACAACAGGACGAGTTTTAAGTTGATGTGTGTCCATGATACCCCTCTCTTTCTTATTGTAAAAAGTGGGAGTGAGACATGAATAACATCATTTAGTCTCACTCCCCAAGTATGATTTATAAAACGTGATATTTTTATGGATATAAACGATTTAATAAACGTGGGAATGGTGATGTTTCTCTCACGTGTTCAACGCCTGAAATCCATGCAACTGTACGTTCTAAACCTAAACCGAAACCACTGTGTGGCACACTACCATAACGACGTAAGTCTAAATAGTAGTTATAACTTTCTGTATCAAGTTGATGTTCATCGATACGTTGTTCTAATAATTCTAGATCATTGATACGTTCAGAACCACCAATAATTTCACCATAACCTTCTGGTGCAATTAAATCTGCACATAAAACTGTGTCTTCGTTGTCAGGGTTAGGCTGCATATAGAATGGTTTAATTTTAGTTGGATAGTTTGTAATAAATACTGGTAAATCATAATGATTAGCTATAGCTGTTTCATGAGGCGCACCAAAGTCTTCACCCCATTCAATGTCATCAAATCCTTCTTCTTTTAAGAATTTGATAGCATCATCATAAGAGATGCGTGGGAATGGCGCAGATACTTTTTCTAATTTGCTCGTATCTCTATCTAGCGCTTTTAATTCTAATTTACAATGTTCTAATACAGATTTTACGATATGTGATACATATTGTTCTTGAACTTGTAAACTTTCTTCGTGATTGGTAAATGCCATTTCAGGTTCAATCATCCAGAATTCAATTAAATGACGTCTTGTTTTAGATTTTTCCGCTCTAAATGTCGGTCCAAATGAGAAAACACGTCCGTGTGCCATAGCTGCAGCTTCCATATATAATTGACCACTTTGAGATAAAAATGCATCTTGATCAAAGTATTTAGTATGGAATAATTCACTAGTACCTTCTGGTGCACTTGCAGTTAAGATAGGCGGATCAATTTTAGTAAAGCCATTTTCATTAAAGAATTCATATGTTGCTCTAATAATTTCATTTCTAATTTTCATTACTGCATGTTGCTTTTTAGATCTTAACCATAAATGACGATGATCCATTAAGAATTCTGTACCATGATTTTTAGGTGTGATTGGATAATCATGAGCTTCATGAATGACTTCAATTGATTTTACTTGCATTTCATAGCCTAAATCAGATCGATTATCTTCTGTAATTGTACCTGTGACATATAATGATGATTCTTGTGTAATGTCTTTAGCAAGTTTAAATGTTTCTTCGTCAACTTCTGATTTAACGACAACACCTTGCATAAATCCACTACCATCACGTAATTGTAAAAATGCAATTTTACCGCTTGAACGTTTATTTGTTAACCAAGCGCCAATTGTGACTTCTTGATTAATGTATTGTTTTGCTTGTTTAATTGTTGTTTTCATAATCAAACTCCTACTTTATTTTCTTTTTATACAATACTTATTTATTTTATCAAAATAGAAAGTGAACTTCTAGCACCTGAATAGTGTTCTCATCATTTAAAATAATCTATTTTTTTCTATTTTTCAGTTTACTCGCCTGCATGCGGTGAAGTAATTTACTAAATTGTTGAATATTCCCTTTTTTTTGGGAATAAGATTCTAACGATTGTTCAAAAAAATGCTTATAGTTACTATTTGTTAAACGATCGTCAAAGGAAACAATGAGCCCCTTGTCATCTTCGTTACGAATCAATCTACCTAGACCTTGTCTAAAACGCGTTACAGCATCAGGTAAGACATAATCTTTAAATGTAGATTCAAATTCTGAATCCATTAACCAATGCTTTGTATTATATTTATTCATGAATGGTAATTTAGCAATCATCACACATTTAATACCATTAGATTGATAGTCAAATCCTTCAAAGAATGTTGATGTACCTAACAAAATAGCTTTATCAAAATGATTAAATTGTTGAACAATTTTATAGTTTTGATTTTGTTGTTGGGTCAAAATAACATAATCGTCAAATATCGGTAATTCATTTAATAGCTCTTGTACCATATGCATCATTCGATAACTTGTGAAAAGTACGAGACATTTAGATTGTGTTACAGTGACGTACTCTTGAATATAGTCTACAATAGATGCTACATAATCTTCTGTATTTTTAAAATCATAAGAAACAACATCGCTTGGAATGTAAATATTTGTTGATTTATGATTTTGAAGTGATGACTGTACTTCATAAGTATTAAATTCTACATCTTCTTTAAACCAGTTTTTAAATGCTTCAAACGAATGGTTGAATGTAAGTGTGCCTGAAATAAATGTTAATGATTTAAATTTCTCGAGCACTTGCTTTGTTAAAATATCACGGACTTCATAATCTTTTACAATTAGACGTATGGTCGATTTTTGATTCAAATTTTTGATAGATATGAAGGCAGTATGATTTTGTTTTAAACTTAGTTCTATATATCTGTAATTATCGTTAATGTAAAGTAATTGCTTACGTATAGATTTGATTGTTTTATGGTTAATACCATTAAAAAATTCTAAAGTTTTGTTGATTTTGTCTACAATTGCATGCAAATCTTTTAGAATACGTGTAGCATCAAAGTCGAATACATAATGATATCGATGTACATCATCATCATGTACGTCTGAGTGTTGAACAATATCAAAAATATGATTAAATAGGGTTTCATTTAGTTCGTGTAAATCAGAAATATTAGATTTTAGACCAAACACGTCAATAGGTGGAATATCTAATCGTTCTAAAATACGTTGTTGCTCTAAATGATCTACTAATTTAAGAAGCTTTTCATTTTCATTTTTCCCTATTAAACCTAACTGATATTTGATATCAGAATAGTTTAATTCATTGGTCACTTGATTAAGAGCATAATCAGGTAAACGATGTGCTTCATCAATGATACAATCATCAAATAACTGATAGATTGAATTCTCTTGATCTGAATGAATAAGATGCGCATGATTAGTAATACCAATTTGAATATTTTGAGCATTACGTTTTATATAATTATAGTAATGAATATCGTGCCTTACTGGAACATAAGTTTCTAATTTTTGGTCAAAATACATTTTCTGACCACCTTTTAAATTTAACTCTTGTATGTCTCCAGTATTTGTTTCTAATATCCATATAAGTAATTGCATTTTTAAAATATTCACTTCATAGTTAGCTGTATCATCTTTTAAAATTTGACTTATCAATCCTAGTGAAATATAGTCTGTTTTACTTTTGATAAGTGCAGCATTAATTTTGAAATCTAGCGCGCGATTAATACTAGGAATATCTTTTTGAAGTAATTGATGTTGAAGTAATTTCGTGTTTGTTGAAATCATTACATGTTTGCCTGTTTCAATGTTATACATCAATGCAGCTAATAAGTATGCTAGTGATTTACCACTTCCTAAAGGTGCTTCAATAAGTGCCTTATCATTATGCATTAACTGCTCTAAAATAATTTCTGACAAATAGAGTTGTTGTGGGCGATAAGTAAGTTCAAGTGCTGTTGTAACTTCTAGATATAAATCTTTTAATGAACCTTTAAATTCAATTTGTGGTACTTTTAAGTCTTGTTGTTTTTTATAGATAATCTGTTCAAATTGAGCATACTGATAATCTATATCATGATTATGATGTTGTCTGACCATTTCAAATAAAATGTTAAATAAATCATATTTTAAATGCTTACTTAAATAATATAATTGCTTTAAGGTATCTATAGGTAATGACTCAAACTTTTTAAAAGCTTTAATCATTAAATAGGCCGTTGTTGTTGCATCCTCATCTGCTCGATGTGCATTTGTCAGAGGTATATTATGAGCATTTGCTAATTCACTTAATTGGTAACTTTTTTCAGTAGGAAATGCAATTTTAAATAATTCCAGGGTATCAAGCACCTTTTTAGGTTTAAAATGAATATTACTTTTTTCAAATGCCTTTTTAATGAAATTTAAATCAAAGTCAACATTGTGGGCTACAAATATACAATCTTTGAGTTGTTCGTATATGTCATCAGCAATTTCATAAAAATACGGTGCTTGTTCTAGCATAGTTTCTTCGATAGAAGTCAAAGCTTGGATAAATGGTGGGATTTCCAAATCAGTACGAATCATTGAATGATAAGTTCCTGATATTTTATTATCACGTACAAATGTAATACCAATTTGTATAATTTCATCATGTTCAAGTTGGTTTCCGGTTGTTTCTAAATCTACTACCGCAAAACTTGTATATGCCATATCTATCTCTCCTAATTCTATCCGTATGCTTATATATCTATATCTGCGCTTATCAGTCGTCTCATCTGATTATCTTCATCTTTGACAATTAAAAAGCCATCATTATCAATATCAATAGCTTCACCTATAAATTGTTCTCCACTTTCAGTAAATGTTAACTTACGATGCCAAATATTAGATGTACGAATGTATTCATCTCTAATCGTTTCAAATGAAGAATTAAGAAATTGATGGTAACGCTTTTCAATTTCCTCAATTAAACGTTTTAAAAATTGATATCGATTGATTTCTTCTGAATTGTGCAAGCGAATGCTTGTAGCACGATGACGTATAATATCAGAAAAATCTTCTTCTTGATGGTTTAAATTAATACCAATACCACATATTATAGCCTCAACTGCATCAGCATTTGCTACCATTTCTGTTAAAAATCCACATACTTTTTTATCATTAATATAAATATCATTTGGCCATTTAATCTCTACTTTGTCTTTAGAAAATGCTTGGATAGCATCTCTAATTCCTAAAGCTATAAAAAGATTAAATTTTGGAATCATTGCAAATGAGACATTAGGTCTTAAAACAACAGACATCCATAACCCCTTTCCTTTTGAAGAAGACCAATTACGATTGAAACGACCACGACCTTTTGTTTGCTCATCACTTAAAATTAACATGGTGTATTGATTATCAACAAGGCTTTGTTTAGCAATAGTTTGAGTAGATTCAACACTATCATATACTTCAATTTTGGATACTAAATGATTAGACTCTAGTACTTTATTGATAATGCCTCTATACCAACGATTTGGCGATGCATTAAGCTTATGTCCTTTATGATTAATTGAGTCAATATCACATCCATCTGCTTTTAATTGATCAATTACTTTTTTTACAGCAGCTCTCGATATATTAAGCTGATTCGCAATGTATTGACCAGAAATATATTCTGATTGATGATCATATAACATTTTAACGACATCTTGACTATATTTTGACATTTTCATTCACCCATTTCAAAATTTCTTCTTTGTTATTTTTGATTTTATCAGTAACTATCGCACATTCTATTTCTCTCAATACATTTTTTAACCAAGGGCCACCATTTTTATTAAAATGGTCAAGTAAATCTTTTCCATTCACATCCATTTCTTTACGTTCATGTAATTGGAGGTGTTGAACGACTTGTTTAATAGAAAGAGAATTGATAATAAGTTCTGAAGCGGTAGGAATTTGATTATTTTGAAGTACAGAATAAATATTTAAAACCTTTAAGATATAATAGTCACTATAATCATAAACAAATAATTTTAAAGCATCTTTAGAAGTAATTTGAGGTAATGTTTCAATAATATCAATATATGTATGTATATCTGATTTTTCTTTATTACTAATTTTTAATTGCTTTAAAGAAGGAAGCGTATCATTTTTTATAAGTAAAATGGCTAACCATTGTTCAAATTCAAGAGGTTCATTGATGTAAACACATGTCATATCTAATTCATTAAAAAATGGAATATGATTAAAAAGTTTTAAAGATAATAAATTATGATAACTCTGTTTAACATTACTTCCTAAGATTAATTTTTTAAATTCTACAACAATTCGTTCGATTGATAAATATTCAATGTCCGAACAAGTTAATTGCATTGCTTCAAAGGTTTCAGTATGAATATCAAATGTAAGTTGTGACTGAAATCTAAGTCCACGAATAATTCTTAATGCATCTTCTTTAAATCGTTCACTTGGATTCCCTACTGTACGTATTAATTTTGATTGTATATCCTTTTGACCACCAAAGTAATCAAATATTTTATAATTTTTATCCATAGCAATAGCATTGATAGTGA
Organism: Staphylococcus sp. HMSC14C01; assembly: GCF_001808085.1. NCBI lineage: Bacteria > Bacillati > Bacillota > Bacilli > Caryophanales > Staphylococcaceae > Staphylococcus > Staphylococcus sp. HMSC14C01. The sequence goes on from NZ_KV792021.1 coordinate 83,426, forward strand.
AATCTCTACGTTGTACATCTTCATAGAGATTTCTCACAAAATGAACTTCACTTGGACGACGGTGATCTAAATAATCACCTTCTGATCTAAATGTCGTCACTTCGTAATTTTCATTGTTGAAAACAACATTGATTGTTCCATGCTCTTTTCCAATTGGAATAGTGTGTTCAAATATATCTTCAATTTCATCTGGCATCGCACTTGTAGTGATATCAATATCATGAATTGTACGATGCATAATGTAATCTCTGACTGCCCCGCCTACAAAATAAGCTTCGAAATGATGTGTTTCTATTTGATTAAGAATTGGCAGAGCTTTTTCAAATAATTCATTACCCATATTAATCCTCTTTTTTTAATTCAACATTTTTTTATAGTAATATTCATATTGATCGACGATAAGTTCAGAACTAAATCGTTGTTTAATATCTTTAAGCATATTACTTTGTAACCTTTGATAGAGTTGCTCATCTGTTAATAATTTTAGTGCATAATCACTTGCTTGTTCACTATCTCCTACATCTACAATATAACCTGTTTCACCATGTTTGATGACTTCTTTAATACCTCCAGCATTTGAACCTATAGGTACTACTCCCGTAGTCATTGCCTCTAATAGTGTAAGACCAAAACTTTCTTTTTCACTTAACAGTAAAACTAAATCAGCCATTTGATAAAATTTACTAACTTGAGCTTGTTTACCTAAAAATAATACATCATCTTCGATATGTAATGACCTTGCTATTTTACGCATATCTAAAAGTTCTGGGCCATCACCTAATAAGATCAACTTACTTGGTATATGTTTATGGACTTTAGCGAAAGTTTCTAAAATAGTGTCAATACGTTTGACTTTTCTAAAGTTTGATACATGTATAAGAACTTTTTCCTCAGGCTTTATATCGTAAAGCTCTTTATATTGATTTTCATGTTGTGTAGGAAACTCTTTTTCTCGAACAAAATTATAAATAGGAATAATCTCTTTATCTGTTTCAATAATTGACTGTGTTTGTTTAGCTAATGACTGACTGACACTAGTCACGAGGTCACTTTGTTCAATGCCAAATTTAATAGCACCTTTAAGTGAATGGTCGTAGCCTAACACTGTGATATCAGTACCATGTAATGTTGTCATAATTTTTATATCTTTTCCAGCCATTTGACGTGCTAAAATACCACATACAGCATGTGGTACAGCATAATGCATATGCAAGATATCCAAATCATACTCTTTAATGACTTCAGATATTTTTGTGCTCAATGTAATATCATACGGTGGATATTGAAATACTGCATATTGATTTACTTCGACTTGATGGATAGTAATGTTAGGCAACGGCTTACGAATTCTAAAAGGAATATTTGACGTAATAAAGTGAACTTCATGTCCCCTTTCTGCCATTTTAATACCTAATTCAGTTGCTATGATACCTGAGCCACCCATTGACGGATAACATGTAATACCTATTTTCATAAAATAACCACCTTTCTATCCATTATTTACGTTCAAATCGGTTTTTATCTCTAGTATTAAATTTCTCCATTGTATCATTAAAACTTTCTGTCATATCAATACCAAGGGAATTAGCAATGCAAAGTAAAACAAATAAATTATCTCCTAATTCAGCTTTAACAGAGTTTTCTTCTTCCGTTGGTTTCTTTTGCTTTTCACCGTAATAATGATTGATTTCTCTTGCAAGTTCGCCCACTTCTTCTGTTAGACGGGCTAAATTAGCTAATGGAGAAAAATAACCCGCTTTAAATTGACTAATATAGTCATCTACTTCTTTTTGCATTTGATTTAAAGATTTCATCATCATTCTCCTTTTTTCCGTTTCTTACTAAGTATATCTCAAATTACTTGTTAATGCATTTTATCAATTCTATTCTATGGGGTATAAAAAAGAGCGAAACAGAATTCATTTTTGAATTCATATTTCGCTCGGTATAACTATTTGAAAATCTTAAATGTTATTATACAAGATTTAAACTTAAGTTAGTTTATAAAGGTATTTTAGTTATCATTTGCACGTGCCAGTAAAATAATTCTAACAAGTTCGGCTACAGCTGTAGCTGTTGCTGCTACATAAGTCATAGCTGCTGCTGATAATACCTTTCTCGCATGTTTATATTCTTTTTCATTCACAATATTAAGTGCAGTAATTTGTTTCATAGCTCTTGAGCTTGCATCAAATTCAACTGGTAATGTCACGATTGAGAATAAAACTGCTAATGACATTAACCCAGCACCAATCCATAATGCAGTTGAGCCAAAAGCGCTACCTAATGCTGTTAAAAAGATCCCAGCCATAATAACGATGTAGCTTAATGAACTACCAATATTTGCTAACGGTACTAAAGCAGTTCTAAAACGTAAAAATGCATAACCTTGTTGGTGTTGAATAGCGTGTCCAACTTCGTGTGCCGCAATAGCTGTACCAGCTACTGAAGGACGGTCAAAGTTTGCAGGAGATAAACAAACTACTTTCTTATTTGGATCATAGTGGTCTGTTAAAAAGCCTTCGCCCTTAACTACATCTACATCATAAATTCCATTAGCATGAAGAATTTCTTCTGCTACTTCACGACCAGTTTTACCACTTGTTGATCTTACCTGTGAATATTTTTCATAATTTGATTTTACTTTGTGTTGAGCCCACATTGGAATGAGCATAATAATGACGATATATATAATATAAGACACTATAGACAATCAATTTCACTCTCCTTTAATCATATTCTACTGACTATCGATTTTTTTATCAAATAATTTAACCTTTATTAATTTATTAAAATTATAATAAAGCATAAGTGATATAATACTTAGCCATAGCGCGATAAAAGCAACTAAATGAACGTGTTGCTGTATAAAATCATAATAAGGATATTTCTTTAATATATAATCTACATAATCATTGTTAAATACCCATATCATAGAGATAAACAAACTGAGCATAGAGATGTTGAATCGTGGATAAAAATAGATACTTTCAAGTACCATAATTCCATGACTAATAATTAAAAATACATTCATAATAGTTATATCATCATTATTAATTATCATTATAAAATTCATAATGACAGCCCATAAACCATATTTAAATAAAGTTACAAATGCTAGTCCTTCAATAATACTATTTTGTTTATTTAAAATTATTAAACAAATTGATATACATAAAAATAGCGATGCAATAGGACTATCTGGTACAAAAATTAGATAATGCCATTGTGTCTTAAGTAATTGATCACCATACCATATAAAACCATAAATGGTACCTAAAACATTACATATAAGCAATATTACGAGTATGGAACGTTGATATAATGATAATTCCCATAGTTGTCTTAAAGTAGGCATAAGTTATAATTCCTTTAATTTTGATCTATGAGTGATGAGTTAATACACTCAAAATTTGTGATAATTGATAAAAGCGTTGTTGATCTTTCATTTGTAAACTTACATCGATATGATGTTCTAATTGTTCGATTAATGAATACTTTTTATTTAGATCAAGATTTAAGTGATATATATTATTAAGATATGCAAGATATTGATCAGAATATATTAATTGTTGAATTATGAGCTCATTTAATCGCCAATCTTGCTCATCGTTGTATTCAAAGTGAATGAATATATCAATACAAATATCTTTAGAAGCTATATAATTGAATATTTCATTTGTATTAATTAATGTTTGATCGTCTTTTGTTAATTTAATTGCAGAGAAATTGGAGTGTTTTAGGCCAATTTCAAGGGTTATATGACTTTTAATTTTCTTATTTACAAAATGACTACAATTTAATTTTAGCGGTGAAGCTTTTAAATAATTTAATAGCCACACACTAATTCTGGACTTAAAATGATAATGAAACAAAGCATATTCAATATAGCTTTGTTTCATTTTAACTAATGTGTCATTCAATTTTAACACCCACTCTAGTCATTCAATCTACTCAATTCTTCATTCCAAGTTTCATTAGTTGGATCAATGATTAATAACTCGTTAAGCAATACTTTAGCTTTATCTTTTTGGCCAATTTCAATTAAATAAAAATAATAATCGCTTAAGAATAAACTCTGAGATTTCAATGTCGGATAAGCCAATTCATAGAAATGTTGGGCTTCAGTATCTCTTTCTTCTTCCCCATATGCATGTGCTAAGTGCCACATAAAGACAGGGTCAAGATCTTCTTCATCTACATAAGATAGGAGTGAAATGATGGCTTCATAATCTTCTTCTTGGCGGAATAAATCACTTAAGATAAGTAAAGGTTCATGGTAAGCATTATCTACTTCAAGTGCTTTTTTAAGAAGTTCTACCCCCTCATTCGCATCTCCATGTTCAATTTCTAAACTACCGGTAGAAACCATGAGCTCTTTATAAAATTGATTAAGACGTAACCCTTCTTTACCTGTTTCAATCGCATCTGGATAATTTTTTTCATTTTCATATAAAGATTGTAAATAAAAGTAACCTTGAATAAAGTCTGGATCTTTAGAAAGAAGTGTAGTCATAATTTTTATAGCTTCTTGAGTTAGATCATTTTTTTCATATGCGATAGCTTTTTTGAAAAAGTCATCAGAGATCATTTCATCTTCACTAATCTCATCAAATAACTGTATAGCATCACTATAATTTCCACTTTGTAACGCACAATCAGCCATTCTTGAAAATAAATTAATTCCATTTATTTCATATTCGCCTGTATCTAAAACAACTTCATATTCTCGTGTAGCACGAAGGTATTGTCCATCAAAATAAAGTAATTCTGCTAAAGCAAAATGAATAATTGGGTCATTAGGTTCTAATTCACGCGCTTCAGTTAATTTATCAATAGCAACTTCAGTCATATTGATTTGTTGATATAAGTCGGCTTCTAACATTAATTTTTCAGGTGACAATTCAACTTGATTTAAATATTCTAATGCTTCGTCTGTCTGATTTTCAGACATAAGCCCTTCGATAAAATAAATTAATAGTTCACTTTCATCTGGATACTTATGATATAACGTTCTAAACACTTCAAGACCTTGAGGTGTTAATCCAAAGTTATATAATGTTTCTCCTAAAATAAATAAAGCATCATCATTATTGGAAGTTAATGCTTCATTTACACGTGTATCTAAATGATCTAATTTTTGAAGATTGATATCGTCTATTAATTTATAGATATCTTCCATAATATTTTATCCCTCATTTTCTAAAAGCTTTAATTTCGGCAAGAAACCAGGGAATGATACATTTACTGCATCAAACTGACGTATCGTTAATGGTGAATCACTTAAAATAGATGCGACTGCAAGCATCATGCCAATTCTGTGATCAGTTAAGCTATCTACTATAGCATTTCTAGTTAATTTAGAGGGATGAATAATTAATCCATCCTCAGTAGCTTGTAATTTAAAACCTAGTAAATTAAGCATATCTGCAGTTGTATCAATACGATTAGTTTCTTTTACCTTTAATTCCTCTGCGTCCTTAATCATACTTGTACCAGAAGCTTGAGTGCATAACAAAGCAATAATTGGCAATTCATCAATTGCTTTAGGAATTAAATCTCCTTCAATTGTGATGGGTTTCAAGTCGTTCGTATACTGAACTCTAATCGACGCAGTTGGTTCTGAAGATTCTGTAACATTAAATAACTCAATGTTACCATTCATTTGTTCAACGATATCTATAATACCTGAACGTGTAGGATTGATGCCAACATTATGAATTGTAATATCACTTCCAGGAGAAATCAAAGCAGCTACAATAAAGAAAGCGGCCGAAGAAATATCTCCTGGTACTACAAAGTCTTTAGGTTGAATATTGCTTATAGCATAAGGAGATGTTGTAATCACTTTTTGATTTACTTGTATTGGAATTTGATAATGTTTAAACATCGTTTCAGTATGATTTCTACTTATGTCTAATTCTGTAATTTGTGATGCATCTTTTGAAAATAGACTTGCAAACAAAATTGCACTTTTAACTTGAGCACTTGCGACTTCCATTTGATAATTGATGCCATTAATGGCTGAAGGCTTAATAATAAGTGGTGTATAGTTATTTTCAATACCGTTAATATTTGCATTCATTAATTTTAAAGGTCTTAAAACACGATTCATAGGTCGTTTTCCTATCGATGCATCTCCAGATAAAACACACTCTATGCCCAATCCACTTAAAAGACCAGCAAGTAAGCGCGTTGTTGTACCAGAATTTCCAGTATATAACGTTTGATGTGGTATATTGAAATGTTGATATCCTGGAGAATTAACAATAAGACGATGTTCTTCAATTTCAATCTCCACACCTAAGAGTTTAAAAATTTCAATCGTACGTAAACAATCTTCACCTAGAAGCGGTTGTTCAATAATTGATTTACCTTTAGCGAGTGACGATAGCATAATTGCTCTATGCGTCATAGATTTATCTCCGGGTACTTCTATCTCACCCTTTAATGGACCATGAATATCTATTATTTGACTTGTTGTCACAGTATTTCACCTACTCTACTAATAATTGTAGTTGTTTAAATGATTGCTTCAATATATTTTTTTCTACATGATATACATTAGGTTTGCCTAATTTCTCGAGTAGAACCATTTGAATACCTTCACCATTATTCTTTTTATCTGATAACATATATTGATACATTTCTTCAAAATCAATCTGCTGGATTAAATCCAGCGGATAATTTAATTGATTCATATAATTAATATAATGTTGAATATCAAATTGTGTGCCAAGAAGATGATTTGCCACAATAAATTGATAAATCATCCCAATCATAATGGCATGACCATGAGGTATTTTATACTTATATTCTACTGCATGTCCAAAGGTATGACCTAAATTTAAATATTTTCTAACATTACTTTCTTTTTCATCTTTTATAATAATGTTTAGTTTTGTTTTTATGCCCTTAAAAATAAATTGATCCATATCTTTAAGTGATTCAAGTGTTTTTCTATCTGAAAAGTGTTTTTCAATATCTTCTGTAGCAACTGTGCCAGTCAATAAAGCATGCTTATACACCTCAGCGTATCCACTTAAAATTTCATGATAAGGTAAAGTTTTTAAAAAATCCAAATCATATATGACTGCTTTAGGTCTATAAAATGCGCCTATAAGATTTTTACCATGGGAAGAATTTATTCCAACCTTACCTCCTACACTTGAGTCATGCGCTAATATTGTTGTAGGTACTTGTATAAAATCAACACCTCTTAATAAAGTAGAAGCTAAGAATCCTGTAAAATCTCCTGTGGCTCCACCACCTATAGCAACTAAACAAGTATTACGAGTAAGATTCATTCCTAGTAGTTGTTCTATGATAGCTTGATAATGATTAAACGTTTTCATTTTTTCGCCGGCAGGAACGATAACTTTTTGAATGTTTGAATTGTGACATATTGTTTCAAATTTATCTCTAAAATTAAAATCAACAAATTCATCTATAATTAAGAATACTTTATCGTAATCTTGAATATATTCGGATAAATATTTAAATGCATGATGTTCTACAATAATTGGATAATTATTACTGTGATATGTGGTTTGTAATTGCATGATATACCTCATTTCTAAAGGTTAATTAAAAAAGATGTTTAAAATTCTATATTTAACTTTCTACGTTCTTCAATTTGTTCTTTAAGTTGATCGATATGATTAGATTGGAATTCTTCTAAAAGAGCTTTAGCAACTTCAAAAGCAACGACATGCTCGCAAACAACACTTGCTGCTGGAACTGCACAACTATCTGAACGTTCTATAGTTGCTTTAAAATCTTCTTTAGTATTAATATCTACAGAATTTAAAGGTTTATATAAAGTTGGAATAGGTTTCATAACGCCATTTACAATGATAGGCATACCATTAGTCATTCCACCTTCAAAGCCACCTAAATGATTAGATCCTCTATAATAACCTCTTTCAGAATGATATAAAATTTCATCTTGAATTTCGCTTCCAGGTTTTTCAGCAGCTTTAAACCCTTCACCAAAGCTGACACCTTTGAAGGCATTAATACTTACAACACCTTGCGCAATACGTCCATCGAGTTTACGATCATAATGCACGTAGCTACCTACTGCAACTGGCATATTTTCAACCATAACTTGAACTACGCCACCTATAGAGTCGCCTTCCTTTTTAGCTTCATCAATTTTATCTCTCATTTTTTGAGCAATCGATTCATCAATCACACGTACATCATTTTTATCGATATTTTGTTTAAATGTTTCTGTATCGTATAACCCTTCATCTTTAATTCCACCAATTTCTACAACACGACTATACATATGAATGTCTAGTTGAGAAAGTAAAATTTTGGACACTGCTCCTACAGCTACGCGTGCAGCTGTTTCTCTTGCAGAAGAACGTTCAAGTACATTTCTCAAATCACGATGATTATATTTCATACCGCCAATTAAGTCTGCATGACCAGGTCTTGGCTTTGTAATTGTACGTTTCATATTTTCTCGTGCTTCGTCACTAATTGGTTCAATACCCATAATATTTCTCCAATGAGTAAAATCATCATTTTTAACTACAATTGTAATTGGACTACCTAAAGTAAAGCCATTTCTTACACCAGAAACAATTTCTACTGCATCTTTTTCAATTTGCATTCGACGTCCTCTACCGTAGCCACCTTGACGCTTAAACATTTCTTTATTTATCTCCTCAGCTCTCATTTCTAAGTTAGCTGGAACACCTTCAATAATTACTGTTAGTTGTGGACCATGGGATTCTCCTGAAGTTAAATATCTCATGAATAATAGCTCCTTTCCTTTACCACTTTAAATAGTATTATGTATTATTTGTTATCATATCATATTCAACGAAATTACATAACTAGTGTAGAATAATTGGTGTTTGAAAATTCAAATAATTTCATATAAAAAAGTACCTAAGACAACTGTTGTCTTAGGTACTTTCTAACATGTTGGCAGTCAATGGTTGAATGGAAAATAAATTCCAGTTTATTCCAATTTTAAAAAATTATTCTTCATAAAGCCAATTTTCCCTAATAGCTTCGTAGCTATATATTTCATCATCATTAAACCATAAATTGATTTCTCTTTCAGCAGATTCTACAGAGTCTGATCCGTGAATAATATTTCTCCCTACTGTTAAACCATAATCGCCTCTTATAGTACCGGGATCGGCTTCAGTGGGATTTGTTTTTCCGATAATATGTCTAGATACCGCAACTGCGTCTTCTCCTTCAACAACCATGGCAAACACAGGTCCAGAAGTTAAAAATGAAACAAGTTTATGAAAAAACGGCTTCTCTGTATGTTCAGCATAATGTACGTTAACAGTATCTTTAGTTGGAATTATAAATTTACCGCCAACTATTTTTAAACCTTTTCTTTCAATTCTAGAAATAATTTCTCCTATTAAATTACGTTGTACTGCATCTGGCTTAATCATTAAAAAAGTGCGTTCCATTATACAAATCCCCCTAATTAAAAAAATTGATTTAATATGTATAAATACATTTAATAGAAAACAACCTACTACTACTAAATACTAACAGGTTGTTAAAGCGCTTTCAACTTTTTTCTATTTTTAAGTATTTCTAGATCGCATTCTTTTAATAAGCTTTCTAAATAAATTTTGAGCATTTGGTTCCTCTAATTGATCAATTAAGTCGAGTGCTTTATTTAAATAGTGATCGCTCACTTCTTGAGATTGTGTGATACTATTTGAATTCTTGATTTGATCAATAAGTGGGCCAAATTGATTTTTATTTGTCAGGTGTGATAACTCAGCAATTTGTTTTTTGAAAACTGGGTCTTTTTTCATCTCTAATAAAACTGGTAATGTAATATGGCCATTCATTAGATCACTACCCACAGGTTTACCTAATTTTTTCTCAGTACTTGTAAAATCTAAAATATCATCTACAATTTGAAAACTCATTCCAATATAATGACCAATCATTTTTAATTTTCGAATCGTCTCATTATCAGCTTGTGATGTTATTGCACCAACTTCCGTTGAAAGTTGAATAAGCAACGCCGTTTTTCTATTAATACGTCTCAAATAGTTCGTAATATTTTGATGACTATTAAATTGGTCTTGGAATTGGAAGAGCTCGCCTCTACAAACATCAACAATTGCGTTAGAAATAATAGTATGAACACGATGATCTTCAATTTTAGAAAGTTGTTTTAAACCTAAAGCTAGTAAGAAATTGCCAGTTAGGATAGCGGTAGTAACATCCCATTTTTTTTCAATCGTCAATTTACCACGACGTTTGTCACTTTTATCAATCACATCATCGTGCACAAGTGTTGCCATATGAATTAATTCTAAAGCTACTGCAACATGATACGTATCTTCAGTAATTTTTTTTGGTCCAAACTGACTACTAAGAAGAACAAATGCTGGACGCACTCGTTTGCCACCCGAAGATAATAAATGAAATGCTGCTTCTTGTAATACAGAATCATTACTTTTAATAGCATTTTTTAAACGCTTTTCAACATTTTTAATTTCACTATTCATACTTAACTTTGCCACATTAATCACCTTTTATTTAGTAGAACTTTCTATTTATAGCCAAGGTGCATTGCAGCAACGCCACCTGTAAAGCTACGAACTTTTACATGACTGAAACCAGCCTGTTCAAATAAACGCTTTAATTTAGTTTTATCTGGAAAATTGAATGTAGATTGTTGTAACCATTCATATTCTTCCTTAGATTTAGCAAACAACTTCCCGAAAATAGGCATCACAAATTTAAAGTAAAGTTTATAAACTTGTTTAAATACGGGTAATGTTGGTTGACTTGTTTCTAAACATACAATCATACCGCCTGGTTTCAATACGCGATTTAATTCTTTTAATGTTGCTAAATAATCAGGCACATTTCTTAAACCGAAACCAATGGTTACATAATCGAATGTGTTATCTTCAAATGGTAAATTCATAGCATCGCCGTGCACTAAGTGAATATTAGGCATTGATTTAGTTTTTTCTTTACCAACTTCAAGCATATTTTCACTGAAATCTAAACCTGTAACTTCTCCATTAGGTCCTACTGCTCTACTTAAAGCAATGGTCCAATCTGCTGTACCACAACATACATCAAGTGCTTTACTTCCAGGTAACACATTCATATCTTTCATTACATGTTTACGCCATATTTTATGTTGTTCGAAGCTTATTATATTGTTCAATCGATCATATTTTTTAGAAATATTTTGAAAAACCGTATGAACTTGTTCTTTTTTTGCATTATTTTCAGTCATTAATTATTACCTCTACTTTTCTCTTTATCGCTTTGCTTTATATGTTTAATAATTTGGTTGATTTCATCTTCATCATATTCACTTAAATAAGAGGGATAATATTGATGTACCCCATTAAATAATTTTTCAAATATTTCATATTGAGAGATCTCAATATCTGTAAAATGAGAAATAGTTATAAAAGGGAAAAGTGTTTCTATATCTAACACAGCCTTATATATATCATGACGCTCGAGTGAATGATGATGCAATGAAGTTTTAAGCTCATTAGATTTGATAATCGCTTCACTCATTAGTCTTTGATATGATACATCACCAATTTCAGATATTAAAGTATAAAAATGAGCACTTAATAAGTCACCAATTAGAATTGATTTCTTAGATAATTTATTTTTAGAAATATCATCTAGATGCTTCATTGAAGTATCAATAGTGAGGCAGGCAAGTTTAGCATTTTCTGGAATATTAAAATGATCTAAAACATCACTTAATCCTTTATTAATGTGAATTGCTTCATATTCATTAATTCCTTTAAGCCTTTGAGTAATTTGTCTATTTAATTTGCTTAATGTTCTTTCCATGTTCACACCTCACGTTAGTATCAATATACATATTAACATTATATTCATAAAAATAAAATATAGTGCTTATGACGAAAATAACTTCATAGTCGCTTCACAGTGAATTGTACAATTATAAATAAAACATATGTATTTAGAATTAAACAATATATAAAATAAAAAGCCCTTATAGGGCTTTTTTAAGTAAATTATTTTACAGCATCTTTTAATGCTTTACCAGCTTTGAATGCTGGAACTTTACTTGCAGGAATTTCGATTTCTTTACCTGTTTGAGGGTTACGTCCTTTACGTGCAGCACGTTCACGTACCTCGAAGTTTCCGAAACCAATTAATTGAACTTTTTCACCTTTAGAAAGTGAGTTTTGAATTGATTCGAAAACAGCATCTACTGCTGAACCAGCTTCTTTTTTAGTTAAATCAGCTTGTTCTGCAACCGCATTGATTAAGTCAGTTTTATTCATTATGAGTTCACCTCCGGATGAATGATAATGATAAATTTATATCATTATGGTATGACTTTAACACAATAATTCCCTTTACCGCAACGATTTATATACTTAAAACGTTGAATTGTCAGTATTTCGTGAATAATTTTATAAAATATTTGTGTTAAATAGCAAAATTACACTTTATTCAGCTTTTTTATCTCGCCCCATTAAATCTTTCACGCTATCTTTCACTGGTTTATCTTCAAATAATACTTTGTATAAAGCATTGGTTATTGGCATATCAACATTTTGAGACTTCGCTAAATGATATACTGAATTTGTTGTGTAAATTCCCTCAACAACCATATTCATTTCGTTAAGTGCTTCTTCAGTCGTTTTACCTTTTCCTAATTTATATCCCAAAGTATAATTTCTTGAATGAGTAGACGTACACGTTACAATTAAATCACCAATGCCACCAAGACCTAGAAAAGTCATAGGATCAGCCCCTAGCTTTTCACCTAGTCGACTAATCTCAGCTAAACCTCTTGTCATTAAAGCCGCTTTAGCATTATCACCATAACCCATTCCAGCAACAATACCACTTGCTACAGCAATAATGTTTTTAAGTGCACCACCTAGTTCTACTCCTATCAAATCATTATTAGTATATACTCTTAAGTAATCATTCATGAATAAATCTTGAATAAGTTTACTTATGTGTTCATCTTTTGACGAAGCTGCAACAGTTGTGGGTTGTTTAATTACAACTTCTTCAGCATGACTTGGTCCAGATAGTACCCCTACGCCATTTTTATGGTTCTTAGATACTGAATCTTCAATCATTTCTGATACACGTTTAAATGTTTCATTTTCAATACCTTTTGCAACGTGAATAAACGTTTTTTTAGTTTTAATATGTTGATCAATTTCAGTCACAACATTCCTAATTGCTTTTGTAGGTAAAGCAATTAAAAATATATCTGAAAAATTAACTGCTTGTTCTAATTGACTTGTTGCTTTAATCGTTTCATTTAATGTTACGTCTTTCAAGTACCGTTTATTTTGATGAGATTGATTGATTTCATCTACAGTATTTTCATTTTTCCCCCACATTAAAACTGAATGGCCATTCTCTGCTAAAACATTTGCTAATGCAGTACCAAAACTTCCTGTACCAAAAACCGTAATCTTAGTCATCTTAATCTCTCCTCTTAGTTTCTTCTTCTAGGGATGATATGAATAGGCGTTCCTTCAAAACCAAATGCATCTCTAATTTGATTTTCGAGATAGCGTTTATAAGAAAAATGCATTAACTCAACATCATTTACAAATACAACAAATGTTGGTGGTTCAATAGCCACTTGAGTAGTATAGAAGACATTTAAACGTCTACCTTTATCTGTAGGTGTAGGATTCATTGAAATAGCATCTGTTACTACTTCGTTAAGTGTTGAGCTTTGAACACGTTTTTTGTGATTTTCACTTGCTTCTCTAATATAAGGGAAAAGTGTTTTTAATCGTAGTCGCTCTTTTGCCGATACGAAAGCGATAGGTGCATAATCTAAAAATTGAAATTGATTACGTACATCGTCAGCAAATTTTTTCATGGTATTAGTATCTTTTTCTACAGCATCCCATTTATTTACGACAATCACCATTGCTTTTCCTTCTTCATGAGCATATCCAGCAACACGCTTATCTTGTTCAATAATTCCTTCTTCGGCATCAATAACTAATAACACCACATTTGAACGCTCAATTGCTTTTAAAGCTCTTAATACAGAGTATTTCTCAGTTGATTCATATACTTTACCTTTTTTTCTCATACCTGCTGTATCTATTAACACATAATCTTGTCCATCATAGCTATACTCAGTATCTACAGCATCTCGAGTTGTACCTGCTACATTTGATACAATAACACGTTCTTCACCTAAAATGGCATTTACTAAACTAGATTTGCCCACATTTGGACGACCAATAATAGATAAACGAATAGTGTCATCATCATATGGATCACTATCTTCTTCTTTAAAATGTTTAACGACTTCATCTAATAAATCACCTAGACCTAAACCATGTGAACCAGAAATTGGATAAGGATCGCCAAAACCTAAAGAGTAAAAATCAAAAATATCACTTCTCATTTCAGGATTATCTACTTTGTTTACTGCTAAAACAACAGGTTTTTTTGATTTATAAAGTAATTGAGCTACCATTTCATCACTTTGAGTGAGACCTTCCCTTACATTTACCATAAAGATAATTACGTCTGCTTCATCAATAGCGATTTCTGCTTGAGCTCTTATTTGTGTTTGGAAAGGTGCATTTCCGATTTCGATGCCTCCAGTATCAATGATATTAAATTCATGTGTTAACCATTCGCCTGAAGAATAAATACGATCACGCGTAACACCTGGAGTATCTTCAACAATTGATACACGTTCACCTACTACTCTATTAAAAATTGTAGACTTACCCACATTAGGTCTACCTACAATTGCTACAATAGGTTTAGTCATAAGCTAACTTCCTCTCTTTCTAAAATCTCTATAATTTTATCATATGCAATGATGATTTAAAAACAAGTATATATTGTCATACGATAGATAGTGAGTAAAGATAAATAAAAAAGAGCAAGAAAGAATTCTATTTGAATATCTTTTCTTGCTCTCATCATTAAATTAAATAATAAAATATTTAATATTAGAATTTTAAGTTTTTAAATTTATCACCAAAAACGTCACCTAATGTTGGATTGTCTTCATCTGTTTCATTAGATAAATATGATTGAGTTGTAGCTTCGTCACTTTCAATCACATCTTCATTTGGTAATGTAGCTTTAATAGATAAAGAAATACGCTCATTTTCTTCATCAATACCTAAAATTTTAACGCTCACTTGTTGTCCTGGTTCTAACACTTCACTTGGTGTACCAATATGTTTATGAGCAATTTCTGAAATGTGTACAAGTCCTTGAACACCAGGAGCAATTTCCACAAAAGCACCAAAGTTAGCCAAGCGAATTACTTTACCTTCGATAACGTCGTTTTCGTGGAATTTACCTTTAATATTTTCGAATGGAGTTGGTAAAGTATCTTTAATAGATAAAGAAATACGCTCAGAATCTTTTTCAACAGATTTAACTTTAACGTCCACTTCTTGTCCAACGCTTACCACGTCTTCAGGAGATTGAACATGCTCATGTGATAATTCTGATACGTGAACTAATCCATCAACGCCACCAATATCTACAAAAGCACCAAAGTTAGTAAGACGAGCAACTTTCCCTTTGATAACGTCCCCTTCATTAAGTGAATCTAATAACGATGCTTTTTTAACGTCATTTTCAGCTTGTTCAACTGCTTTACGGCTTAAAATGACTCTATTATTTTCAGGATCTAATTCTTCTACTTTAAGACGAATTGTTTGTCCTTCAAATACAGAGAAATCTTCAATGAAATCAGTTGAAATGAGTGACGCAGGAACGAATCCTCTTTGGCCCACATCCACAACTAAGCCACCTTTAACTACTTCAGTAACTTTAGCTTCGATTACTTCGTCATTATCAAGCTTTTCTTGTAAATATTCATATGATTTTTCGGTTTCAAGTTGACGTTTTGATAAAATGTAAGCGCCTGATTCATTTTCTTCGTCAATTTCAATTTTGGTTACATATGCTTCAATTTCATCACCTTCTGAAATAATCTCACTTGGATTTTCAATGTGATGAGTTGAAAGTTGGCTAATTGGAATAATTCCATTATATTTAGCCCCATCAATATGAACTACTACTTGTTTATCTTCAACTTGTTGAACTTTTGCAGTGACTTTGTCACCTTCTTTAATATCATTAATCATTGATTCATTGAATTCTTCAGTCATCATGTTTGCCTCCTTATACACTACATAACTATAACATCTTATAAACACAAGGAATTGTCAAGAAATACCCCTTTAGTTTCATAAGTTTTTAAAAAATATATCATTTTTTAAAATTATTTAATATTGAGCAATAGAAAAATATATTTATTAATATCAATAAAAATCGAAACTTATGATTGAATATAAGATTAAGAAAATTTATTGTTTATATTTCCATAATTAATTATATATAACTAAAATAGCTATTTAAAATAATTCGCTTATATTTTAGTCATTTAACGAATTAAATTAAATAGCTATGTACAAAAATTACAGATTCTCTACTAATTTTAATATTTCTTCAGTTACTTCTTCTATAGTTTTACTCGTTGTATCCACTGTTATAGCATCTTCCGCTTTTCTTAAAGGTGAAATATCACGATTCATATCGTAATGATCTCTTTCTTCAATTTCTTTTTTTAATTGATTTAAAGTGGAAGAAATGCCACGTAATTCATTCTCTTTTTGTCTTCTTTCAGCTCTTTCATCTACAGAGGCAATCATATATACTTTTAACTCAGCATCTGGAAGAACGACGGTACCAATATCTCTACCGTCCATAACAATTCCTTTTTTTATTGCTAATTCTTTTTGTTTTTGTACGGCGTATGTGCGTACAGGTTCTTTTGATGCAACATATGAAACATGTTGCGTGACATCATTTTCTCTTAGATAGTCTGTCACATCCTCGTTATCTAAAATAATTCGTTGTCCTTTTGATGGATTGTAAGTTAATTCTAAAGAAGTATGATTAATTAAATTTTGAAAATCTTCAGGAGCATCTTGCTTTAAATATTTATACGTTATTGCACGATACATTGCACCAGTATCGACATAAATCATTGATAATTTACTAGCCACTTGTCTTGCAATTGTACTTTTTCCAGCAGCAGCAGGACCATCTAATGCAATATTAATTGGATTCATAACATTTTTCCTTTCTTGTTGTTTTATCTGTATTATTTTATCATAAATATATATTTTAAAAATAGGAGGAGTTTAATGAAAAAAATACTTGTTATTCATACAGGTGGAACAATTAGTATGTCTCAAAATCAACTCAATCAGGTCGTTACAAATGACATCAATCCTATTTCATTACATAAAAACATCATAGGTCAATATGCAAATGTATATGAAATAAGTCCCTTTAATGTCCCATCACCACATATCACACTTTCTCATGTAATAAAGTTAAAAGACATCATTATTAAGGAATTTTCTAAGAATCATTATGATGGATGTGTGATTACACATGGCACAGATACGTTAGAAGAAACAGCTTATTTGCTCGATTTAACAATCGATATAAGTCAACCTATTGTTATAACAGGTGCGATGCGTTCATCAAACGAGATTGGTTCAGATGGGCTATATAATTTTATTTCAGCAATTAGAGTTGCAACTTCATTAGAAGCTTCTGATAAAGGCGTGATGGTCGTATTTAATGACGAAATACATACTGCGAGAAATGTTACTAAAACACATACTTCGAATATCAATACCTTTCAGAGTCCTAATCAAGGCCCTTTAGGTATCTTAACTAAAGATCGTGTTCAATTCTATAATCGTCCATATCGACAAACAGTATTTCCAAGAATAGATGAGAGTTTAAATGTGCCATTAATTAAAGCGTATATGGGGATGACTAAGGATGTTTTAGAATTTTATGCTCAACAAAATGTTCAAGGTATAATTATTGAAGCGTTAGGCCAAGGTAACTTACCCCCAAGTTGTTTAAAAGGTATTGAATCGTGTGTCAAAAAAGATATTCCTATCGTACTTGTGTCTCGCTCATTTAATGGCATTGTAAGTCCAGTATATGATTATGAAGGTGGAGGTTTTCGATTAGCTGAAGAGGGACTTATTTTTTCTAACGGATTAAATGGCCCTAAAGCAAGATTAAAACTTTTAATTGGTTTAAGTAATCATATGAATCACAAGGAATTGAAAGAATACTTTGAAACTTAAAAAAGAGAGAAACAATGATGATGCACTCATTGTTTCTCTCTTTTAATTAAAATAAATGAAATTTAACTTTCTAGTGGAGTTTGTTTTTTTCTTAAAATACTTTGAGCGATAATGCCACCATGGTATTTACCGTTTTCAATGAAAATTGAATTATTATCATTACCAGCTGCTATAACACCAGCAATATAACAGTTTTCCACATTTGTTTCATACGTTTCTTTGTTATAAATTGGAGCTGTTCCAAATTCATTAGTATGAATATCTATACCAATAGATTGTAAAAACTCATAGTCTGGATGATAACCAATCATTGCAAAAACAAAGTCATTTGGTATTGTTACTGTTTCACCATTTTTTTCATAAGTTACTGAATGTTGAGTGATTTCAGTAACATTTGCATCAAATTCCATATCGATTTTTTCATGGTTAACTAAAGATTCAAAATTTGGTAAAATCCAAGGTTTAATTGCTGCTGAATATCGATCTCCACGATATAATACAGTCACATTTGCCCCAGCCTTTTCCAATTCCAAAGCTGCATCTACTGCAGAATTCTTACCTCCAATAACCACAACATCTTGATTGAAGTATGGATGTGCTTCTTTAAAGTAATGTTTAACCTTAGATAAATCCGCACCTTTAACATCTAAAGTATTATGTTGACCGTAATAACCAGTCGCAACTGTTAAAAATTTACATTCATACACGTCTTTAGTTGTTGTAATTGTAAATTTATTTCCAATTTTTTTAACTGTTAATACTTCCTCAAAAGGATGTACATTCAACTGATGAAATTTTACTACTTCTCTATAATAGACAAGTGCTTGGTTACGACGAGGTTTACTTTCCTCTACAATAAATGGCACATCGCCAATACTTAATTTATCGCTAGAAGAGAAAAAAGTTTGATGCGTAGGATAATGATAAATGGCATCTACAATATTACCTTTTTCAATTACTAGTGTTTCTATGCCTTTTTTCTTTTGCTCAATGGCTGCACTTAAACCACATGGGCCTCCACCAATAATAATACTTTCAATTGTTTGCATGTTTAATGGCCTCCTTTAATCACTAACATATTATATCAGTTTACTGATATATTTCTAAATAAAAATATTTACATTATTATTTACTTATCTTCAAATGAACATAAAAAAGATACACCATTTTAGGTGTATCTTTTTTAATACATTCAGATATTATTGAGGAATAACTAATTTTTGACCATTTACAATATTATTACTAGTTAAGCCATTAGCTCGTTTTAATTTATTTACATTTTCAACTGTACCTTCACCATAGTATTGAATTGCAATACGATATAAATTATCATTACCAGATACTACGTGAGTTTGTTGGCCAACACTATTACTTGATTGTGTGTTATTTTGAGTTGATTGAGAATTTGAGTTATTATCTGAACTTGATGAATTATTATATACATTTGATTTATTGTTATCATTTTCAGATGTTGCATTTTCAGTAGAATTTTTATCATTATTATCATTTGATGTACTGTTTTCTGTTGTAGCTACTTCATTTGACTCATCACTATCTTTTTTAGTGCTATTATCTGATTCACTTGATTTATCTTCTTTTGTTGCTGCTGTTTCATTTGATTGGTCTTTTTCATTTGTAGCATTGTCTTTGTCTTTATCTTTATCTTTGTTCTCAGTTTGTTCTGTTTTATTATCTGCAGTGTTATTATTCTTATCTTTATGGTCATTGTTAAGATACATGCCAATAAAAATAGCTAGAGCAGCTAAAATAAGTAATAAAGCTATGAGTGGAAGTAAAATTCCCATTAAACCACGTTTTTTCTTACCGTTATGTGCTTGGAAACCATCATTATCTTCGTATTCACGATGTTTATCATCATCATGATGATTTAGATTGTTATGTTCATTATGATGTTTATGTTTAGAAGCAGCAGCACCAGCAGCACCTGCTCCAGCTGCGCCAGCACCGACTGCAGCAGCTTTTTTGCCTTTATTTCCTTTTTTTCTGTGATGTTTATTATCTAGTTCATTATTATCTTCGTTGTCATGTTGAACACTTCTATTTTCATTATCTCTATAATTTTCCTCATCATGACGATTATTTTTACGTTTTTTATTACGTGATGCTTTTGCTCCAACAGCTCCAGTAGCAGCAGCTCCTCCAGCAATGGTTGCATCTTTTCCGATTTTGGAATGATGATCTTCATGTCTATCATTATCTTGATCAAAATCACGATGACGACGATGATCACTATTCATTCTATCATCACTATTATCATCATTTTCATAACTATCGTCCTCAAAACGATGATTAGAATTATTACGACGATCATCATCATTATGACGATCATTTAAATTAGAATGACGGTTGCGTTCATCATAATGCTCATCTATATTGGAACGTTGATTATTCTCATCATTCTCGTGATTATGATGAGAGTTACTTTCGTTATGTACTTTGTCAAATGTTTCCTCATCATAACGGTCATCTAATGAACCTTCTTCATAATCATTAACCTGATCGTTAAATTTTTTGTTACGACTAGAAGATTGGTTTCTTCTTCTTTGTCGTCTTTGTGCATTTCTTGGTGGAAACTGTTGATCAGTTTCATTGTTAAAATTGTCTATTTCATCGTTAGTTTCATTATTTACACGATCGAATTGATCGTTTGAATCTATCGATTGTCGATTTTTTTCAAAATCATCCTTAAAATTATCTCTAGACATAGTCAACATCCTTTCTTTTTCTTATTTTAATTGTCACATTATTTATACCCAAGTAATGCATAAATATGTATCATTTTTTAAATTTCTTATAAATCATTTTGTAATTTAATTATATCCTGTATAAAATATTTTAGTAAAGTAAAGTCACTAAACTCTAAATAAGTTTTTAATTTTTTCATTGAAAGTAAATTGTCTTTTAACTTTTTTTCTGTTGTAACACTCAATTTTACTTAAATCTGAATCATTGTCACAACATTCATTAGATTGATTAGGAGATTCTCCAAAAAATTCCAGTAAAAATTTTCTTCTACATTGATCTATACGAGTATAACCTATGATTCTTTGATAACCAGCTTGTTTACGTATATATGAGGTTTTAAAAATGTGTTTCAATTCTTTAAATGTATAATTTTGGTGTAATACTGTTAAAATTTCTTCTTTATTAGGTGGAAGGAATGCGCCTAACTCAAAAGTTTCGACATCTTCTGATACGATAGCATCATTAAAGAGTAACGTCTCTAGAATATAAGCATCGTCTGGTTGATATAGACTAATCGCTTGACTTTGTTTTCCATCTCTCCCAGCTCGTCCAATTTCTTGTAAATAATTTGAAGGACTAGATGATAAATGAAAATGAATAACAGTCCGAATGTCTTTTTTATTAACCCCCATTCCAAAAGCACTAGTAGCTACAATAACTGGAATAAAATTATTAATAAATTGATTTTGAACAGTTTGACGTTCTTGATAAGTTAAATCCCCATGATAAATACCAGTTAAATATCCATGTTGATAAATGAGTTTTGCGAGTTGTAAGCATATTTTCTTAGATGATACATAAATAATTGTGGGACCTGAAGATTCAATAAATTTCAATAACCATTCTATTTTTTCGTCGTCATCCTTGAAATTAAAATGTGATAACGAAATATTTTTACGATTCATAGTAGTTTGTATAGTGTTTAATTTAACTTTTAAAATATGTTCTAAATCACTTGTTAAATGTGGCGGTGCAGTAGCAGTTAATGCTAAAATAGTCGCTAATTTAAAATGATGAGTGATTTGACCAATAAGTGCGTAATGCGGTCTAAAATCATATCCCCATTCTGATAAGCAATGTGCTTCATCTAATACTACTAAACCAAATGGAATGTTTTTAATTAAATTGAAATGATGAGATTGAAGAATAAATTCAGGACTTAGAAATATAAAACGACTTTGATTTAATACATTGATATTTTCTTTTTTTTCTTGTTCATCCATACCTGAATGAATACACACAACCCTTCGTTCACCTTGAGATTTAAGTTGCATCACTTGGTCATCCATTAAAGAAATTAGCGGTGAAATAATAAGAGTAGGTTTTTGTTGCATATAAGTTGGAAATTGATAACACAGACTTTTCCCACTACCTGTTGGCAAAACACCAAGTGTATGATTGCCTTGTAATACACTTTCTATGACCTCTTTCTGACCTGGGTGAAAACTTTCATGTCCAAACCATTGTTTAAGATTGTTCTCTAACATTCATTTCACCTCTTTCTATCCCAACAATCATGAGTTTAATTTCAAAGTATGATAAATGATCAAACTCTTGTTTATATCGTTTTAATCTTTCTCCTTTATGCTCTGTATAGTATTGAGTAAATTGAAAAATATCTTTTTTTCCCACATAATTTTCGTAATTTTTCTCATAACCTTTAATAAATAATTCTAAAATATGATCTTCTATTGTATTAAGTTTAACATTCTGTGCAATTGCGATTTCATTTAAACTCAAACCTTGATGAAGATATTGTTGAGTAATAGATGTTTTATTTAATAATGATGAAAGAATAATACATTCAGACAATATAGGATAACGTTGTTTATTTTCAATTTCACTTCCTAAGGTGACTAAATTATTCAATTCTAATGTATATAATTTTGAAATAGAAATATTCTCAATCAAACTTACCTGTTGTCTTGTATACATAGGCTCATCATAACCATGCAAATAATAATGAAGGTAACACTTATTATTATTATTTAAACTGATTGCTTGAAATAAATCAGTCACTTCATTTTCAAAGTCTTTTATTAAATCATTTTCAATAATAGTTCCATAAACCTTTTTAACTTTATTTTGAATAATAACCTGTTGGTTCATTGGTACGAATTTAAGTTGATGATGGAGATATTGAGATATCGTCTGAATTAATAATTGAATACATTTAAAAGTATTATTAAGACTATCATAAGTGAATCGAGGATGCACCTTGATATTTAATTCTTTTATATCATTTTTATTTAAAAGTCGTTCAAATGTCTGATATTTTAATTTAGGTAAACTATGATATAATGATAAAAGTTGTTGAGAGCTCGCATCAAAAAACGTTTGATGTGACTTTTTTCCACTTAAAATATTATATATACTTTTATTAGTTTTATAATTGAATGAGTGATGTTTAACATAACTAATCATTTCTTGCATGAGTGAACTCCTCTTTTATAGAACTTTTATATCTAGAATATAATAAAATTATTTATTATGACTAGTGTAGCATTTTTATCAAAGGAGGCGAATAAAATGGCAAAGTACACAATCGTTGATATGGATACATGTATTGCTTGTGGTGCTTGTGGCGCTGCTGCACCAGATATTTACGATTATGATGACGAAGGTATTGCTTTCGTAATCCTTGACGATAATCAAGGTACTGCAGAAGTACCAGAAGAATTATATGAAGATATGGAAGATGCTCTTGAAGGCTGTCCAACTGATTCAATTAAAATTGAAGAAGAGCCTTTTGATGGAGATGCCTTAAAATTTGAATAAATCCGTAAATAAAATTGCATTACCACAATTATAATATAAAACCTCCGATGATTCCTACTAAGAAGTCATCGGAGGTTTTGATTTTATTTCAATACTTTTTTTAAACGGCGATATAGCAAGATAAAAATAATCGATATTACACATCCTTTAATAATATTAAAAGGAATAATACCAGATAAAATAATTACTTTTAAATTAGTAAATACATCACCAAGATTAAAAATCATGCCATATAAAGGTAGTAAGACAAAATAATTTAAAATACTTAAAACGATAGTCATTGCAATAGTGCCGGCAACTAATCCTATAATTAGTGAACGACGAGATGAATATTGTTTACGATGACTAACAAAATAAGCTGTTAGTAAAAAACTAGCTCCTGCTAAAAAATTTGCCACAGGCCCAACAGGATCGCCAATATTAAATAAGAAATTTAATATATTTTTAATTAATGCTACAAGAAGACCAGATAAAGGACCAAAAATAAAAGTAGCTAATAAAGTCGGTACATCACTAAAATCTAATGTTAAGTATGGAGGCAAAAATGGTAATGGAAATTTCAAAAATGTTAATATGAATGCAATTGCACTCAACATACTTATGGTAATTAAACGTTTATTTTGTTGCATATTCAGTTTTCTCCTTCCATTCATCTTACTAAGAATTGGAGGATACTTTTACACAACAAAAAACCTCCACCTTCTCCCATCCAGACTATACTGTCGGCTTCAGATTTACACTGAATCAGCCACTTCCATTGAAGCGGGTCGCAGGCTCAAATTACTGCCGGTTGGGAATTACACCCTACCCCGAAGATGAATTATTGAATTTATCATTTAAAATTTATATTACATGAATAACTCCTTCATTGCAATATCTCTGTTTATTTATAAAAATGAGAGATATGGTTCATCAATTTCGTCGACTGATTTTAAATTAATATGAAATGAAATATGATATTAAAAAAACTATAGATATAAAAACGCTCTTCAAAGTTTTATCTTTAACTTTGAAGAGCGTAATCTCAAATAATTTGGATATTTAATCTTATTTTGTCGAAAGTTAATTATTTAGAATCTATAGAAGGTTTAGGTAATTTAATAATAAAGGTTGTGCCTTTATTCACTGTACTTTCTACAGAAATAATTCCGCCATGCTCTTGAATAATCATCTTACTAATAAATAATCCTAAACCAGTTCCTTGTTTACCTCTAGTTCTAGAAGCTTCTACTTTATAAAAACGATCAAATACATGATCAAGATGTTCGGGAGCAATGCCGCTACCTGTGTCTTTTATATTTAAAATTTGGTACTGACTATCTTTATTAGCAGTAATCGTAATTGAATCTCCAGGATGTGTATAGCGTGTTGCATTATCAATTAAGTTTGTGAGTACTTGATCAATTCGATCAGCATCGTAATTCCATAAATCATCTTCATTAATATTTGGTAACAAGTCTATGTTTAGTTCTAAATCTTGTGCTTGTTGACGATATTTAAGTTGTATTTTACGTAATAATGGCATTATAGGCTGTATTTCTTTATTAATGGCTAATCCTTCCGCATCCATTCTTGCAACATTTAAAAGCTCGTTGACAAGGCGATTAAGTCGTTTTGTTTCATCTAATACAATTGATAGTGATTCTTTGATTTCGTTAGGTTCTGTTACAATGCCATCGACTATCGATTCAGTATAACCCTGTAATAACGAAATCGGTGTACGGAGTTCATGGGATACGTTTGCGATAAAATCTTTTTTCATTTGATCAAGATTATGTTCATTTGTCATATCTCTTATGATGGTTACAATCCCGCTACGACCATCTTGTTGAATACGATCAATATAGCTCATTATAAACACATAATACTTAGAGTTTATTGTATATTCATTAAACTCTGTACCTTTTGAATGAAATGTGGCATTAATTTGATTTTTAATTTCTGAATAAATAGATTTATCAATTGTCGGTAGTATTTGGTCTGCCATTTTGTTAGATAAAATAATTTCACTTTTATCATTTAAACCCACTACACCTTCAATCATAGAATTAAATAAACGATCACGAATATTTTTTTGAGTAGATAAAGCTTCAATGTGTTCTTGAATTTTATAACTCATATTATTAAAAGTATAAGAAAGTTCACCAATTTCATCTTTCGTATTTACTGTTGTTTTTTGAGAGTAATCTCCATTCGATACATTGATTGCCTGTGTACTTAATTTTCTAAGTGGCTTAGTGATACGATTAGATAAAAAGAACGCAAAAATCGTTGAAACAATTAAAAATACAATGGCAGTAATTAAAATAATAATGGTAATTGCATTATTAGTATCTTCAATTGTTTTTAAATCTTGATATATAAATACGCCACTAAACTTAGCATGTTTACGATCTTGAGATTGCATCGGATATCCTAAAAGAATATAAGAATGGGATGCTCCTTTTTCACTTATTGTGACGTTTTGTGTGGCAGATTTCCCTGTATCAAATACTTTATTAAAGTTGTCATTGTTTTGTATTTCTTTTAACATTCTTTTTTTAATCAGATTATATGATTTTTCTGCTGACATATTTTTATTAGACATAATAATAACGCCACCTGTACCATCAATCAATTCCTGACTATGTTGTATGGCAAGTGACTTGTTATCAGCTTTTTCAACAAGATGACTAATCCTTGAAGCATCTTCTCTTATAGCATTTTCTGTTTGTTGGGTGTAATAATATTGAATAAATGTAATTAATGCTGCACTTAATAAAATTAAAACTGTCGTTACTATAAATATTATAGTTAACCACAGTTTTATAACAACACTATTTAGTCGATTCATCATTTGTATTGACCTCAAATTTGTAACCGACACCCCAAACGGTCTGAATCATATGTGCTGCTTCTTCAGAAACTCGATTTAATTTTTCTCTTAATCGTTTAACATGTGTGTCTACAGTTCTTAGATCACCATAAAATTCATAATGCCAAACTTCTTTTAATAGTTGTTCACGATCAAATACTTTATTAGGTGTTTTTGCTAAGTATATTAATAGCTCATATTCTTTTGGAGTTAAATTCACTTGTTGTTGATCCGCTAATACACGATGTGCATCATTATCGATAATAAGATGATTAAACTCAATGACATCTCTTGCATGTGGTTCGCTTTGTTCTGGTTTAGATGTTTGAGTTCTACGTAGTAATGCTTTCACTCTTAATACGACTTCTCGGGGAGAGAAAGGCTTCACTATATAATCATCTGCACCTGATTCGAATCCTTCCACACGATTAGTTTCTTCGCCTTTAGCTGTAAGCATAATAATAGGCGTATCTTTATGCTCACGTAATTTTGATGACATTTCAATACCATCCATTTCAGGCAACATTAAATCTAAAAGAATGCACGCATAGTCATTTTCCATAGCAAGTTCATATGCTTCTCTACCATCACTTGCTTCATGGATAGTAAACGATTCTCTTTCTAAGTAAAGCTTTAATAATCTTCTGATTCTATCTTCATCGTCTACAATTAATATTTCATTCATCATTACAATATACCTCCTACACATGCTCTATACCATTTTAATTATAGCATATTCACTATATTAAAGCTTTCGATTCAATTGACTTTGTGAAAAAAATAGCAAAATATCTTTTTTGATGTAGGACCTATGATTTATAATTACAGTGAATAAATAAAAAAAGATACACATTGTAATTGAGAAAATACTTTGTATTGTTAAGTTATTTCGAATTAATTACCATTTTCAGCCATATGTCTTAATATTTTCACCTCATGAGGTGTTAATACTCTACCTTCACCTGCATTTAAACCTTTTAAATTAAGATTTCCAAATTCGATTCGTATCAATTTATCGACTGTGTGATTAAAATGTTCGAACATACGTCTAACTTGTCTATTTCTACCTTCGCTAATAGTTATTTCAACCAGTGTCGTATTTTTTTCTTTATTTTGATTTTTTATTTTAACTTGAGCAGGTTGTGTAAAACCATCTTCTAATTCAATTCCTTGTTCTAATGCTTTAACTTCTTCTCTCATTAAATACCCTTTTAATTTTGCAACATATTTTTTCTGAATATGATATCTAGGATGAGTCATCAGGTTAGTAAATTCACCATCATTTGTAAGTAATAATAACCCTGAAGTATCATAGTCTAATCGTCCAACTGGATAAATTCTTGCTTCTAAATCTTTAAAATAATCTGTTACAACCGTTCTACCTCTATCATCTGAAACACTAGTAATCACTTGCGTTGGTTTATAGAACAGAATATAAATTTTATCTTCTTGCTCAATTTTAATTCCTTCAACTTCAACAGTGTCTGAAGATTTAACTTTCGTTCCAAGTTCTGTAACTACTTGACCATTGACTTTTACTTTACCTTCAGTGATTAAAGTTTCTGCCTTTCTTCGAGATGTATATCCACTGTTAGCAATTCGTTTTTGAAGTCTTTCTAAATCTTTATTCATTTTATTTCTCCTTTTGCTCTGTAAGTGTACTAAAGAAATTTTCGATCTCTTCGTTATCTTCTTCAGTAGATGGTAGTTCTTCTATTGATTTCATTCCAAAAACATTTAAAAATAAATCAGTAGTCATGAGTAAATGACTACGCGAATTCTCCATGTCTTTTGCTTCAATAAGTCCTCTAGCAATTAATGTTCTCACTGCACCATCAGAATTGATACCTCTTGTTACTTCGATATCACTTCTAGTTAATGGTTGATTATAAGCAATAATCGATAGTGTCTCCATAGCAGCTTGAGATAATTTCATGTTTGCTTTTTGATTCACTAATACTTCGATAAAAGGTGCACTCTCTTTTTTGGAGGTTAACATATAAATGGAACCATATCTTTGTATTTCAAGACCTTTTGAATGATACGTCGAAATTAATTGATCAAGTTCATCTAAATCCATTTTTAAAATATCTGCAAGCTGACCTGCTTCGAGTCCTTCATCGCCTACAGTAAATAATAATGACTCTATAATGCCAATGTTATCCAATAGAATAGTTCACTCCTCTAATGATATTGATGTCTTCAAAGTTATTTGACTGTTCTATATTAATAAGACCTGCTTTAGACATTTCTAATATTGCTAAGAAATGTGTAACGACTTTACTCACAGATTCATTAAAGTTAAATAAACTAAAGAAGTTAAATGATGTTTGTTTCTCTAAATGTTTAGCAACCACTTCAGTAGCTTGTTGAATTGTAAAAGTATCTTTTGAAATTTCAACTGCTTTTGGCGTATTTAATGCTACTCTATTTTTTACTCTTTGGTATGCAACAATCAGTTGAGTCAAATCAATCGTTTGATTTTTGTCCCAATGCGTTTCTTTTTCTAAGTGAGATAAATCAGCTGGTGATTTAGTATAATATAATTCTCGTTCTTTCTTTAATTCTGTTAATAGTAAAGAATATTCTTTATAATTTTGATATTCGATTAAACGACCTACAAGTTCCTCACGAGGATCTTCTTCTAAGTCATTTTCAGTTTCTTGTTGTGGCAATAATAATCTACTTTTTATCATTAATAACTCTGAAGCCATCACTAAATATTCACTTGCAATATTAATTTCAACTTCTTTCATTGCATGAACATATTGCATATATTGTTCAGTTAAAGCTTTCATTGGTATATCATAAATATCTATTTCATATTTATGAATTAAATGAAGAAGTAAATCTAATGGGCCATTAAAAGCATCTAATTTAACTTCGTACATAAATTAACTTCCTTGTATTATAAAATCTAAATTGTGCATAATTCACTTAAATATTATAGCATGAATATATATTAGAATTAAATTAAGGATGAGTATTCATGAATAAAGCATTAAGTCACTTCTACTATCAATTTCATACACACCAACATTATTTTTTATGTCATGATATTTTAGAAGAATTATGGAAGTCAAAACCTAATTTTTCTAAGAAAGATGCTGTAGTTAGTTTAATACTATTTTCAACTGCAATGTATCACTATAGACGATGTAATAAGTTAGGTGCATTAAAAAGCTTTAAAAAAGCGTTATATACATTTAAGCATGCAAAAGATAAAGAGACACTTGGTTTAAAGGTCAATGAATTTACTTTATTGATTCAAAATCAAATAGAAAAAGTGAAACATGATCAGACATTTCAACCAATACAGTTGCCAATTAAATCTGCGGTAGAAAGGAAAATTATCAATTTATATCCTAATTATGAATATAAGACACAAATTAACAATGATGACATGATTGTTCATTGTCATCGTCTAAGAGATAGAAGCGATATCATTGCAGCTAGAAAAAAAGCACTTAAAAATAAAAGAAAGAAAAGTTAAATCATTCACTTTTCTTTCTTTTATTTTAAGCTCTAGGATGGAATTGATTATACATTTGTCGTATTTGAGATTTAGACACATGTGTATAAAGTTGCGTTGTTGAAATATCTGAATGACCAAGCATTTCTTGAACTGCTCTTAAATCTGCCCCATTTTCTAAAAGATGTGTAGCAAATGAATGTCTCAACGTATGAGGAGTTAAAGTTTTATTAATATTGGCCTTTGAACCATATTGTTTAATCATCTTCCATATCCCTTGTCTAGTTAAAGGTCTACCGTGCATATTTAAAAACAATACATTCGTAATAGTCTTTTTCAAAAGTTGAGGACGTATCTTTTCTAAATACGTATCTAGAAATTCAATCACAGTGTCTCCTAATGGTATAATTCGTTCTTTATTACCTTTACCAAATACTCTAACAAATCCCATAATAAGATTTATATCCTCAATATTAATTTGTATCAGTTCAGAAACACGCATGCCAGTCGCATATAATAATTCTAATATTGTACGATCACGATACCCATTTTTCTTATTTAAGTCCGGTGTTTCCAAAAGTTGAATGACTTCCTCAACTTCTAAAACATCGGGTAACTTCTTCTCATATTTCGGAGTCTCAATTAAGACAGTTGGATCTTTAGCGGCATATTTTTCTCTAAGTGCAAATTGATGAAAATTGCGAATTGTAGAGATAAAACGCGCCATTGATTTAGCAGAAGCACCTTGGTCTATTAAATATCCTAAGCATTCTTGTATAACTTGGCGATCAATAAAATCGATATGAGCAATTTTATGTTCTTTCATGTATTCTTCATATTTAGCTAAATCACGTCGATATGCGCCGATAGTATTGTCACTCAATCCCTTTTCAATTTGAATAAATTTTAAGAATTCTTCAATAATCGTCTTCATATTACACCTCTGTTTATATAAAAAAGGTATGAAATAGAATTCAAAGTTGATTCTTAATTTCACACCTTCTATCGATTAATTATTACATATTACTTTTTTATCTTGAAAAGTTCTTCAAGCATTTGTATATAGAGTTGATACAACACTTTATTAGGTTTAACTTATTATTTACCTTTAGCTTGGCATTCTGAACATATACCGTGAAATGTTAAGCGATGATCCAAAATTTTAAATTGATATTCTGATTCAACACGTTCTTCTACTTTTGGTAGTAAGTCTTCATGAATTTCATCTACCTTACCACATTCCATACAAACTAAGTGATGATGAAAATGTTTAGCACCTTCTTTTCTCAAATCAAATCGCGCTACGCCATCACCAAAATTAATTTTATCTACTACTTTTAATTCAGCAAGTAGTTCTAAAGTTCGATAAACAGTAGCTAAACCTATTTCAGGTGCTTTATCTTTTACTTTTAAATATACATCTTCAGCACTGAGATGATCTTTTTCATTCTCAATTAACACACGAACTGTTGCTTCGCGTTGAGGTGTTAATTTATAAGAAGATTGCTGTAATTGTTGTTTTACTCTATTTAGACGTTCTTCCACGGGAGCATCACTCCTCAATTAATTATAATCATTTTAAACTAAATTATTTCAATTAATAAATTACCAATAAATTTAGTGAAAATCAAGTAGTTATCACATCTTATTTAGAATGATTATAATTTAATAATACATATTGTAAAGCAATCATTGTTTTCGCATCTTCAATTTCATGATTTTCTAAAAGTGCATGGATATCGTCTAAGTGTATTTTATGCAATTCTACAAATTCGTCATCATCCAGATTTAATTCTCCTACACTTAAATGATCAGTAAAATAAATAGTTAGTTTCTCATTTGAAAATCCTGGAGAACCATACATATGAGTGATGAACGTTAGATGATTAGCTTTGTAGCCAGTTTCTTCTTCTAATTCGCGTTTAGCTGCTTCTTCTCTTTCTTCATCTTCTTCTAGTTTACCTGCTGGAATTTCTAACAAGGGTTTTTCAATAGGTTTACGATATTGTTTAACCAATAATACTTCTTTTTCTGGAGTAATAGCGCAAATTGCCACAGCACCATTATGCTTGATAATTTCTCTCTTGGAAGTTTTTCCGTCTGGTAATTCCACATCGTGTATTTCTAGATCGATAATTTTACCATTATAAATGACTGTTCTATCAAAAGTTTTTTCATTAAAGTCCATTATATCCACGTCCCTTTTCATTAAGTTAATAAATTGATAAGATAAATGCGTTAACTAAAGTGTATCGGAAGGAGATTGTTCATGCAAAAAAATATATTAAAAAGTGGCATTGAAATTTCGGAACTAGGTTTAGGCTGTATGAGTTTAGGCACAGAATATCATCATGCAGAAGAAATTATTGAGTGTGCAATTGAAAATGGTATCACATATTTTGATACCGCAGATATTTATGATAGAGGGGTCAATGAAGACATTGTTGGAAAGTCTTTAAAGAAATATCAAAATAGAGATGATATTGTTATAGGAACAAAAGTAGGAAATAGACCACTTAATGATGGTAGTACTACTTGGGATCCTTCAAAAAAATATATTAAAGAAAGTGTTAAAAGTTCTTTAAAACGTTTAGGCTTAGAACAGTTAGATCTTTATCAACTTCACGGAGGTACAATTGATGATCCCCTAGATGAGACGATTAGTGCATTCGATGAACTGAAAAAAGAAGGTGTAATCAAAGCTTATGGAATCTCTTCTATTAGACCTAACGTGATTGAGTATTATTTAAAACACAGTCAAATAGAAACGATTATGTCTCAATTTAATCTTATTGATAATCGTCCAGAACGTCTTTTAAATCATATTCATTCTCATGGCGTAAAAGTTTTAGCACGTGGTCCCGTGTTTAAAGGGTTACTTACTTCAAATAGTGTTAATGTACTTGATCAGAAATTCTCTGATGGTATTTTTGACTATAATTATCATGAATTAGGAGAAACGATTGCTTCTGTTAAGGAAGTTGAAAGTAATTTAAGTGCTTTATCATTCGAATATTTAAAATCCCATGATGCATTAGGTTCTATTATTGTTGGTGCAAGTTCTGTTTCACAATTAAAAGATAATATTGCTAATTTTAATAAAACAGTAAGTTTGGATCAAATTAAATCTGCACGTCACCGTGTGAAAGATTTGGAATATACTCAGCATCTTGAGTAAGGAATCATTATTATAAATTCTTATAAACAATCGTTGATGTAAAGTACAAGTGATGAAGTATCTATGATGAATGCTTCATCACTTTTTTAGGTTAAATTATATTTTATTTTTAAACAATGAAGTAAAATATTTTTCAATTTTTCTAGGAGCTAATTGGTAAAGTTTTAATAGTGGATTCATCCATAGCGGCTTGTTAATTTCTACTTTACGAGGGATGATACCTTTAACGATGTCTTCTGCGAGTATTTTGGGATCTATCATTAGTGATGCATATTTATTAGCATACTTCAATGATGGATCTGCTTTTTTATGAAATGGTGTATTAATGGGACCTGGATTAACAGTCATTACATGAAAGTCTTGTTCCTCAATTCTTAGAGCATTTAATACGCCATTTAAAGCAGCTTTAGATGAGCCATAAAATGCAGCATTCGCTTGCGTTACAAATGCTGCCTGACTTGAAATAGCCACTATAGAAGCGTTCATTGTTAAATAGGGTTTAACAGTTTTAAATAATGTAATAAAACCAAGCACATTTACATCATAAGTTTCCATGATTTCTTCTAACGAATGAGATTGTATTGATTTAAAAAAGCCTAAACCTGCACTATAAATGATTCCGTCAATCGGATAACAAAGAGATTTAGAAATATTATCTATTTGTGAAATATCTTGTAAATTACATTTAATCATTGAAACACGATGTTTGTACGGATTAAAATTAATATTTTCGAATTTCTCCGTACTACGAACAATGAGGGTAATATATGCGCCTTTTTTTAATAATTCTTTCGTTATTTCTAAACCTAAGCCACTAGTTCCTCCAGTTACGATGAAATGTTTACCTACAATCACGGATGACTCTCTCCTATCTAACAAGTATAGTTAATTTTTGATAATAATTATATTGAATATGTTACTATAGTTTTATCAATTAAGGGTAAGGATGGTGCTGTTTTATGAAGTTAGTATTTTATGGCGCTGGTAACATGGCACAAGCCATTTTTAAAGGAATTATTGATTCTAAAATATTAAATCATAACGATATTTATTTAACAAATAAATCAAATGAAAATACGTTAAAATCATTTGCGAAAGAATTAGGAGTAAAATATAGTTACGATGATGCATTTTTATTAAAAGATGCAGATTATGTTTTTCTAGGTACTAAGCCTCATGATTTTGAAATGGTCGCATCACGTATTAAATCACATATACAATCAGACCATCGTTTTATATCTATTATGGCTGGTTTATCGATAAATTATATCCGAGAAAAGTTAGAAACGAATAATCCCGTTGCTAGAATTATGCCCAATACAAATGCACAGGTAGGTCATTCAGTAACAGGTATTAGTTTTTCTGGTAATTTCGATCCTCATTCTAAAGATGAAGTAACAGAATTAATTAGTGCTTTTGGCTCAGTTATTGAAGTTGACGAAGAATATTTACATCAAGTGACGGCTATTACAGGAAGCGGACCAGCTTTTTTATATCATGTATTTGAACAATATGTTAAAGCAGGAACATCATTAGGTCTTGAAAAAAAACAAGTTGAAGAATCCATTAAGAATCTCATTATTGGAACAAGTAAGATGATTGAACGATCGGATTTAAGTATGGAACAACTTAGAAAAAATATTACCTCTAAAGGTGGCACAACACAAGCTGGATTAAATGAACTTGATCGACATGATATTGAGAGTATTTTTAAAGCCTGTCTAGATGCTGCAGTTCATAGAAGTATCGCCCTTTCTAAAAGTGAAGATGAGTAATAAATATTAAAAATAACTATAACGAAAATTAAGTCATACATATCGTTATAGCTATTTTTTAGTTTTTACGTAGCATTTAAAACGCTATTATTATTTAAAATTTGAATGTATCAAAGTCTTTAACAAACTCAAAATTTGGTGTATCTTTCATTTCTTTTAATGCACGGTTTATCTCTTCTATATCTTCTAAATTATATCGATTACTTAGATGGGTAATAAAACTTTTCTTCACATTAGACTGATGAATTAACCTAAATACATCGTCAATGTGACTATGATGATAGTTATTTGCTAAAATTTTGTCACCGTCAATATATGTTGCTTCATGAATCATAATATCCGCATTTTCTGCAAGTATATATTCGTTATCACATGGTTTCGTATCTCCAAAAATAGTAACAATAGGTCCTGGTTTGGCTGGACCTTTAAAGTCTTTAGAAAGATAAATTTGATTATTATATTCAAATTTATCAAACATTTTTACTTCTTGATATTTAGGACCCGGTTCTAGTCCAATGGCCTTTAATGCAGTTACATCAATTGTACCTGGTGTTGTAGGAGCCTCAATTCGATAACCATATGAAGGTATACCATGATTTAATAACCTTGATGAAACTGTAAAGCCATTATGATGATATGTAAAATTATTATCAATTTCAATATATGTAATAGGATAGTTTAAATGAGATTCAGATAATTTCAAAGCGGTTTCAATAAATTGTTGCAAACCTGTTGGCCCTATTAACGTCAATGGCTTATCTTCTCCACCTTGGAATGAACGACTTGTTAATAATCCAGGTAATCCAAAAATGTGGTCGCCATGCATATGCGTGATAAAAATATGATCAACTTTGCCTAATTTTATCGAGTGATGCAAAATTTGATGTTGAGTCCCCTCTCCTACATCGAATAACCATATTGAATTTGAATAAGGTTCTAGGTTTAAAGCAATCGCTTGAGTATTACGATCTTTAGTAGGTAAACCCGCACTCGTTCCAAAAAATGTAACTTCCATGCATTTGCCTCCTCTTTCTTCAATATATTTTATCATACGTCTATAAGTTTGTTATCATATGAAATAAAATAAATGAATTTATCAGAATTTAGGGTATAATGTAACTTATAAAAAATAAATTGTATGTTATTTAGTTTAATGTTGTAAATATTATCAACAATTTTAGGCAAAAACATATCAAGAAAAACAGTTTTAATTTATAATGAATTAATCATAGCAATTAAAGAATTGAGGTTTTGAATTTGAACACACACACTAAACATATCCCTTGTTTAATTACTATATTTGGCGCAACTGGAGATTTGAGTCATAGAAAATTATTCCCTTCTTTATTCCACTTATATCAACAAGATAATTTAGATGAACATATTGCCATTATTGGCGTTGGTCGAAGAGATTATACTAACGACTTTTTCCGTGAACAAGTTAAACAATCTATTCAAACGCACGTCAAAGATACTGATCGACTCGATGAATTCATAGAACATGTTTTTTATTTTAAAAATGATGTCAATGAAGAAGAAAGTTATCATGAATTATTAGCATTCTCTAATGAACTTGATGATACATTTAAATTAGAAGGTAATCGCCTATTCTATTTAGCAATGGCACCTCAATTCTTTGGACCAATTTCTGATTATTTAAAAGCTTCTAGCTTAACTGAAACTAAAGGATTTAAACGCCTTGTAATTGAAAAACCATTTGGTAGTGATTTTAAATCTGCTGAAAAATTAAATAATCAATTACGACAATCATTTAAAGAAGAAGAAATATACAGAATTGATCACTATCTTGGTAAAGATATGGTGCAAAATATCGAAGTTCTACGATTCGCTAATGCGATGTTTGAACCTCTTTGGAATAATAAGTATATCTCTAATATACAAATCACTTCTTCAGAAATACTAGGTGTTGAAGATCGTGGAGGTTATTATGAATCGAGCGGTGCATTAAAAGATATGGTACAAAACCATATGTTACAAATGGTTGCATTACTAGCAATGGAAGCACCTATTAGTCTTAAAAGTGAAGATATTCGAGCTGAAAAGGTGAAAGTATTAAAATCTTTAAGACAATTAAAACCTGAAGAAGTCAATCAAAACTTTGTGCGTGGACAATATGGAGAAGGAACTATTAATGACCAACGTGTTATCGCTTATAGAGATGAAGATCGTGTTGCATCTGATTCCAATACACCAACCTTTGTTTCTGGAAGATTAACTATCGATAACTTCCGTTGGGCTGGTGTACCATTCTACATTCGTACTGGTAAGCGTATGAAGTCTAAATGTATACAAGTTGTTGTAGAATTTAAAGAAGTTCCTATGAATTTATATTATCAAACGGATCGATTACTAGATTCTAATTTATTAGTTATTAATATTCAACCTAATGAAGGTATTTCATTACACTTAAATGCTAAGAAAAGTATTCAAGGTATCGAAACAAAGCCTGTTCAACTGTCTTATGCTATGAGTGCACAAGATAAAATGAACACAGTAGATGCATATGAAAACTTGTTATTCGATTGTCTTAAAGGTGATGCAACGAACTTTACACATTGGGAAGAACTTAAATCTACATGGAAATTTGTAGACGCTATTCAAGAACATTGGACTATGATTGATCCAAACTTCCCTAACTATAAATCAGGGACAAATGGCCCTATCGAAAGTGATTTATTATTAAGCAGAGACGGAAATCATTGGTGGGACGATATTCAATAAACAGATATACTAGACGTTTCATGTGATAAATGTATAAAGGATAAGACACATTA
This sequence comes from Staphylococcus sp. HMSC14C01, assembly GCF_001808085.1. NCBI lineage: Bacteria > Bacillati > Bacillota > Bacilli > Caryophanales > Staphylococcaceae > Staphylococcus > Staphylococcus sp. HMSC14C01. The sequence continues at coordinate 121,208 of NZ_KV792021.1, forward strand.
TATTATTTTCACTCATTGAAAATAAGGTCTTGTCCTTTTTAAATTGAATATTGAAAGAGTCATTTAAAAATTTAATTTAATTTTATATTATTGATGTATATTTTTATAAAATAATGTAAAATATTAGTATTGATTGTAAATTTATTGGAGTGAAAGTTTTGGACGTTATCAAGCAGATACAACAGGCAATTGTATATATAGAAGATCATTTATTAGAGCCTTTTAATTTGCAAGATTTAAGTGATTACGTTGGTCTCTCTCCTTACCATCTTGATCAATCGTTTAAAATGATTGTTGGACAACCTCCTGAAAGTTATGCTCACTCTCGAAAAATGACTGAAGCTGCTAAAGAAATGATACAAAGTTCTTCGAGATTAGTTGATGTAGCAAAACGCTATAATTATTTAAGTTCAAATGACTTTGCAAATGATTTTAGTGATTTTCATGGAATATCTCCTATTCAAGCTTCTACTAAAAAAGAAGAACTAAAAATGAATGAACGCTTGTATATTAAATTAACAACTACAGAAAGAGCACCATACCCTTACAGACTAGAAACGACTAAAGACACACCTTTAGTTGGATATGTAAAATATATTGAGGCTAATCAACTATCTAACCCTTACAAAGTTCCTGACTTTTTAGAAGATTTATATTTAGATGGTAAAATAAAAGAATTAAAACGATATAATAATATAAGTCCATATGAGTTATTTGTTATTACATGTCCTTTAGATGAAGGTGTAGAATTATTTGTGGGCGTACCTAGTGAACGTTATCCAGCTCACTTAGAAAGCCGATTGTTACCAGGGCGACACTATGCAAAATTTAATTTGCAAGGTCAAGTGGATTATACTGTTAATGAAGCTTGGTATTATATTGAATCCAGCTTACAACTTACTCTACCCTATGAAAAAAATAGCTTATATGTTGAAATTTATCCTTTTGATCTCTCATTCGAGGACCCGTTCACTAAAATACAATTATGGCTACCTATTAAACAAGAAACTTATGATATAGAATAAAAGAAGCGTTAGATGACTAAGTTATTAAACTTATGTCATCTAACGCTTTACTATTAAAGTTCGGCTACGAATGCTTCAAAAGGTTTCATATTAGTGATATCTAAATCATTTTTATAATTGTGTAGCTTAATTTGAGATGCTTCAACTTCAAATGGTAAATTTAATGATGCAACATGATCTGTTAAATTTCCTGCAACTAGAACTGTCTTATTATTAAGTTTACGTGTGTAAGCAAAAATATTCTCATTCGCATCATCGATTAAATTAAATTCACCATAAGTATATATATCATCGGATTTTTTTAATTTAATTAGACGTTTATAAAAATTAAGAACGGAATCTGAATCTTCGGATTGTTGTGCTACATTTATTGTTTTATAGTTAGGGTTGACTGGGAACCATGGCGTACCTTCAGTAAAACCTCCATTTACTTCATTAGTCCACTGCATAGGTGTTCTAGAATTATCACGATTCTCCATTTTATATTTATCTAATAACTGATTAACATCTCCACCTTGAGATTTAACAATTTGATATTCTGTTTTTACAGCAACATCGTTAAATGTTTCAATACTTTCAAATGGATAGTTTGTCATACCAATTTCTTGACCTTGATAAATAAAAGGTGTGCCTTGTTGTAAGAAATATACCACTGCATGGCTAGTAGCAGATTCAAACCAATACTTTGTATCATCTCCCCAAGTAGAAACACGTCTAGGTTGATCATGATTTTCAATAAATAGTGCATTCCATCCTATACCCTCTAGTTGTTTTTGCCAACGGTTTAATACATTTTTATAAGATAAAACATCAAATTTAGAGTCTCCAGTACTCCATAAACCTAAATGTTCAAATTGGAAAATCATATTAAATTTACCTTCTTTTTCTCCAACCCACTCTTTTGCATTATCTGGATTCACGCCATTTGCTTCTCCAACAGTCATAATGTCATAATGACTAAGTGATTTGTCCTTCATTTCTTGAAGCCAATCTTGAATGCCTGGTTGATTCATATCAACATCAAATGCTGGAGCGTATTGTTTTCCTTTTGGAACAGGTAAATCACCAGCTTCAAATGTTTTTTTGATATGAGTGATCGCATCGACTCTAAAACCATCAATTCCTTTTTCGAACCACCAATTCATCATTTTAAAAACAGCTTCTCTAACATCAGGATTACTCCAATTTAAATCAGGTTGCTTTTTACTAAATAAATGGAAATAATACTGTTTTGTTGTGTCATCATATTCCCATGTTGAACCATTGAAAATACTCTCCCAATTATTAGGTTCAGAACCGTCAGGTTTAGGATCTGCCCAAATGTACCAATCTCGTTTAGGATTATCTTTACTAGAACGAGATTCTATAAACCATGGGTGTTCATCAGATGTATGATTAACAACAAGGTCTAAAATTAATTTCATTCCACGCTTATGAACCTCAGATAACAAATGATTAAAGTCTTCCATTGTTCCAAATTCTTCCATAATATCTTGATAATCACTAATATCATAACCATTATCGTCGTTTGGAGATTTATACATAGGACTAAGCCAAATGACATCAATACCTAAATCTTTCAGATAATCCAACTTTTCTACCATCCCTGGTAAATCACCAATACCATCATTATTGCTATCATTAAAACTTCTTGGATACACTTGATATGCTACGGCTTCTTTCCACCAATTTTTTTCCATTTATATCGCTCCTTTGAAAATATTATGTAAATAAATGAACTTTGAAATAATAAATCATAGTATTCGAGTTAGTTATTTTAATAGTCAATGTTAGTCTTTAATATATAATCTAATTTTTTCTGGATTTATAGAAATATAAAATAATATGTAATAACATTATATATGGATAATCCAGTTTTTTAGAAAACGTTTACACCTATATTTATCGTACTAATCGAGTCTCTAAATGTCAACTTGGGATATATCGATTAAATATAAATTAAAATAACAAGACTATATTTATTAAGACATCTATACAAACCTATCATAATAAAAAAATCTGAGACACTTAATGATGTCCCAGATTTTTAATCATGCAATAATTATTCTTCAGTCCATTGAGTATGGAAAACACCATCTTTATCTTTACGTTCATAAGTATGTGCCCCAAAATAATCACGTTGTGCTTGAATCAAATTAGCAGGTAGATCTTCTGAACGGTAGCTATCATAATAGCTGATACTTGCTGAGAAACCAGGTGTTGGTACGCCATTTTTAATACCAGTAGCAACTACTTCTCTAAGTGCATCTTGATATTCAGTAACAATACCTTTGAAATAAGGGTCTAATAATAAGTTTTGAAGACCTGAATTATTGTCATATGCGTCTTTAATTTTTTGTAAGAATTGGGCACGAATAATACAACCTTCACGCCAAATCATTGCTAAATCACCTAATTTAAGGTTCCATTCGTTTTCATTGCTCGCTTTACGCATTTGGGCGAAACCTTGGGCGTATGAACAAATTTTACTCATATATAACGCTTTACGGATTTTTTCTAAGAATTCTTCTCTATTTCCATCAAAGTTTGATTTAGGACCACTTAATACTTTCGATGCCTTCACGCGTTCTTCTTTAATTGAAGAAATGAAACGTGCAAATACAGATTCAGTAATGATTGTTAATGGTATACCTAATTCTAATGCATTAATTGATGTCCATTTACCAGTTCCTTTTTGACCAGCAGTATCAAGAATTTTTTCTACAAGAGGCTCATTATTTTCATCTAATTTAGTGAAAATATCGCCTGTTATTTCAATTAAATAACTTTCTAATTCTCCAGCATTCCATTCTTTAAAAGTTTTAGAAATTTCTTCATGAGACATACCTAATAATTCTTTCATCATTGCATAACTTTCAGCAATTAATTGCATATCAGCATATTCGATACCATTATGAACCATTTTTACATAATGTCCTGCACCATTTGGTCCAATATATTCTACACATGCAGCACCATCTTTTGCTTTAGCAGCAATGGCATCTAAAATATCACTTACTTTGTTGTAAGCTTCTTGTTGACCACCAGGCATTAAAGATGGACCAGTTAACGCACCGATTTCACCACCAGAAACACCCATTCCAATAAAGTTGATACCACTTTCAGCGAGTGCTTTGTTACGACGAATTGTATCTTGATAGTTTGTATTACCGCCATCAATTAAAATGTCATCGTCATCTAATAAAGGCAATAAGCTATCTATTGTTGCATCTGTAGCAGGACCAGCTTTAACCATTAATAATATTTTGCGTGGTTTTTCTAAAGAGTTTACAAAATCTTCTAAAGAATACGTTGGATGAATTTGTTTACCTTCTGATTCCTTAATCATTAAATCTGTTTTATCACTAGAACGGTTATAAACAGATACGCTATAACCACGTGATTCGATATTCCATGCAAGGTTTTTACCCATAACAGCTAAACCTACTACACCTATTTGTTGAGTCATATTACTTACCTCTCTTATTCAATAATTTCATTAGTATTGTATCACAAAAATATAAATGACTTCACTAAAGTAAAATATTATTTCGCTACTAATTCAACAATTTTAATCAATTGATTCGTAAGTTGATTTAAAGCAGCTACAGGAATACGTTCAGAAGTAGTATGAATGTGTTCATATCCTACACCTAATATGACAGTTGGAATATGATACGTGTTAATAATACTTCCATCTGAACCTCCGCCAGCAATAACAGTTTTACCTGAAAGGCCTAAAGTTTTCGCACTCTTTATAGCATATTGAGTTACAGTCTCAGAATCGTTTCTTCTAAAACCTGGATAACTCTTAGAAATTTCAACGTTTGCTTTACCGCCTAATTCTTTTGCTGTCGTTTCGAAAGTCTCTTTCATATGGTTGACTTGATATTCTAAACTTTTATCATTATGCGAACGAGCTTCTCCCTCTAAAATGACTTTATCTGCAACAATATTTGTAGCAGAACCGCCATAAAATTTACCAATATTAGCTGTAGTATCTTGATCAATCTGACCTAAACGCATTTTATTAATCGCTTTAGCTGCAATATGAATTGCACTTATACCTTGATTGGGTTTACTAGCATGTGCTTTTTTCCCATATATAGTTGTATTGATAATCATTTGAGTTGGGGCACCCACCACTGTTGTTCCAACCGCTTGGCTGGCATCGACAGCATAGCCGAACTCTGCATCTATTAAGTTTTGATCTAATTCTTTAGCACCTTTTAAACCTGCTTCTTCTCCTACAGTGATAATAAATTGAATTTGTCCATGAGGTAATTGTTGTTCATTTATAGTTTGAATCGTTTCTAACAAAACAGCTATACCTGCTTTATCATCTGCTCCTAGTACAGTTGTACCATCTGAATATACATAGCCATCTTCTTTAAGGATTGGTTTAACGTTAATACCTGGAACAACTGTATCCATATGGCTAGTAAAATAGATTTTAGAAACATGTTCTTTTCCTTTACTACTTGGTAAGGTACAAATTAAATTATTTGCCCCTAACCATTCTCTTTTAGACGCATTATCTTCTACAACATTTAATCCTAAATCTACAAATTTCTTTTTTAGAATGGGTTGTATCGTTTCTTCATTCCCAGTTTCAGAATTAATTTGCACTAACTCTAAAAAAGTATTAAGTAAACGGCGACTATTAATCATTATAAAAACCCCTTTCTTATATAGATAATATTTTAACTGACTATGACAATTAGAGTAAATAAATTGATTGCCATTTTTATCGAAATCATTTAAGGTTATTTTATATACTATAAGTTATTAATATAACGAATAATTAAATTATTTTAAAGGTTTCAAGGAGCGTTTACATTGAATAATAAAGTGCTAAAGATTATTATCATTATCATGTTAATTGCAGTTGTAGCTGCATTGTTACTTACAAGTCTTGTTCCTCTCATGCATTAAAAATTAATTAGATTAGAAACTATCGACAAAAAATTCAAATTTGACGATAGTTTTTATTATTATTTCTCAAATTTATGCAAATAAAAAAGACAAACTTGTTGTATATAAAGGAAGTTTGTCTTTTTACTTTGATTAGAAGTTAGTCTTAGGTGTTATATTTCACTATGTAATTTTAAAGAGCCGAATTGAGATTTAATATTTAAATATTCTTCTAATTCATTTAAAATTTGCATCATACTTGCTCTTGATTTTAAAGATTGGTGTGATTCTGGCAATGGCAATTCGTCTAATTTTAAACGTATCTCATATAATGAATGTAGTCTTAACACAGTATAATCATTACTATTAACATTATCTCCAATTTCAGCCATTAAATGGGCAACAGTCTCTAACAAAGGATCATTAGATGAAGTATTATGAATTAATGTTTGGATTCTGCGTAGTATTTCTAGTTGTTCTTCTCTCATATCAAAATAGTGATAATATGAGTTTTCATTTCGCACAAAGTGATTTTTAACGTCTCTAAACGCAATAGATTTAGCCTTACGAATATTGTTTTCTAATGTATCAAAAGAAATTGACAATTGTTTATTAATATTTAAACATGCTTCACTATATTGTTTAAATATTGCTTTAATTTCATTTTCAATTTCCTTCTTAAAATTACCTAATGTATTATCTAGACTAGGCATAATTAAATTCATTAAAAATGCTATTCCTAAACCAATTATAAGAAGTAAAATTTCATTAATAATTAAATGAAGACCAATAACTTTGGCATTAAATACGTGAAGTAAAATGACACAACTTGTCACTACACCTTCTTGAACATTCAACATCACTGTAAGTGGAATAAATAATAAAACAATTAATCCTAAAACGACTGCATTTTGACCAAGTAAATTAAAAATAAATGAACCAAAAAATAACATTAATAAACACGAAACGAATCGAGAACTAATTGCTTGTAGTGAGTGAACTTTAGTATGTTTAATACATAGAACGATGAGGATAGCACTTGAAGCATAGTTATCAAGTCCTATCCATTTAGCTAAAATAACGCCTAATGTAATTCCTACAGCTGTTTTAAGTGTTCTAAATCCAATTCTATAAGGATTTAAAGTTAGCATGTATTGTTCCTCTTATCTTTCTTCACAATACTTATCAAATAACTTTTGAAGTTGATTGATAACATCCATTACGTCATGACCTTCTATTTGATGGCGTTCTATCATTTCAGTAATCTTACCATCTTTCATAAGTGCAAATGAAGGACTTGAAGGTGCGTATCCTTCAAAATAGTCTCTTGCTTGCTGAGTTGCTTCTTTATCTTGACCAGCAAATACAGTAACTAATCTATTAGGTAACTTATCATAGTGAAGTGCGTGACTTGCGGCTGGACGCGCTATACCTCCTGCACATCCACAAACTGAATTTATCATTACTAGTGTAGTACCATCTTGTTTAAATACTTTATCAACTTCATCTGAAGTAGTTAATTGTTCATAACCAGCAGATTCAATTTCATTTCTAGCTTGTTCTACAACACCATTCATATATAAATCAAAATTTAAATCCATTTAGAATCACCTTTCAGTCAATTATTATTTATTGTCATTTTACTAATTTCCAACATATAGTTCAAATAGGTTGGTTGTAATATAACAAACTTTTAATAAATATTTGTTGTTTCAATTGAATAGCTTTCAATTCGATTTTTTACTTGCGACATAAATCGTCCAGTTTGAACACCATCTAAAATACGATGATCAATTGAAATACATAAATTAACCATATTTCTTATAGCTATCATATCGTCGATGACAACAGGTTTTTTAACAATTGATTCTACTTGTAAGATTGCTGCTTGAGGATGATTAATAATACCCATTGAAGATACAGAACCCAATGTCCCAGTATTATTAACTGTAAAAGTACCACCAGTCATGTCTTCTTGAGTCAGTTGTTGATTTCGAGCTTTTTGTGCTAGTTGATTGATTTCTCTAGCAATACCTTTAATTGATTTTTCATCTGCATTTTTAATTACAGGAACATATAATTTGTCTTCATCAGCTACAGCTATCGAAATATTGATGTCTTTATGAATTATAATTTCATTACCATCCCAACTGCTGTTAAGTAATGGATTAGATTTCAAAGCTTCTGCTACAGCTTTTACAAAGAAAGCAAAGAATGTTAAATTATATCCTTCTTGTTTTTTAAACACAGTCTTATAATGATTTCTAGTTTTCACAAGGTTTGTAGCATCGACTTCTATCATCATCCAGCCATGTGGAATTTCAGTGGCACTGGTAACCATATTTTGGGCAATTGCTTTTCGCACGCCTTTAACTGGTACTGTATAATCGTCTAATGGTTCATTTGATGAAGCGTTATTATTTCTTGAACTCGTTTCGGAATGATTGGTTATCTGAGTGGTAGGTGTTTCTTTTAAGTCTTGCTGGTTATTTTCTTGAATATAAGTTTCAATATCTTTTTTAGTTACTCTACCCTCAAATCCTGTGCCAGGTACTTGTGATAAATCAATATCGTTTTCTGAAGCTATCTTAAATACGACTGGAGAAAATCTTCCATTATTGATCGAATTCGTAGATGATTGATTTGTGTTAGAAGGCTTAGACTGACTCTTTACAGAATTACTTTGTGTTTGACTAGGTGTTTCATTAGTATCGTCTTGATTAGAATTTAAAGATGTATCATCGGGTTGAATTTTACAAATGATTTGATTGATTTCAATCGTTTCACCTTCAGTAGCAATTAACTCTGTAATTGTACCAGAAATAGTTGAAGGAACTTCTGCTGTTACTTTATCTGTAACTACTTCACATAGTGGTTCATATTCATCTACATGATCCCCTTCAGAAACTAACCATTGTTCGATTGTACCTTCATGGACACTTTCTCCTAATTTTGGCATTTTAACATCCATTATGTTACCTCCCTAAAATTGTGCTAACTCACGCATTTTTTTTAATATCTTATCAGGATTCATCATTACTTCATTTTCTAAGTTAGGAGAAAATGGCATTGATGGAACATCAGGACCAGCTAACCGCATAATTGGTGCATCTAATTCGAATAAACAATGTTCAGCTATGATTGCTGAAACTTCAGACATGACACTACCTTCAAGGTTATCTTCAGTTACAAGCAAAATCTTACCATTTCGTTTAGCGCGTTCAATAATCGTTGTTTTATCTAATGGATAAACTGTTCTTAAGTCAACTACTTCAACATTAATGCCATCTGCCTCTAAAATATCAGCTGCTTGAATACAATAGTTAACACATAAACCATAAGTGAAAACTGTAATATCATCACCTTCACGTTTAACATCAGCTTTGCCCAAAGGAATAGTATAGTAAGAATCGGGTACTTCTTCTTTTAAAAATCGGTATGCTTTTTTATGTTCAAAAAATAATACTGGATCATTTGATTCAATTGAAGATAATAATAAACCTTTCGCATCATATGGAGTTGAAGGAATTACAATTGTTAATCCAGGTGTAGACGCAAAGATACTCTCAATACTTTGAGAATGATATAAACCACCATGTACGCCACCACCGAATGGTGCACGAACAGTTAAAGGACATTGCCAATCGTTATTAGAACGATATCGCATTTTAGCGGCTTCACTAATAATTTGATTAACTGCTGGTAAAATAAAATCTGCGAATTGAATTTCAGCTATAGGACGTTTGCCAAGCATTGCTGCACCAATTGCAGTACCGATAATATTTGATTCTGCTAAAGGCGTATCAATTACGCGCAGTTCTCCATATTTTTCTTGTAAACCACGTGTCGCACCGAATACACCACCTTTTCGTCCTACATCTTCTCCTAATATAAAAATATTATTATCTTTTTCCATAGCCAAGTCTTGTGCATTTTGAATGGCTTCTATATAACTCATTTTAGTCATTGAAAATATCTCCTTCTGGATCATACACATATTGATATGTTTCTTCTACATCTGGATATTGAGCATTTTCAGCATCTTTTGTAGCTTTATCTATAATAGATTTATGTGCGTTATCTAATTCGTTTAACCAATCTTCATCAATAATGCCTAAATCGAGTAATTCATTTTTGAATTTAAGATTACAGTCAGATGTCTTAAAAGCATCTCTTTCTTCTTTAGAACGATATGTATCATCATCATCAGAAGAATGAGGAGTCATTCGAGTGGTAATAGCTTCAATCAATGTTGCCCCTTCGCCATTAAGTGCCCTTTCTCTTGCTTCTTTCATTGCTTTGTACATCGCAATTGGATCATTTCCATCTACGATTTCTCCATGAATACCATAACCTATTGCTCTATCAGATAGATGCGTTGCTGCATATTGTAATGAATCTGGTACTGAAATTGCGTATTTATTATTGATAATTACACATACAAACGGTAAGTTATGGACTCCAGCAAAATTCAATCCCTCATGAAAATCTCCTTGATTAGAACTACCTTCTCCTACAGTAGCAGTTGCTATATTAGATTGTTGATTCATTTTTAATGCTAATGCTGCTCCTACTGAGTGAGGGATTTGTGTTGCTACCGGAGAACTTTGAGATAAAATACCTTTTTCTCTATGACTAAAATGAGAAGGCATTTGTTTTCCTCCAGAATTAATGTCATCCTTTTTACCGAAAGAAGCTAACATTGTATCATAAGGTGAAATCCCCATATATGTAACGAAAGCTAAATCTCTATAATACGGAGATGAAATATCTCCTTCTTTCATTGCATACGCCATACCAATTTGAGTGGCTTCTTGTCCTTGACCACTTACTACAAATGGTATTTTTCCAGCACGGTTAAGTAACCATAAGCGTTCATCTAGTTTTCGTCCTAAGTCCATCCATTTATATATTTCTCTCAAATCTTCATCTGTAAGTCCCACAGATTTGTAGTCAATCATTTTTATTTCCTCCTTTAAACGTGTATTGCTCTATTTTCAGCCTTTAGTCCAAGTTCCATCAATATTTCAGACAATGACGGATGTGCATGAGTCGTTAATCCTAATTCTAATGTTGATCCATTCATAAATTGTAATAAAGCAACTTCATTTATTAACTCCGTGACATGTGGGCCTACCATACTTAGACCAATAATATCTCCATTGTCCTTATTTAATATAATTTCACAAAAACCACGTTTATTTTTAGTTTCTTCAATAACTGCTTTTCCAATAGCATTAAAAGGAACTTTATAACTTGTTGCCTTAATATTTTGAGATTTAGCAGTTTCTATATTCAAACCGATAGATGCGACTTCTGGATAAGTATAAACACATTTGGGCATTAAATGATAATTCACTGGAAGCGGATGATTATTAAACATATGTTCAACTGCAGTGATTCCTTCTTTAGAAGCTACGTGAGCTAATTGTAATGTTCCGATACAATCACCTGCTGCATAAAGATGCTTATCATTCGTTTGTTGAAATTCATTTACTTTGATATACCCATGAGTATCTAATTGAATTTTAGTATTTTGAATACCAATATCACTTGTATTAGGTACGCGACCTACTGCAACTAATATTTTATCAACTGTAATAGTAGTTTTTTCATTTATATGTATTTGGATGACATCATTTTTATGTATGATATTCTCTTCACTTAGTTGGCAATCTTCAAAAAATTCTACACCTCGTTCAATTAAACTATCTTTTAAAAATGTAGAAATGGATTTACTGTCAGAAGGTAATATACGTTTACCTGCTTCAATTACTTTAACATTTACATTTAAATCAGTTAGTAAGGAAGCAAATTCAAGGCCAATCACGCCGCCCCCAACAATAGCAATACTGTCTGGAAGTGTATCAATTTGTAATATATCATCGCTCGATAAAATATTTCGATGATTAATTTTTAAAAATGGTAATGTTTGAGGTCGTGACCCTGTAGCGATAAGTACAAATTGATTTGGAAGTAACTCTGAGCTGCCATCTTCGTATTCAACAGAGATTGTTCCGCTTTGTGGAGAAAATATAGAAGTTCCCATAATACGTCCAATACCATTATAAATATCAATATGATTTTTTTGCATTAAACTTTGAACGCCATTATGCATTTGATTAACAATATCCGTTTTTCGATTCATCATTTTTTCAAAATTAATATGTAAACCGTTTGTGTCTATACCAAATTCTGAAGATTGTCTAACAGTACGAGTCACTTCAGCAGATTTAAGTAGCGCTTTAGTAGGAATACACCCTTTATGTAAACATGTGCCACCTAATAAAGATTTCTCTACAATTGCTACCTTTTTTCCTAATTGAGAAGCACGAATCGCTGCTACGTATCCTGCTGTCCCACCACCTAAAACAACTAAGTCATATTGTTTTTCAGACATTTTGCTACTCCTTATTAATCAGATTTAAAGGTTAGAATTGAAAAGTGTGAATAAACAATTTGAATATAAAAAATAACATTATACTCAATATGTTCTATTTCTTTTCGACATCCAACCTTAATTTAAATTATTTAATTATAAACTATTTATGATTTTGAGCAATCATTTCTCTAGCATTTTCTCTTGTTAATTCAGTTACACTTGCTCCAGAAATCATACGGGCAATTTCGTCAATTTTATCTTCTTTTTTTAACTCTTTCACTTGAGTTGTTGTACGATCATTCTTAGTCATTTTACTAATTAATAAGTGATGATCACTCATAGAAGCTACTTGCGGTAAGTGAGATATACAGATAACTTGAATATATTTTGCAATATCTCTCATTTTTTCAGCCATTTTTTGAGCTGCTTGACCAGAAACCCCCGAATCAACTTCATCAAACAAAATAGCAGTTTGACCTCTTGATTCAACGAATATACTTTTTAACGCTAGCATAATACGAGAAAGTTCTCCGCCAGAAGCTATTTTATTTAAACTTTTAAGTGGTTCTCCCTTATTAGGACTAATTAGAAACTCTACAAACTCAATTCCTTCTATTGTAGGAGTTTCTAAGGGCTGAAATGAAATTTCGAGGTTAGCATCTTTCATTTGTAAATTTTGAATTTCAGCCACGATATGATCCCGTAACGTTCGAGCTACAATTCGTCTTTCCTTCGATAATGACTGTCCATATTTTATTACTTTTTCATAAAGCAAGTCAATTTCTTCTTTTAATTGAGAAGTACTTTCTTCATAATTTTCAATCTTAGAAATTTCACTTTCTAATTTAGATTGATAAGTAATAAGTTCATCAATAGTTTTACCGTACTTACGTTTAAGATTATTCAGTAAGTTCATTCTAGATTCTAATTCATTAAGTAATTGTTCATCAAATTCAGTATTTGACATTTCATCGTATAGTTCGTGTTTAGCATCCTCTAAGGTATAGTAGAACTGATCAATATCTGCTTTAAGTTTTTTAAATCTACCTGGAATAATGTCATCAATAGTTTGTAAATGATTACTTAATTCATATAAACGGTCGGTGATAGCATGTTCATCTGTAAGTGTGACATGCGCATTGTTTAATGCTAAACTTAATTTTTCAGAATTTTGGATTCGTTTTATATCAGATTCTAATTGAGTAATTTCACCTTCTTTTAGAGAAGCTTCTTGCAATTCCTCAAATTGAAACTTCATTAAATCAAGACGTTGCAATAATGCTTGATCAGCAGACTGTAATTCTTCAAGTTCTTTTTTCTTTTCTTTATATTCATTAAATGTCGTTTCATATTGTTCTTTAACACGGCTATATTGATTTTCAGCATAATCATCTAATAATTTTAAATGATATTTTTGTTTTAATAACGTTTGCGTTTCATGTTGGCCGTGTATGTCTAAAAGTTCTTGCATCACTTTTCTTAGATCTTGAAGCGTAACAATTTGATTATTAATACGACAAATACTTTTTCCCGAACTAAAAATCTCTCTTTTTACTAATAGAAAGTCTTCATCAATATCAATATCTAACTCATTTAAAACTGAAATGGCCTCTTTACTATTATCAATATCAAAAATCCCTTCGATAATTGCTTTTTTCTCTCCATGTCTTACAAAATCAGAAGAGGCACGCATACCAATAAGTTGGCCTATTGCATCTATAATAATTGATTTACCAGATCCAGTTTCACCACTAAGCACAGTTAAACCATCAGAAAAATGAATTTCGAGTTCATCTATAATTGCAAATTGCTTTATTGATAAGGTTTGTAACATAGATTAATCGCATCCTTATAATAAATTGAAAATTCTTGTTTTAATTGTATGACTTGCTTCTTCATCTCTGCATATTAATAGACAGGTATCATCACCACAAATAGTTCCTAATACTTCATCCCAATCAATTTGATCTAAGATTGCTCCGATAGATTGAGCATTACCAGGAAGCGTTTTTAGTACGAGTAGGTTTCCTGTTCCTTCAATATTTACAAATGAATCCATTAAGTATCTACCTAATTTTTCTAAAGGATGGTACTTTCTATCGTTGGGGAGGCTGTATACATATTGTCCTGATGAAGCAGGTACTTTAATTAATTGCAATTCTTTAATGTCACGAGAGACAGTCGCTTGAGTAACATTTAGGTCGTATTCATTTAGACGTTTTACAAGTTCATCTTGTGTTTCAATTTGTTCACTTGAAATAATCTCTCTTATTTTTATATGTCTTACAGATTTTTTTGCCATTATGAACACTCCTAGTTTCGAATATTTATACAATGATTTTAACACAACGTTATTTTAACTACTACTAAAGTTATCCTTTAGAAAGGTTGATTTGAAGAAAGATATTATTATTTATGATACGTATTATCATATTTTCTATTTAAATTAAATTTAAATTTATATACATTTATGCATTATAAATCATTAAAAGTAGATTACTAAAACAAAAAACTCTTTAAAGATTATTGTTTTAGTAATCTTTAAAGAGAAAAACTCTAACTATTAATGGTCACGTGAATAAAATAAATCTACAATTTCTAGAAGCGGTTCAACATCATATTGTGATTTCAATTGATTAATTGCATCTATTGCAGCATCTTTATGATATTTTAGTTTTTCTTCAGCGCCTGATTTACCAAGTAAAGAAACATAAGTACTTTTATGGTTTTCTACATCGCTTCCCACTTTTTTACCCAATTTTTTCTCGTCACCATAAACATCTAATAAATCATCTTTTATTTGAAACATTAGGCCTAAGTGTTCACTGAAACAATCTAATGTATTTAAAGTTTCATCATTTACATTGGCAATATCCGCAGCACTTAAAATAGAAAATTTTAAAAGAGCTCCAGTTTTTGCCTTATGAATTTGCTCTAGAGTATGTAATTCTATTGGAGTATTCTCACTATCCATATCTAAGGTTTGGCCACCGACCATGCCGAGATTGCCACTATCATGTGCTAGTCTTGAAATAACTTTTACTTTTGTTTCAGCTTCTAAGTTTTTATCATTTGCAATTAGTTCAAATGCTTTTGTTAGTAAGGCATCTCCCGCTAAAATCGCTTTCCATTCTCCGTACACTTTATGATTTGTTAATTTTCCTCTTCTAAAATCATCATTGTCCATTGCAGGCAAATCATCATGTATAAGTGAATAAGTATGAATCATTTCTAATGCCAGTGCGGTTTGTAACCCTTTTTTATAATTTTCATTTAACACTTCTAAAGTGAGTAATACAAGCACTGGACGAATTCTTTTACCACCAGCATCAAGTGAATATTGCATACTTTCCTCTAGTTTAGTATTTAATGGAGACGATTTTATAATACCGTCAAGATTATTATTTATAATTTCAATCAATTCATTCATTGATTTCTTCAACATCATCTTCATCCTTTGTTTCTTCTTTGATTAATTGATTTACTTTATTTTCAGCATCTTTCAAAGTTTTGTCACAAGCAGATGATAATTTCATACCACGTTGATATAAATCAAGAGATTCTTCTAATGAAACAGTTTCATTATCTAACTTTTGAACTATACTTTCTAATTCTTTCATCATTTCTTCAAAACTTTGTTGTTCTTTACTCATCTTCACACCTTACTTTCTTAACTATAGCATCTATATTACCGTCTTTCATTGATAATGTGATTTCATCTTGTTCATTTAAATCGTGTGTGCTTGTAATGACTTTATTATCCTTATTAACAATTGAATATCCTCTTAACATTGTATTAGTTGGACTAAGTTGATTTAATTGCTCAATTTTATTTTTTAAATTAGCTTTATTATGATTAATTAAGTTATATGTTAAATTTATTAATCTATTTTCATTATTACGGCTCATTTTTTGATATTGTACAATTAAATCATTTAATCTTCTTATATTAAAATGTTGACGCAATACAGTGATATTGTTTCTATTTTTTTCAATATTTAACGTTAAACGTTGTGTTAGTTTTTTCTCTAAATCGTCTCTTCGTTGAATCTGTTGATCATATAATAATGTAGGTTGCTTAAATTTATAATATGATGACAAATAATCTAATTGTTTATGTTGTTTTTCTACTAGTTGTTTAATACTTTTAGTAAGAGAAAATCGATACTGATGTATTTGTTGAATGAGTTCGTACTGATCTGGTGTAGCGATAACAGCAGCTTGAGTAGGTGTTGCTGCTCTCATATCTGCTACAAAATCACTAAGAGTAAAATCAGTTTCATGTCCTACAGCTGAGATAATTGGTGTATGACACTCATATATAGCTCGAACAACTTCTTCTTCATTGAAATTCCATAAATCTTCAATAGAGCCGCCTCCACGGCCTAAAATGATGGTATCTACTCCTAAAGTATCTGCATACTTAATTTTTTCAATAATGTCATTTTTAGCATTAATACCTTGCACTAATGTACTAATTGATATTTTTTCTACTAGAGGGTATCTACTATCTATGGTAGTGTGAATATCTCTGATTGCTGCTCCAGTATCAGCTGTAAGAATAGCAATTTTTTTAGGAAATCTAGGGATTGCTTTTTTATGATTTTGATTAAAAATTCCCTGCTTATTTAGTTTTTCTTTTAATTGCTCTAGCTTTTGGTATAAATTTCCTATACCATCAATTTCCATTTTATTAACATAAATTTGATAATTTCCTCTACGTTCATAAACTGAAACTCGAGCTTCTAATAAAACTTCGTCTCCTTCTTTAGGATCAAATGTTAGTTTAGAAGCATTTCCCTTAAACATCATAGCACTTATCACACTATTTTTATCTTTCACATTAAAATAAAGATGACCACTAGAATGTTTTTTAAAGTTTGAGAGTTCACCTTTTAAGAGGATAGATTGTAAGTGGGGATCTTGATCAAATTTATATTTAATATATTTAGTTAAAGTAGAGACACTTAAATATTCTGACATGATTCATCACTCAAATATGTTTATTTTATATTACTTAAGACACCGTTTATAAATTTATAATGACCTTCATCACTAAATTGTTTTGTTAGCTCTACTGCTTCATTAATGATGACTTTAGGGGGCGTATCACTATGAAGCAATTCAAAGGTAGCCATTCTTAAAATAATACGATCCGTTTTTAATAATCGTTGTATAGACCAGTCTTTTAATTTTGGTTCAATTGTTTGATCTAAAACTTGTTCATGATCTTTCACTCCTGTAACAAGCCAATGAATGAACTCAAAATCTAAGTCTGGATAATCGTCTTTTATAAAATTTATAGCTTCATTGATTGTTAAATCTGTATTTTTCATTTCTAGTTGAAACAATGTCTGAAATGCTTGTTTTCTTGATTCTTTACGACTCATAAGAAACTCCTTTGTATTATGGTAACTTTGATTTATTCAGCTGTAATGTGCATGATATGAATGTTAATTTCTTTGGGTTCGATAGCAGTCATTGTTTTAATGGAATTAAAAATAGAAGTCTGAATTTTACTTGCAACTTTAGCTATTTTTATTCCATGTTTAATAGAGCAATAAACATCAATATGAATACCATCATCTTTAGTATTAACTTTTAAATTTTTATTTAAATTTTTACGACTTATTTTTTCAATATTACTCTTTCTTAGTTCATAAAAATGCCCAGTCACTCCTTCAACTTCAGAAACAGCAATACTTGCTATTACTGAAATAACTTCTGGTACAATTTCTACTTTACCTAAATTAGCATGTGAATAATCTGCTACATTTACCATTGTTTTATCCTCCTATTCACTCTCAGCCATAATATTATACTTTTCTAAAAAGTTTGTATTATAATCTCCAGATTTAAAAATATCATTATTCATTAATTTAAGATGGAATGGAATTGTTGTATCTATTCCTAGAATTAAATATTCACTTAGTGCTCGAATCCCAGTCATTATTGCTTCATCTCTGGTAGGTTCATGCACAATCAATTTTGCTACCATTGAGTCATAATAAGGTGGAATCGTATAGTTTGTATAACATGCTGATTCGATTCTTACTCCGTATCCTCCTGGCGCAAGGTATTGTGTAATTTTACCTGGTGAAGGCATAAAATTTTTATAAGGATTTTCAGCATTAATTCTATATTCAATGGCATGGCCATTTATTGTAATATCATCTTGCTTATAAGGTAGCGGTTCTCCCATAGCAACTTTTAATTGCAATTTCACTAAGTCTACACCGGTTACCATTTCAGTAACTGGATGTTCTACTTGAATTCGTGTATTCATTTCCATAAAATAGAATTTATTTTCATTTAAATCATATATGAATTCTATAGTACCAGCATTTTCATAATTCACTGCTTTAGCTGCGCGAATAGCGGCTTTACCCATCTCTTTACGTTTTTCATCTGTAAGTATTGGCGAAGGTGACTCTTCTACTAATTTTTGCATACGTCTTTGAATTGTGCAGTCACGTTCGCCTAAATGAATTACATTACCGAATTGATCACCAATCACTTGAATTTCAATATGACGGAAATTTTCAATGAATTTTTCTAAGTATAATCCACCATTACCGAAAGCTGTTTGCGCTTCTTGTTGTGTCATACGGTAACCATTTTCTAAATCGTTCTCATTTCGTGCAACGCGAATTCCTTTACCTCCGCCACCAGCAGTAGCTTTAATAATAACTGGATATCCTATCTGTTTAGCCACTTTTTTAGCATCTTCAATCGAATCAATTAATCCATCACTTCCTGGTACTACAGGCACGTTAGCTGCTATCATTTCAGCTTTAGCTACATCTTTAATACCCATTTTTTGAATGGATTGATAACTTGGTCCAATAAATTTTAATTGGCAAGCTTCACAAAGTTCAGCGAAATCACCATTTTCGGCTAAAAAGCCATAACCTGGATGAATTGCATCACATCCTGTTGAAGTCGCTATAGATAGGATGTTTGGAATATTTAAATATGAATCTTTAGACTGAGTTGGACCGACACAATATGCTTCATCAGCGATTTGAGTATGTAATGCATCTTTATCTCCCTCAGAATATATAGCAACAGTTTGAATACCTAAATCATGACAAGCTCTAATAATTCTAACTGCAATCTCACCACGATTTGCGATTAATACTTTTTTCATTATTTCACCTTAAATAACGGCTGGCCATACTCTACCATTTGTCCGTCTTCCACTAAAATTTCAACGATTTCTCCTGTGACTTCTGCTTGAATTTCATTAAATAATTTCATGGCTTCTAAGATACATACAGTTGAATCATTAGTGACTTTATCCCCAACTTGTACATAAGCTTCCTCTTCAGGTGATGGAGATTTATAAAAAGTCCCTACCATCGGGGCATTAATTGTTTCGTAGTTTGACATTTCATTTTCTTGGTTTACTTCACTAGTTTGAGACATTTCATTTGCCATTGGTGTTTGTACAGATGGTTGAGATGCCATCACTGTTGGTTGTTGTGAATATTGAGGCGTAATAATTTCAGTTTCTTTTTGTTTTTTTAAATTAACTACGCTACCTTTATTATCTTCTATATTAATTTCAGTTAAACTTGATTCATCAAGAATTTGAATTAATTCTTTAATTTCTTTAAAGTTCATAATTTAATGACTCCTCGACTTAGTTTTCATCTACCCATCTATTTTACTTGAGTGTGAAAATCAATTCAAGCGTGTTCATTTAACTGAGATCTAACTTATGATTAAAAAAGTATATAAGTAATTATAATATAGTAAATTTATATTAAAACTTAGATACTAAAATATTGATTATTCTTTTTCATTATTTATATAAAAACAGGTTAATCCATAATTAAATATGCATTAACCTGTTTTAATTTAAAATTTTAAAATTATTAATTATGCTCTTGAAATGTAACTACCATCGCTTGTATTAATAACTAACACATCGCCTTCATTAACGAATAATGGTACATTTAAAGTATAACCGGTTTCAACTGTAGCAGATTTTGTAGCACCAGTTGCAGTATCACCTTTAATACCTGGCTCTGTTTCAGTAACTTCAAGTTCAACAGTTTTTGGTAATTCAATACCAATCGTTTCACCTTCATATGACTGAATTTGAACTTCCATATTCGCTTTTAAATATTTTAATTCATCTTTTAAGTAATCGCCAGATAATTCTGTTTGATCAAATGTTTCATTATCCATGAAGACATGAGTATCTCCATCAGCATATAAATATTGCATACGACGATTTTCAATCATCGCTTGTTCTACTTTTTCACCAGCTCGGAAAGTTTTTTCTTGAATAGCGCCTGTTCTTAAATTACGTAATTTAGAACGAACAAAAGCAGAACCTTTACCTGGTTTTACGTGTTGGAAATCAATTACTTTCCAAATTCCATTATCTACTGAAATAGTTAAACCTGTTTTAAAATCATTAACCGAAATCATTCAGTTTCCTCCTCAATTATACGCTTACTATAAAATAATAAGGTCTTTTGTGCATTTAGTAAAGACTTCACACCCATTTTCAGTAATTAAAATGTCATCTTCTATACGCACTCCACCAAGACCATCTACATAAATACCTGGTTCAATAGTAACACAATTATTAACTTGAACTGTATCATTAGTATTTTTAGATAATACTGGACCTTCATGAATATCCAAACCAATACCATGACCTAAAGAATGACCAAATTCATTACCATAACCATGTGCTTTAATATAATCTCTAGATAATGCATCAACTTCCTTAGTTGTCATACCTGGCTTGATTTCTTCAATTGCCTTTATTTGAGATTGAAGCACGATATTATAGATTTCTTTCAATTTTTTATCAGGTTCACCAATCGCAAATGTTCTAGTAATATCTGAACAGTATCCTCTATAATATGCACCAAAGTCAAGAGTAATCATGTCACCTTTTTCGATTACTTTATCACTAGCAACTCCATGAGGCAAAGCCCCTCTATAACCAGAAGCAACGATTGTATCAAATGATGGACCATCAGCGCCTAGTTCTAACATTTTACTTTCAAGCAATGCTTTTAACTCTCTTTCAGTCATTCCAACTTTTGCAATATTTAAAATGTAGTTATAAGTATCATCCACGATCTTAGCCGCATATTTTATTTTAGCGATTTCTTCAGGTGATTTAATTTCTCTAATTTTTTCAATGGCATTGCCTATACTTACGTACTTCGTATCAATTTGGCTTAATTCTTGAAACGTATCATAGCTAACTAAATGACCTTCAAAACCTACTGTTTTATACTGCTTGTTTTTTATAATTTCTTTTATCTCATCAATAATCCCACTACGTCGATTTACAATTTCAAAGTGAGTGGCTTGATTTGTGGCTTGTTCAATATAACGGAAATCTGTAATCAACTTATTTTCATTATTAGAAATGATTAAAGCGCCACTTGTTCCAGTGAAATCAGAAATATAACGTCTATTATAGTCAGATAATATAACAAGAGCATCAAGATTTTCACTTTCTAATATATGACGAACTTTAGCTAATTTATCCATTTAACCCACTCCTTGTATAACGTTTGTACATTTTTATTATATACATTAAAATAATAACATACTTAAAATATTAAAGATATTTTGATTTAGGGAGATTTACATGAAAAGATTATTAACGATTTTAGGAGCTTCTTTGTTTTTGGTTGGCTGTGGCTCTCAAAATTTAGGACCTTTAGAAGATAAAACAACTAATTTAAGAGATGAGAATCATAATTTAAAATTAAAAATTCAACAACTAAATCAAGATATAAATAATCAAAAATCTCAGTTAGAAGCATTAAATAAAGATAAAAAGAATGTATCTAAAACTGTTGATAATAATAATGAAGCTAATTTTTTACAAGCTTCTTCAAATTATTATCAAGATATTGCTAAGATTATCGATAAATTTAATCAACTTGATTTAAATAAAACTAAAAAAGATGATAAAAATCAAAATCTTGAAAAGCTAAATTCATTATCAAATGATATAGATGATGCCTATAGCAAATATAAAAGTGATACAGATAAAAGTAATATATCAAATGATAATACTAACGAAGATAAAACTATTAAACAAATAAACAAAAATCTTCAATCTGCTTTTAAAGATATTAAAAATGGCTATGAATCTAACAATAAAAAGAAAATAAATCAAGGTAAGATGAAGTTATCACAAATTAATGTTTCTAGTAGTTCATAAAATAGGAGTTTTTTAGTTGAAAAATATTATATTTTATTTCGTTTTAATTATAGCAGCTATAGGTTTACTGCTAAATCTAAATATTTTTGTAATGTCGTTCATGAAAACAATTTTCACACTTATAATGATTGCTCTTATTATTTACTTTATCTATTATTTCTTCTTCCTTACAGAAGATCAGAGAAAATATCGAAGAGCAGTCCGAAAATATAAAAAAAGACAAAGAAAATAAAAACAAGGAGGTTCAAGAGTATTAGTACTCTTAAGCCTCCTTGTTTTATATCTATTTTTTATATAACCACTCTTCTGAACGATATTTTTCTTCAAGAACTTTTACTTCGGCTAATTGATTTTCAGTTAGAGATAGTGGTTTAAATTCGATATTTAAACCTTTTTTAAATCCTTCTTCAAATGCTTTTTCCATTTCTTCAATAGAGATGTGTCTATCTGATATATCATTTATTGCTACAGCTTTATCTACAAAAGCTTTTTTCATTTTTTCTTTCAAGCGATCATTCTTAAAAATAAACATATCAAATAATTCGTCTACATCTACATCTTGAAGTAGTGACCCATGTTGAAGAATAACACCCTTTTGACGTGTTTGTGCACTACCTGCAATTTTACGTCCTTCAACGACCAATTCATACCAACTTGGGGCATCAAAGCAAACGGCACTTCTTGGTTGTTTTAATTTTTCTCTCTCTTCTTTAGAACGTGGAATAGCAAAATAAGCATCAAATCCTAATAATTTAAAGCCTTCTAAAAGTCCTTCTGAAATGACACGGTAGGCTTCAGTAATTGTAGAAGGCATATTTGGATGAGATTCAGGTACGATAACACTATATGTTAATTCTTTGTCATGTAGAACGCCTCTACCACCAGTTTGACGGCGAACTAAACCAAATCCTTTTTCTTTCACTTTATCGATATCAATTTCTTTTTTTAATCTTTGAAAATAACCTACAGATAAGGTAGCAGGATTCCAAGTATAAAATCTAACTACAGGATCAATTTCCCCTCTTGAAACAAAATTTAATAAGGCTTCATCCATTGCCATATTATAATAAGGATCATGGCTCCCAGTATTGATAAAATTCCATGTTTCAGTCATATAAAAACTCCAATCACAACTTAATTTATATAAATTCAACGTTAATGTTACTTTAGAATGTATTAGAAATATGAAACAATAAAAAATTTTTGATAAATTGAGCTAACACCTTTATAATTAATAATAACGGTTAATTAGGGAGGATGCAATATGAATGTATCTTTGATTATAGCATTAATAATTATAGTTTTAATAATCCTTTACATGGTTGGAAATTTCTTTCTTAATCGACGAGCTGTAACTGAACTAGATCAAAACGAATTTCATAAAGGTTTAAGAAAAGCTCAAGTCATTGATGTACGTGAAAAAGTTGATTATGATTATGGTCATATTAATGGTGCTCGCAATATTCCAATATCTATGTTTAGACAAAGATTTCAAGGTTTACGTAAAGATCAACCTGTATATCTTTGTGATGCAAATGGTATTGCCAGTTATCGTGTTGCTCGCATTTTGAAAAAAAATGGATATAAAGATTTATACATGCTTAAAGGCGGCTATAAAAAATGGACTGGTAAAATTAAAACTAAAAAATAATTATCAGAAATAAAACTCTCAAGAAATTTCTTGAGAGTTTTATTATTTCTGATAATTAAATCATTCATTAAATTATTTACAATATTAAAGTTTTTCTTGATGTAAATCTTCAAATTTAAGAATTGGTTTACGAGCTGCAGTTGTTTCATCCAATCTATCAATGATAGTTGTATGAGGTGCTTCTAATACTTTATCAGGATCACTTTCAACTTCATCTGCAATTTGAAGCATTGCATCAATGAAGTAGTCTAAAGTTTCTTTAGATTCAGTTTCGGTTGGTTCAATCATCATACCTTCTTCCACATTTAGCGGGAAGTAAATTGTTGGTGGATGTACGCCAAAGTCTAGTAAACGTTTTGCCATATCTAGAGTACGGACACCATATTCTTTTTGTTTAGATCCACTTAAGACAAATTCATGTTTACAATATTGTTCATAAGGGATTTCATAACGATCTTTTAATCGAGCTTTAATGTAGTTCGCATTTAAGACAGCTGCTTCAGACACTTCTTTTAATCCTTGTGCACCCATCGTTCTAATATACGTATAAGCTCTTAAATAAATACCAAAGTTACCATAAAATGGTTTTACTCGACCGATTGAATTTTCAATATCATTATCATATTTAAATGTATCACCGTCTTTAATCACCATTGGTTTTGGTAAATAACTTGCTAATTCTTTTTTTACGCCGACTGGACCTGAACCAGGGCCACCACCGCCATGAGGACCTGTGAATGTTTTATGCAAGTTTAGGTGCACAGCATCAAATCCCATATCTCCAGGACGAACTTTATCCATAATAGCATTTAAGTTTGCTCCATCGTAATAGAGTAACCCGCCTGCTTCATGAACAATTTCACGAATGTCCATAATATTTTTCTCAAAGATACCTAAAGTATTTGGGTTAGTTAACATAATAGCAGCGGTATTTTCATTAACGACACGCTTTAAGTCTTCGATATCAACTTCACCGCGTTCATTAGATTTAACAGTTACTGATTTAAATCCGGCAAATGAAGCTGATGCAGGGTTTGTACCATGTGCAGAGTCTGGAACAATAACTTCATTACGATGGCCCTCACCATTTTTTATATGATATGCTTTAAAAATCATTAAAGCTGTCCACTCACCATGAGCACCTGCTGCTGGTTGTAGAGTTACTTCATCCATACCTGTAATTTCTTTTAGTTCTTCTTGTAAACTATAAATAATTTCTAATGAACCTTGAATTTGTTCTTCCTCTTGTAGTGGATGAGATTCTGCAAATCCAGAAATACGAGCAACTTTTTCGTTGATTTTTGGATTATATTTCATAGTACAAGAACCTAAGGGATAAAATCCAGAATCTACCCCAAAGTTTTTATTCGAAAGTTCCGTGTAATGACGTACTAAATCTAATTCTGCCACCTCAGGAAACTCTGCTTTATTTTTACGAATAAATTTATCATCTAAAATACTCTCAACAGAGTCTGTTTTAATATCACTTTGTGGTAAAGAATATGCATATCTACCTTCTCTAGATCTTTCAAAAATTAATGGACTAGATTTACTTACTACCATTTAGCTCACCAGCTTTCTCAACAAATGTATCAATCTCTTCTTTCGTTCTTAATTCAGTAACAGCAATTAACATATAATTGTCAAAGTCTGATGAAGCTTCACCTAAGTCAAAGCCTCCGATGAAACCATGTTCTGCTAATTTTTTATTTACATCTTTGATAGGTTGATTAAACTTAACAACAAATTCATTAAAAGATGTACCATCTAGGACTTCAAAACCGTTGTTTTTAAATTGATTTTTAGCATAATTAGCATGTTCTAAGTTTTGAACCGCAATATCATAAATACCTTGTTTACCAAGAGCTGACATAGCAATTGAGGATGCTAAAGCATTCAATGCTTGATTTGAACAAATATTTGATGTGGCTTTATCACGACGAATATGTTGTTCACGAGCTTGTAAAGTAAGAACAAACCCTCTATTACCTTCATCATCTTGCGTTTGTCCTACTAATCTGCCAGGAACTTTACGCATTAACTTTTTAGTAGTAGCAAAGTAACCACAATGAGGACCGCCAAATTGAGTAGGAATACCAAATGGTTGTGTATCACCAACAACAATATCTGCTCCAAATTGGCCTGGAGGTGTTAAAACGCCTAATGCTAATGGGTTAGAATAAACAATGAATAACGCTTTTTTATTTTCAATATAAGAATGAATTTTTTCTAAATCTTCAATTGATCCATAGAAGTTAGGATATTGTACAGCAACTGCTGCAGTATCATCATCAATTGCTTGTTCTAATTTTTCTAGGTCAGTAATCGTTCCATTTAAATCAACTTCAACAATTTCAAATTCTTTTCTTACTTTAATATACGTTTTTAATACTTGTAGAGCCTGATAATGGAGACCTTTAGATACTACAATTTTGTTCTTTTTAGTATGATTAAAAGCTAATATACAAGCTTCGGCAAAGCTAGTTATGCCATCATACATAGACGAATTTGCGACATCCATTTGAGTAAGTTCACAAATTAATGTTTGGAATTCAAAAATTGCTTGTAGTTCACCTTGAGAAATTTCAGGTTGATAAGGTGTATAAGCAGTATAAAATTCAGAACGAGAAATCATAGCGTCTACTACTGCAGGTGTGTAATGATCATATACTCCTGCACCTAAAAAACTCACATGTGTTTCTTTAGTAATATTTTTATTTGCAATAGTATTCAATCTTCTTAAAAGTGAAGTTTCAGCTTCTGCACTATCTATATTCAAATCTCTATTAAGTAAAATATCTTTTGGAATATCTCCAAAGAGCTCGGTAATTGAATTTGCTCCAATTGTTTCTAACATTTCTTTTTTATCTTTATCAGTTAATGGTATATAACGATGACTCACATTGCACACCCCTTAGTTATTTTTCGATTTGATTTTTCTTAACAATTTTAGCTTTTAATTGTCTTTTACGAACTTGAACTAGTAATTCTTTACCTAACTCAAATTCATCACGATCAATAATAGCCATAGCAATTGATTTTCCTGAAGAAGGTGATTGAGTTCCTGAAGTAATTTCACCTATTTCTTTTCCGTCAAGATTCATTACTGTATAACCCGTTCTTGCAATGCCTTTATCTATAAGTTCTAAACCTACAGTACGTCGTTTTGACCCATTCTCTTTTTGATCTTTTAAAACAGATTTACCAATAAATTCATCTTCAATTAAAGGTTTAGCAGCAAAAGCAATTCCACCTTCATAAGGCGTAATTGATTCAGTGAGATCTTGTCCATGAAGAGGTAAACCAGCTTCTAATCTAAGTGTATCTCTTGCACCTAAACCACAAGGTACAACGCCTTTATCAATAAAACCATTCCAAATGTCAACTGTATCATTTGAATTACAATAAATTTCAAAACCATCTTCACCTGTATATCCAGATTGAGATAAGATAACATTTTTTCCAAAAATAGTTACATTTTGTTTGAATTCAAAAGGCTTCATTTCACTTACATCAATATCAACAAGTTCACTTACTAAAGTTCTTGCTTGAGGGCCTTGAACCGCTAATTGACCATACTGTTCAGACACATTTGTTACAGTAGCATTAAATTTAGATTGATGTTTTTGAATCCATTCGAAATCCTTATCAGTATTGGCTGCATTAACAATTAATAAGTATTTGTTATCAGCAATTTTATATGTTACTAAATCATCAATAATACCACCCTCATCATTACATAAAGCTGTATATTGAGCTTTAGTTTCAGATAAATTAGTAGTATCATTCGAAAGTAAATATTGAACAAATTTACTAGCATTTTCACCTTCTATTAAAATTTCTCCCATATGACTTACATCGAACATACCTACTTTGTATCTAACTGCGTTATGTTCTTCTTTAATACTAGTAAATTGAACAGGCATAGCCCACCCACCGAATTCAACTATTTTAGCACCACTATTTACATAAGTTTCATATAATGGTGTCTTTTTTAATTCGTTTGTCATTTAAAAACCCCCTATTTTTTTATAAAAAAAGCAGAGTAGCAGAAGCTACCCTGTCTAAATAACAAATCCAGGACTGCGTAACAGTATTATCCTTTTGCCTGAGAGTTTCGTAGTTTACTTGCACCTTCGGCGATAACATGACATAATTTCAAAACAACTATAGAATCAGTTCAAGTTATTCTCTCTAATACTGATCATTCGCATGGTATATGATTTAAAATTGTTTTATATACACATTCAATTGTTTTACTACTATCTACTTTTTTGGATGCGATTTCATTATATCTTGAAACTCTCGATAAATACAAGTCTTTTAATTGTTTTTCACTTTTGTTTTTCGCATTTGGTCTATGTGGATCATTAGCAATTCTATTATAGATAATATCTATATCACAATCTAACCAAATAACTGTTTTATTTTTTAAAAGTGAGATAGAATTATCGTTTTCTATAATTCCTCCCCCGGTTGATATAATATCATATTTACCAATACAATCATTTAAATATTTATACTCTAACTTACGAAATCCTTTTTCACCAATTTCATTAAAAATATCTGGTATTGTTTTAAATTCTTTCATTTCTATATATGTATCTAAATCAATATATGAATAGTGTAATTTTGAAGCCAAATATTTGCCAATAGTACTTTTACCAGTACCCATAAAGCCTGTTAATATAAGTGGTAAATAAGAATGAGTCATCCTAATCACCTCTCTTAAGTTTATCACTTATTATACTATCATAATATATTTGAATATTATGTATTGTTTTTAATTTTATACTATATTGAGCAGAATAAGTAGATATAATTATCAAATATATACTAAGAATAAATAATGTATAGCTACTTATATATCCTTTCATTTTATAAAAATAAGTTTTTTTCATAGTAATCGTTTTTATCACCTATTTTTAGTTTTAATTTTATGATGTTAGAAGGTAAAATTTGAAATTCTGCATTGATGACGTTATTTAGTAAAACGATATTGCCATTCCCATTAATTTTGTAAAATAGTTTGTTGTTTTTAAATTCTATATAATCTTTAGACGATTCATTATCAATGATAATTGTATGTTTATCCTTAATTATAAGGGCATGATGCTTTTTCGAAATAATTTGAGTTATATTTGTCTGAAAAAAAGCATATTCTGTTTGATAACTATTATATGACTCGTATAAATAGGAATGAGTCAATTTAATTAATTGAGGAAAAAATGTTAACATCATTGTTGTTAAAAATAATGAAACTAACATTTCTATTAAAGTGAATGATTTTAATTTAATATTTAACGCATGATTCGATTTCAGTTTCTTTGTGAAGTCCACATATTTTGTTGGAATAAAGTTTAATATGATAATCACCTAAATTTATACCTTTTGAAAGGGTTTTTTTATCATAATGGTTGATACTACTCATTATAGTTTGCTTGATTTCAATAATTTGGTATTCTCTTTTTAATGTATGATTTAAACTGATTAGTAGTGGAATTAAAGTAAAAACTATAGTAGTGAATATATACAAGCTAAATAAACTATCGATGAGTAACACTGCTTTAAATTTTAAAATATCTAATTCTTCCTTTTTCAATATTAATAATCAACTTATATTGATGTTGATTGATTTTCAATATTAAAGAGCCAAACTGATTTATTCTTCCTTCTTTATTAAAAGTAATTTTCTCTAAATTTCTAACTTCAACTATTTTTCCATCTTCAATATTGTAGTTGTACCGCCCACCATGTGCTTCTATTACTTTTATAATTGAGGAATGTTTTGAAATTAACAATGTAATAGATTGATGATCATGCATCGCTTTAGATTTAAAATATTCTAATTGATTAACAAATTGTGTTGCTTTTAAATCGTCTGACAAAGAAATATTGTTAAATACATTTACCCTTAAAGTTGCATTAAGTAAGATTGTTAAAATCAAAATGATTAACAAGCTCTCTATAAAAGTGAATGCTTTAATATTCTTACTCTGCAACTGCTTCTCCATTTTTAATACTGATAGTTTCTCCAGACTTACAAGATGATTGCCCTTGTTTTATAAACCCTTCAGTTACTAAGTCCTCAATAGAATTAGGAACTCTATTATGTTTTAAAGTATAAGCTTCAATTTGACTATTGACCATTTTCACTTGTGCTTCACATCCTGTTGATTGAATATGTGACATTTGTTTAGCTATATTCGGAATAATAAGAATGAGTAAAACACTAATTATTAATAGTACAAGTAACATCTCAATTAAAGTAAAAGCTTTTAATTTATTTTTGAATTTTTTCATAAAAAACCTCCATTTTACTTTACTTAATATTTTGCATAAGTTGGAACATGGGTAACATGATCACTAGATACAAGCTGACTATAAAGGCTCCTAAGAATATAAATACGATAGGTTGGATAATTTTTGACTGTTTTAAAGCTGTTTGTTGGAGCCTTTGAATTAATATTTGACAATACATTTTCAACTCAATATCTAATTTATTATTTTTCTCACCTTGCTTAATAAACTGTATTAAATCATATTGATAACATGGTATTTTAATCAAAATATTGGGTAAATTAATGCCTCTATTTAGTTCATTTTGAATAACGATACCAATATAATTCAAAAATGAGTTGTTTTGTAGATGAATGTACATATCTACGACTTGTTGAATACTAATACCATTTTTATAAAATAAAGCTAAATCATTAGCAAGTTGATATGTTTTTATAGTCGAATAATAAAAACGTACAATTGGTATGTAAGAAATGAATGTAAGTTTTTTGGATATATCTAATTTATTAAGAAAGATAAATATAATGATGGATAAAGTTAGTAAAGTAAAAAAAACAAAAAGAAAAATTTGCGGTAAATGACTAATTAAATATGTAATAATAGTTTGTGATAAATTGAGTTTAACATCCATCATTGAATACAGATGTTCAAATTGAGGTAAAACTGTATAATTTAATATACTTAACATAGTTATAAATATTGCAATTAAAATGATGGGATATTGAATAGCTTTTAATATTCGTTGTTTAGCTTGAAGATTTGTTTTTAAATAATTCATTGCTTCCTCTAGTGCTTCATTTATATTCCCATATTTCTGCGCAAATTGAATTTGAGTGATAATAGATTTAGGATAGCCTATTAATTCTAATATTTGATCGCATTCTCCTCCTGTTTTTATTATTTTAACTATCTTATTTGCTATATCTTTATTTTTATAATTAAAATACAAATTTATAAAATTAAAACTTTCTAATAATGTAAATCCACTTTTAAGTAAGTTATTCAAATTATTTAGAAGTATAATTTGTTGGTTTTCATTAAGAACTTTAGAATGTTTGTTAAATATATTTTTCAACCACATCTTCACATATAAGACCTTCTTTCGATAGCGATAACAATTTTTCTTTTAAATTATTAAATGTCTTAGGAAGCGTATGGTTATGTTCAAAAAAATATTGAATTTGATTATTTGTAATAGACTCACAAACAAGCTTTCTTTGATTTGAAGTAGTTGTAACTAATCTTTGATTTGAAATAACATTTATTGCTTGTGAAATTTCTTGAACACTAATCCCCATCTCTAACAATCTGAGTATTGCGCCCTTACAATTGCTTGAATGCATAGTAGTTAACACTAAATGACCACTTAAACTTGCTTGAATAACACATTTTGCCACTTCAGCATCTCTAATTTCACCAATTAAAATAACATCTGGATCACATCTTAATATTGCTTTAAATGAACTAACATAATCTATACCGGCTTTATGATTTACTGACACTTGTGTTATGCCTTTTAATAATTGTTCAACAGGATTTTCAATTGTAATAACATTTAAATTTAATTCTTGAAAAGCATAGAGTACTAATTGATACATCAAAGTACTTTTACCTGAACCTGTTGGACCAGTAAGTAAAATGAGACCTTGCTTTTTATTCATTAGAGATTTAAAGTCATTAAAGTCCTTATACTCTCTTTTAGAAGTGAAATATTGAGGGATAAGTCTAATAACACAACTTTCTACTCCTAATGACAAAGGTAAAGTAGAAATTCTTAAATAAAATATTGATTTAGCATGATAAGTATATCTACCACTTTGAGCTATTTGATGTGTTGATACATCTAAATTTGCTTTAAATTTCATATAAATTAATAATTTTTCATAAATGTCATTACTAAACATTTCATATGTCTCTAATATATCATTCACTCTGAATTTAATATGTACTTTATCCTCTGAAGGAATAAAGTGTACGTCACTTGCATTTTTTGAAATTGCTTTATTAATTATTTCTTGAAATAATAATTTCAAAAAAAACACCTCCTACATATATAAACGTAAGAGGTGTTTAAATTACTTTTTTATTGTCCATCTAAATATGGATTGAGTTGTTCGTCATCTACCGTAGTGTATTGACCATGACCTGGGAATAAAGGCAAATCTCCGTCTAATTCAAATAATTTATCCTTAATTGAGTCTACTAATGTTTCATAGTCTCCTCTATATAAGTCTGTTCTTCCAATACCGTTATTAAATAATGTATCTCCTACTACTGCAAAATCGTCAAAAACGTAAGTTAAACTTCCTGGCGAATGACCTGGTGTATGAAGAACATTGAATTTAAATTCATCGATTGTAAAATTACCTTCATCTAAAGCAATTGGTTGAGCTTTACTAGTAGTGAGTGGCATACCATATTGTTTAAATTTTGAAGAACCATTTTTTTCAGGATCAGTTAAGAAAGAAAATTCTTCTTTATGCATATAAACAGGTACATCATATTTGGATAATACATCGTCTAAAGCACCAATATGATCAAAATGAGCGTGTGTAAGTAGTATTGCTTTTAAAGGTTTATTGATTTGATTTAATTTCTTAAATATTTTATCAGATTCTCCAGCAGGATCAACTAATAATACACTGTTATCGCTTTCTACAAAATACGCGTTTGTATCAACTAATCCTAAAGATAAATTAGAAATTCTCATATTATTCACCTTGTTTATCTAAATGTTTTTGAACAGATTTTAATTTATCATTCATTTTACGAGACTTATCTCTTCTATCATCAATACGGATATTTGTACATACTCTATCTAATCCTTTATCAAATGGTAATTCGTGAATTGCTTGAACTACTTCAAATAAATCTTTAAGATCACCTTCGATAAGCGTATTCATAGGGGTTAATTGATAGTCAATTTTACCTTGCTTTTTAAATGCTTCTAGTTTCGTTTGGATTTCTGCAATATATTTACTAACACTAGGACCTTCCGTTCCGACTGGTATAACAACTACATCAATAATAGCCATTATTTAACACCATCCTTTTCAATTATATATGTTTTTATTAGTCCAGCAGCACCAGTGATACCAGCATCATTTCCAAGTTTTGCTTGGACAATTTCAGTATCTTTTTGAGCAGGAGTAAATGTTAAATTATGATATTCTGTTTTAATATTTTCAATTAATATTAATCCAGCTGTAGACATTCCTCCACCTAAAACAATATATTTAGGATTGCTTGTAGCACTAATTATACTACATAAATAAGCGATATGATTTGCGACCTTCTCTGTTATAAATATACAGAATTGATCTCCTGCTTTTGCTGCATCAAATACAGCTTTAGCAGTTACTTTATTCTCTTTTATAAGTGATAAAATAGATGATTTAAAAGTTAGTTTAGGATAATAAAAATTGACTAAATTAACCACTCCAGTAGCTGAAGCAACAGTTTCAATACATCCTGATTTGCCACAATTACAATTAAAACGTTGATCAAAATCAGTTCTAATATGACCTATTTCTGCACCTGAACCATTATGACCATGTACAATTTCACCATTTGAAATGATGCCTCCACCAAGACCAGTACCAAGTGTAATAGCAACTACATCATTTGCACCTTGACCAGCACCTTTATGCTTTTCACCCAGTGCAGCTACATTTGCATCATTATCCACATATACAGGACAATCTATAAATTCACTAAAAATCTCTCTCACATTTACATTTCCAGGCCAATGTAAATTAACAGCCCCATGTACGATTCCCGTTTCAAAATCAACAGGACCAGGAACTCCTATACCAACTCCGATAACATTTTGAAGATCAAAATGATAAGATTCAGTTGCTTCTTTAAAAGAATCAAAGACTTGCCTTAATAAAGTTCGACCTGTATGGTCTGAAGTATCGGTTTCAATAGACCATTTATGTAATCGTTCTAATTTTGTATCAAAGATACCAAGTTTACATGTTGTTCCACCTATATCAGCTGCTAAAATAATATTTTTCATTTATGCTCATTCCTTCTTTGATTAATTATTAAAATACATTTTAGATATTCTTCATTTGTTAAAAGATCATAATTGTAAAGAGAACGTATTTCTTGTTGCATCATTTCATACATATCTTCTTTATCTTTAAAATATATAATAAAACCATAACGTTTCAAAAGTTGCAAGACATCATAAAAATTGTTAATTTTTCGATTCATTACTATCTTTCAATTCTTTTTCTAAATTTTTATAGCTTTGGTTATTGGCATCAATTTTCAAAGCTTTTTTTATATATTTTAAAGATTTATCGTTATCATTTAATGCTCTATTAGCTATGGATAATTCATAGTTTAATAATGCAGAGTTAGGATGACTTCTTAGGCCTCTTTCCCAATCAGCCATTGCCTCTGCTTTAGAACTTTTAGTAGCAGTTATTAAACCTTTTAAGTAATATGTTTCATCATCATCGTATCCTTTATTGATTGTATGTTCAACAATTGATAAAGCATCATCATAATTATAGGATATCATTTCGTCTTTAATAAGTTTATCGTAAATATTTTCTTCTTTAATTGAAAATATTCTAATTTGTAATAAAACAAAAAGTACTAATAATAAAATTAAAAATAACCAAAATAAATTACGATTTTCATGAAAATAATAGCCTATTAATGTCATAAGGATACCACCTATGAAACCACCTAAATGAGCCATTAAATTAATATTCGACATAAATAGCGAGACAAAAATCAATATTAATACAACAACTAACAATTGTATTATCATTTTCTTATTAAAAGTCTTACTTAAGTACATCATCGTTAAAATAGCCCCTATAAGACCAAAAATGGCTCCACTTGCACCAACAGATATTGTACTTATATTAAAGGATAACGAAGCAAAGTTTCCAAATAATCCAGAAATTAAATAGATACCTAACATTTTATATGGACCAACGATCGTCTCTACAATTTTACCAAAAATGAATAAAGATAGCATATTCATTAAAATATGTTCAAAATTAAAATGTAAAAACATCGAGGTAATAAGACGGTACCACTCTCCGTGCACTACATTGAAGTGTACTAATCCCCCAACATCTAGTAGCTTAATATCTGAAAAATGATTTAGATAAATCTTCATATATAACCATACTAGGACATTTATAGCTATAAGTGTATAAGTCATTGGTGAAAATATCATCATATACTTATCAACAAGGTTCGTATTAAGTACACGCTTTTTATAATCTAACGATGATTTTTTATCTTTTTTATTAACGCGTTTTTTTAAAATAAAATTAGGCATTGTATTTTCTAAGTCTTTTTTATTAGTGATACTATGATAAATCAACTTAGTAGGATGCGTTTCATCGAAATTATCAATATTCATCGATGTTTCTAAAAAGTAGAAGAACTCAACTTTTTTAATTTTAAATCCTAACTTTTTTTGTAAATTCTCTTTATGATCATTTATTTTAGATTTGTCGAAGCGTATCTCTTGAGTTGAACTCACTTCTTTTCTAAATACAATAAGTTCTTCTTTTTTCTTATTGAATAACCAAATTTCATTTGTATTTTTATCTGTGTGTTCTAATTTATAGTTAAAATATTTGATCCAATAATAAATTGATTTCCAATATAGTTTATCAATATTCATTAATTCCTCCCAAATTTAGTGTTACATATAATTAAATTATCTACAGGTTGATCATGTTTTTCCACATCGAAATCTGATATTTGGAAGTCATATATAAGACTAATTGAGTTAATATCGTGTTGATTTAGAAATTTATCATAGTAACCTCCTCCATACCCTATACGAAAACCATTTGTTTGAAAAGCTACTCCAGGTACAATAAGTAAATCCATGTCATTACTAATAGATGTATCTTCATTAACATAATTAATGCCTTTATCATCGGTAGCTATTGATGACAAATCTAATAGTTGTTTAAAGTTCATATTACGACTTCTGTAATCTGTATTGGGCACAAAAATTTGTTTTCCATTATCTAAAGCGAAATTAATAATATTGTATGTATTAATCTCGTGTGGCATAGACAAAAATATACCGATACGATGTGCATTTTTGAATTTTTCGTTTTCAATTAATTGTTTCATTAACCAAATATCAGCTTTATGCTTACTTTTTTTATCAAAGTCTTTCATTTGTGATAAGATATTTTTTCTAATTTGTTTTTTACCCATTCTTTCTCCCATCCTTTAATATATATTATAACGTTATTATATAGTGATGTCATTTGTGATAATTCAAATTATTTTAAGTTAAAAAATTATATTAATTTATATAAAATAAATATAGTTGTTGATTATATATTTAGGATTATTAATAGTTGAATGAGCTACTAAAGTAAAAAAGAGGCTGGGACATAATTTCTAACA